>JAXIOW010000044.1:0-2558 GCA_045403215.1 Nitrospirales bacterium | reverse complement strand
CCGGGTTGATCGTGTCCGGCTTTTCTGGGGCCCATGTGCTGCTGAAGTACGCGAAACTCTGGGAACGCGCCCATGGCGCGCCGAGTGGCGTCTGAACCGAATTTGTCTTTTATCCTCCCCGCTACCTAATGTATAATCAATACCTTTGGAGGACGTATACAGCTTATGCGGGTTCTGTTCCTGACGGACAAACATCTTGATTATGTGGCTGATCCGCTCTACATCGGTCTCTCCCGAGTACTTGGGGACGAACAGGTCGTGGACTATCCGTATAAGCCGGCCTTCCATGATCCTGAGAGCCGTCCCTGGTACTTGGTCCAGCGGCCTGGTCAGCGTTTCAGCCGAGAAGAGATTTTGGATCGACTCCGGGACCGGTATTTCGACTTGGTCTGCCTCTCCTCGTTTCGTCAGGATTGTCTGGATGAGTGCGCCGAGCTTTACGCCCGGGCACCGTTCCCACCGCTGGTCTTTGTGGATGGGGGAGACTGCGCGCATATTCGTCATGACGTCCTCGGGCGTTACCCGATCCGGTTTTATTTCAAGCGCGATTACGTGTGGAAGAAGAGGAATCCCGTGCGACAATTCTGGGACGTCCTCTGGGCATTCCGCGGCGATCGTCGCTTGATTGCCAGGACTGTGCCGTTGCCACTTTCGATCGTGGTGGAAGCCCTGCCGGCACTCGGACCGGTTCCCAAGGAGATCGATGTCTCTTACAGAGGGCGCGCCTCCCATCCCCGCCGGGTGAAGGCGGTGGAGATTCTTTCCCGGATGGAAGGAGTGCGATTCTCCGGCGGCGTGTACGCCAGCCCGGAGGACCGCCAATACAAACTGAAGGCCGGGCGACTGGAACGCTGGCAGACAAAGCTATTTCAAAACGCGCAAGTGTCGGAGGCCGACCAGTTGAAAAAGATGGCGCCCGAGCCCTACTTCCGGGAGATCGCTGCATCACGGATTGCAGTGGCGCTGCGGGGCGGAGGGTGGACGGCGCCTCCCCGATATTACGAGATCGTGGCGATGAGGACCATGCTGCTCTCGGACGAGCCGGAAGCTGTCATTCCGAATGAGTTTGAACATCGCCGTCATGCGGTGTACTGCAAGGCAGACCTCAGCGACCTTGAGGACTTGGTTCGGCATTACCTCCGGGAGGAGGCGGAACGGGAAGCCATCGTCAATGACGGCTACGCCCATCTGTTGAAGTACCACACGTGCGAGCGGAGGGCGGAATATTTCCTGGGGATCTGTCAACGTGCTCTGTGAGACCGGTGATCGTTGACATCGGGTGTGGAGCGAAGAAGCTCAACGGGGCGTTCGGGTTGGATCGTCGAAAAGAGCCGGGCGTCAACGTGATCTGTGATTTTGAACATGCAGTGCCCTTGAAGACCAACTCGGTTGATGTCGTGTATATGAGTCACATCATGGAGCATATCAGGGACCTCATCCCGTTCCTTGAGGAAGTCTATCGCGTGTGCCATCCTGGCGCTGAAGTCCGCGTCATCGTCCCGTATTACACGTCGCGCGGGGCCTTCCGTGACCCCACGCATGTTCGATTTATTACCGAAGATACATTTCAGTATTTCGAATCACCCACCGACTATGGGATCAAGACCAATTTCCGGATCGAGAAGATCGATTTCGACATGCGGAAGCCGTTTCGGTACTTTCCGAAATATTTCCAGAAGCGCTTTCGGCGGCATCTCTGGAATGTGGTGGACAACATGTCCGTCACGTTGCGCGCGGTCAAAGCATAGGGAGCCCTCCTCATGGTAAAGCGAATCTGCCTGATCACTCCCCCTTCCATTTTCCTGTTGGACGAGCGCGTCTTCATGACACTCGGCGTCCTCAAGGTCGCTGCCGTCCTCGAGCAGGCCGGCCTCGCAGTGGAGATGCTGGACCTCTCGGGCGTGGAGAACTACGAGGAGGTCGTACGCGACCACGTGCGGATGAATGGCGTGACCTGTTACGGCCTGACCGCGACGACACCCCAAATGCCAGCCGCCACGAAGATCTACCGGGCGATCCGAGCATTGAACCCCACGGCGCGGATCATACTGGGCGGCCCGCACGTGACCTTGATCCACGCGGCCTACAAGTTCGAGCAGAAGCGGGGAGTCGCGGGCCGCGCCGCCACGGCATACCGCCTGCTCGAAGAGATGTTCGATGTGCTGGTGGTCGGTGACGGAGAACTAGCGGTCTTCGAAGCTCTGGGCGAGGCGCCGCCCAAGCTCGTGGATGGGGACGACCCGAAGTCCGACTACTTCCTCAACAACCAGACCCTGACCGAGCTGCCGTTCCCGGCCCGGCACCTGGTGGATGTGGACAGTTACCACTACACCATCGACGGCGTGCGCGCGCTCTCGATGATCGCGCAGCTCGGCTGCCCCTTCGGCTGCGGCTTCTGCGGCGGGCGGATGAGCCCTTTCCTGCGGCGGGTCCGGATGCGGACTTCCGAGAACATCGTCAAGGAGATGGACCAGCTCTACAAGACCTACGGCGTCACCGGCTTCATGCTCTATGACGACGAGCTGAACGTGAACCCCAAGATCGTGGAGCTCATGAAT
>JAXIOW010000176.1:0-5071 GCA_045403215.1 Nitrospirales bacterium | reverse complement strand
ATCACGTTCAGCCCGGACAACAAGTATGCCTTCGTCACCAACACGAAGAGCGACGATGTCTCGGTCGTGGACTTGGGCAGCCTGACCGAAGTGAAGCGGATCAAGGTCGGCAAGGGGCCGAACGGCATCGCCTCCAGCTATCCGAACACCTTCAAACCGTAGTGGGGTCAGAGTCGAATTAGCAGGCTAACCCTCTGACCCGCAACAATCCACTCTAATTCGACTTTGACCCCAATTTCCCCGGGACAACCGTCCCCAGCACCACCGCCCGTTTCGCGCCGGTCACCTGGGGCAGGTTGCACGGGACGCCCCGCACATGCTGGTAGGCGAAGACCGCGAACGCCACGGCCTCCAGCGCGCGTCCGTCCCAGCCCAGGGACTCGACCGTCCGGACGGGCGTCCCGCCCAACGTCTCTTGCAACCTCCGCATGATGGTCGGGTTCCTCGCGCCACCTCCACAGATGAAGACCTCCTCGACCCGCCGCGGCAGGAATTGCTGCGCGTCCGCAATCGTCCGCACCGTGTACGCCGTGGCTGTCGCCGCCAGGTCCGCGTCCGAAAGACCGGCTAACCGGCCCAGCAGGACGAGCCGATCGACGAACCGCTCCCCGAACTCTTCGCGCCCCGTGGACTTGGGTGGCCGGCGCCGCAGAAAGGGATGCTGGAGGAGTCGTCGCAGCAGGCTCTCATCAACTTTCCCGGCGTGCGCGAGCCGGCCGCCGCGATCGAATTGATGCCGGCCGCCCGTCACGGAGCGCACGACCCCGTCAACCACCATGTTCCCAGGGCCCGTATCGAACGCGCGGACCGACTGGAGCGAGCCGCCGGCCGGGAGATACGTCAGGTTGCTGATCCCTCCGATGTTGACCACAGCCCGCGCACGGGACGGATGACGAAAGAGCAGGTAATGGAGGTAGGGGGTCAGTGGCGCGCCTTCCCCGCCGGCCGCCACGTCCCGGCTTCGAAAGTCGGCCACCGTCGTGATGCCGGTCCGCTCGGCGATGACGGCCGGCGCGCCCAGTTGCAGGGTGGACCGGACCGGCCCGATGATTGGCTCACGCCGCGGCTTCGGCAGGTGATGAAGCGTCTGTCCATGCGATCCGATCAGCGTCACGCGTCGAGGCGGCACTCCAGCCGCTTTAATGACCTTCAACGCCGCCCGGGCAAACCACTCCCCCAGCGCGCCGTTCAAGTGACACATGTCTTCCACTGTCCCGCCGGTCATGGCCTGCCAGAGCCGCTCGCGAAATGCGGTTGGGTACGGGAACGTGCGAAACGCCTTGAGCGTGATCTTCAGATCGTGACCGGACCCGCGGATGTCCACCAACGCTGCATCCACGCCGTCGGCGGAGGTTCCCGACATCAGGCCGATGGCATACATGGGACAGGAACCTAGCCGACCTCTCTGACTGAATCAAGGGAATTGCGCGACGGCGGTTCCGTCTTTTGTGTTGCCCCCAGGGTTGGTCTATAATCTGCCTGCTTTTCAAGCCACAACGCTTCGTTCGGAGCGGGAAAGGGCAACGTCCTATGGAACTCGGATTCATCGGACTCGGGAAGATGGGCATGAACATGGTCACACGCCTCCAACAGGGCAAGCACCGCGTGGTCGCCTACGACCGGGCGACGGATCTCATCAAACAGGCGGAAGCGGTGGGCTGCGTCGGGGCTGCCTCGCTCGAGGACATGGTCGCCAAGTTGAAAGCGCCCCGCGCCGTCTGGATGATGGTGCCCTCCGGCCCCCCGACCGAAGAGACCGTCAACAAGGTGGCCTCCCGGCTGTCCGCCGGCGATATCATCATTGACGGCGGCAACACCAACTTCCACGACGACGTGCGGCGCGCCGTCGAGTTGAAGAAAAAGGGACTCCATTACGTGGACGCCGGCACGAGCGGTGGCATCTGGGGGCTCACGCTCGGGTACTGCCTGATGGTCGGCGGCGAGAAGGAGATCGTGGACAAGCTCGCGCCGATCTTCAAGACCCTCGCGCCCGAGGACGGCTGGGCCTACATGGGCAGCCACGGCGCGGGCCACTACGTCAAGATGGTCCACAACGGCATCGAGTACAGTATGATGCAAGGCTACGCCGAGGGCTTCGAGCTGATGTCCAAGAGCGGGTACGCTCTCGACCTCGCCAGGATCGCCGATCTCTGGATGCACGGGAGCGTGGTGCGCTCCTGGCTGCTGGAGTTGACCGCGGGGTTCCTGAAGGAGAACCCGAAGCTGGAAGGCCTGAAGGGCTACGTTCAGGACTCGGGCGAGGGCCGGTGGACGGTCCTCGAGGCGATCGACAAGGCCGTGCCGCTGCCCACGCTGACAGCCGCCCTCTTCACCCGGTTCCGCTCCCGGCAGGAAGACTCCTTCGCCGAGAAGATGTTGGCCGCCATGCGCAGCGCCTTCGGCGGCCACGCCGTGAAGAAGAGCTCATGACTCCGCAACCCTGTACGCTGGTCATCTTCGGCGGGTCCGGCGACCTCGCCCGGCGCAAGCTCGTGCCGGCCGTCTATAACCTATTGTTGGACGGCCTGCTGCCCCCGAACTACGCGGTTCTGGGCAACGGGCGCACGCCGCTCAGCGACGCGGACTTCCGGAAAACCGCCCAGGAAGGCATCGCGAAATACTCCCGCCAGAAATTCAAGGAGGAGATCTGGAAGGACTTCTCACGGCGGCTGTTCTACACGGAGGGCTCGATTGACGACCCCAAGGCCTACAAGGATGTCAAGGCGCGCCTGGAGCGGATCGAAGGCGACCTGAAGCTGCCGAGCAACCGGATCTTCTACCTGGCCATCCCGCCCGCGTCGATCTCCGCCGTCGTGGAAGGCCTGCGCTACGCTGGGCTCGTCCAACCCCCGACTGAGCACAAGCCGTTCTCGCGGATCATCGTCGAGAAGCCTATCGGCCACGATCTGGAGTCCGCCCAACACATCAACGAGGCTGTGGCGCGGGTTTTCGACGAGTCCCAGATCTTCCGGATCGACCACTATTTGGGCAAGGAAACCGTCCAGAACCTCCTCGTGCTGCGCTTCGCCAACAGCATCTTCGAGCCGATCTGGAACCACAAGTACATCGACCACGTGCAGATCACGGTGGCCGAGGCGGAAGGCGTGGGAGCCAGGGCGTCCTATTATGAAGAGGCCGGGGCGTTGCGGGATATGGTGCAGAACCACATCCTCCAGCTCTTGTGCCTGGTCGCCATGGAGCCTCCGTACTCGCTGGACGCCGACGTGGTGCGCAACGCCCGCATGGAAGTCTTGCGGTGCCTGCGGCCGATCGTCGGCAAGGACGTCGAGAAATACACCGTGCGGGCGCAATACGGACCCGGCAAGGTGAAGGGAGTGGACGTCCCCGGCTACCGCCGAGAGCCCGGCGTCAAGCCCGACTCAACGATCGAGACCTACGTGGCGCTCAAGCTGTTTGTGGAGAACTGGCGGTGGTCCGGCGTCCCCTTCTACCTCCGGACCGGCAAGGCGCTCAACAAACGGGCCAGCGAGATCGCGGTCTCCTTCAAGCCCATTCCCCAGATCCTGTTCAACGCGAGTCCCGAGGCGCCGCTGGAGACGAACGTGCTGAGCATGAAGATCCAGCCGGAAGAGGGCCTCACGCTTCGCATTATCTGCAAGGTCCCGGGCACGAAGGCCAAGACCAATCCCGTCGAGCTGCGTTTTCAGTATGGAGAAGCCTTCGCCGCGCCGTCACCGGAAGCCTATGAACGGCTGCTCTTGGACGTGATGGCCGGCGACACGTCGCTGTTCATGCGGCGCGATGCGGTGGAAGCGTCCTGGGCCTGGATCACGGGGGTCCTGGAAGGTTGGAACACCTACGGGACCAAATGGCTGCCGGAGTATCCGGTGGGAAGCTGGGGGCCGGTCGAGGCCAACCGGCTCATCGAAAGCGACGGGCGGACCTGGAGAACGCTCTGATGGAGCCTGCGGTTCAGCCGACGGCGAAACCGCGTCCCCAGGCAGTGCGAACCCTGGCAGTAGACATCGGCGGAACGGGAATCAAGGCCATGGTCGTAAGCCAGACCGGCAAACCGCTCACGAAGCGAACCCGGATTAAGACCCCCAGACCGGCCACCCCAGCGGCGCTGATGACCGCGATCGCCGGGCTCGCGAAAACGCAGGGCGCGTTCGACCTGGTGTCGGTCGGGTTTCCCGGTGTGGTCCGTCGCGGGGTGACCATGACCGGGCCGAACCTCGATGGCAGATGGGGCGGCTTCCACCTGGCAGACGCGCTGACGAAAAAGCTCGGCAAGCCCGTGCGCGTCGCCAACGATGCGGACATGCAGGGCTACGGCGTGATCGCAGGGCACGGCGTCGAGCTCGTCGTCACGCTGGGGACGGGGTTCGGCTCCGGATTGTTCGTGGACGGGAAATTAGTCCCAAACCTGGAGATCGCGCACCATCCGTTTCAAAAGGGCAAAACCTACGAAGAGCTGCTGGGCGATGCCGTCCGCAAAAAAATCGGGAAAAAGAAATGGAGCAAGCGGCTGGTGAGGGCAATCCAGACCCTCGATCGGACGTTCAACTACGATCATCTCTACATCGGCGGCGGCAACGCCGAGCGCATCACCGTGAAGCTGCCCCGCAACGTCCAAGTCGTCTCCAACGCCGCCGGCCTCCTAGGCGGCATCGCCCTCTGGCGAGACTAAGGGGACAGGCTACTTTTCCGGAGAAAAGTAGCCTGTCCCCTTTTTCGCTCGGCTCCACGTGAGGCCTTGAAGTCTTCATCGCGAAATGGCATGATCAGCGCGTCACCGTGTCTGCTCATGGAAGGGTCTCGAGCCCAAACCCCAGGAGGAGCCGATGCGAAAGTTAGTCCAGTGTGATCGCGGTCCCCAGCCAGTTGCCATTGCGGTCGTCGCAACCATCATCGTGGCGGTGGCCACGTTTTCAGCATGCCAGACACCGCCCTCTCCCCCGGGTGATCTCATCGCCAAGGGGAAGAACATTTTCTTCAACGAAACCTTCAATGGCAATGGCAGAACCTGCGGGACCTGTCATCGAGCCGAGGCGAACTTCGGCATCAATCCGGCATTCATCGCGACGCTGCCGCCGAACGATCCCCTGTT
>JAXIOW010000069.1:0-2323 GCA_045403215.1 Nitrospirales bacterium | reverse complement strand
AAGATCTATGGAACCCATGAGGAGATTCATGCGAGTTGGAGGCTGAACGATGGCGAAGATCATCCGGCGTGAATGGACGAGCAGAGAAATGATGTAGCTGGAGTGGCGCGTCCAGACGTTCGGCCCGGACTTCTTGCTCAGGGGAGTGGTCGAATCAACAGCGCGTTATTCTGATCGTCCACCTTCGCCTCAACACGATCACCCTTCTTAAGTTGTCCCATTATCTGGGTCTTATTAGTCGTATGCACACGGACTTCCTGGCCATCCTTCTCCTTGACGATATAGTCACCATAATCGACGCGCACCAGATCCCCCTTGATCACCTTGGCCTGTTCGAGACGGCTCGGTCCCACCTCATCGACGGCATGCGACGCCTGGGACAGCCCGAGGCACAGCAACACTCCGCACGACAGGACACCGACGACTTTGGGAATGGATATCATAGGAAGCCTCCTCGGTTAGATATACACGTATAGAGGAGTGCGGGAAGGAATTTGTAGCCTGACAGAGCCCACTGGGAAAAGATATCGGACATACTTAGTAAGTAGTTTTTACACGAAAGGAGGAATCTATGGGCATGATCTATAAACGAGGCAAGGTGTTTTGGATCAAATACTATAGCGGCGGCAAGCCGATTCGGGAGAGCGCCGGCACTATGAAAAACACGGAAGCCCAGCGCAAGCTGAAGGAAAAGGAAGGGCGCAGTGCATCAGGCCTTCAGCCGTTCCCCGCGTGGATCGCATCACTTATGACGAACTGGCTCGCGATCTGCGTCTGCATTATGAGACGACGAGCACGCGCGGCTTGAAAGAAGCCGACACACGATTCAAGGCGCTGCAGCCATTTTTCGCCGGCAGGCGAGCCGCGAGTATCAAGGGAGCGTTGGCGGAGGAGTACGTCCAGCACCGCTTGAAGGCCGGCGTCTCGCCCGCCACGATCAACCGAGAATTGTCCACACTGATTCGCATGCTGAGACTCGGAAGCGAACGCGACAAGGTCGTCAAACTGCCGAAGATCCACAAACTGACCGAGGCCCCGCCACGAGCGGGCTTCTTCGAACGAGCCGACTTCGAGGCGGTGCGCCGACACCTGCGGCCGGATCTCCAATGCACCGTCACGATCGCACGCTCCTACGGATGGCGAATGCAATCGGAGGTGTTGACCTTGACGCTGGGTCAGGTGGATCTCAGCGCCGGCACGCTGCGGATCAATCCAGGCGGGAGCAAAACCTGCGAAGGCCGTGTCGTCTATCTCTCATCCGAAGTCAGGATGCTGGTGGAGGAGCAACTCGAACGGGTACGCACCTTCTCAAGGAAGCTGGGACGGGTCATTCCCTATCTCTTTCCACACCTCAAGGCTGGCCACTTCCAAGGTGCGCGCATCCGCGATTTCCGGAAGAGTTGGGCCAGCGCGTGCAAGGCGGTGGGGCTATCAGGCATGCTGCGGCATGACCTCCGCCGCACGGCCGCGAGAAACCTCATCCGTTCTGGCGTCCCGGAAGTCGTGAGCATGAGAATCACCGGTCACCGCACGCGCTCAGTCTTCGATCGCTATAACATTGTCTCCCCTGCGGATCTGCAAGACGCAGCACGCAAGATGGCTGATGGGCACATTTTCGGGCACAGTACCCCCTCCCCGCTTGACTCTGTCACCGTAAGTCGTTAATTTTGCGGCCCTGGCGGTGTAGCTCAGTTGGTAGAGCAGCGGACTCATAAGCCGCGGGTCCCCCGTTCAATCCGGGGCACCGCCACCACACCAACCGTTGGTTGACCCGCCGACTCTCTATCGCTTTATCGTAATTGAGGTCGGCGGATAGACACCTCCAGTACTCCCTGTACTCCCTGCTCGTATTTCACGCTCGTGCCGACGGCTAGTTATCGGTTTCTCGCAATTGAAGCCGTCGGATACACTCCTCCGGCGTTCTCTACCCGCAGCACCCGCCTGCAAAGACCTGCCGCTGCTGAGAGGCACTCCAGCAGCGCTCACAGAGTTCGACGGTTGAATGGGTTATCCCATCGACGCAGGTAATTCGCCACTGAACCACCGTCCCACAGTCAGAACAAGCGCCGACGAGTGGCCTGTCCGTCCTACGCTCTTGGGTCAGCATGGGACACCATCTTTCTGTTCGGACGAGCGCGCCGATTGCAGACGGCTGACATGAACTCCTGCCCGCCTTTGAGACTCGCCAGATTCCGCCACAACCGAACCGGTAGCGGCTCCGCCTTGGCCCGATACAACTCCCCTTGCATCTCGCGCAACCGGCCATTCAAGGAATCCACCGTTCGTTCCAAGTCAACGAGCCGGTCTGTCCCAAAGGATTTTC
>JAXIOW010000053.1:0-1534 GCA_045403215.1 Nitrospirales bacterium | reverse complement strand
CGGCGGGCCGCGTGATGCGGTCGTCTCGACCGAATTCCTCGAAGAATATCCCCCTGACAAAATGGGAAAGGCTTTGATCGGATTGCGGGTCGCGGAACATCTCCGCTCAGCGAAGGGGAGGGAGGTGGTGCTCACAAGTTGGGGGGTGGAAGATAAGGAGGATTAATAGCGAGGCGGCTGGCATGGTCTCCGTGCTCGCAGAGCCCCCACGATAAAAAGGATTGGAAGGACACCCATGTTGGTCCTGTGCTCCCGGAACGCGCGCCCTGAGAAGGGCCTCGTTCGACGGCCGCACTTAGACCAACATGGGTGCCCTTCCATGAGAGGAGAAGCAAGCAAGCTTGGAAGGAACAATTAGATCAACGGTGGTCGCTCGATGCGCGCAATGGAGACCACACCAGCCGCCTCGCTGAATACGGGTGAGGGGATAGGCCTCATTGGACGCACGAAGTGTCCGATCCCGCCCTCATTTGGACTAGCACCGACTAACCAGGTAACTGGCGACGTAAAAAATACACGTATTTCATCACGTGATCCACGCAATCTCGCTTGCGAGTTCTCTTCGCGCCTCCTACAATTGGCTTCTCTGAAAGGCGTCCATGCTGTCCGACCTCCGGTGTCAATCAAAGGGAAAAATGCGCAGCAGAAACTTTCGCTGCTGCAAACTCCTCGCCATCGCGTGGATTGCATGCCTGCTTGTGGGGATCGGCGGATGCTCTATTCTGCCAGGTCACTGGCGGCCAGGATGGAATCAGCCGTGGCCCGCCGATACGCCGGTGCCCGACACAGCCGGCTCATGGAAGTTGACCGAACTCGAATCGAAGGACGACCGGTTTGTCGCGCTGGCCATCTCGGGTGGCGGGAGTCGAGCCGCCAACTTCGGCGCCGCCGTCATGCTGGAACTCCAACAGCGGGGTTTGCTGGAACAAGTCGATGTGATTTCAGGCGTGTCCGGTGGAACGCTCCCTGCTGTGTACTACGGACTCGGAGACAAGGCCGGTGCATTTACCGAGCAGGCGGTCCGCGAGGCATTGGGCTACGATTTTCAGAGCAGTTGGATTCGCCGATGGTTTCTACCGCAGAACATCTTTCGCTATTGGCTGTCCGACTTCACCCGCTCAGATATTATGGTGCAAGTCTTCAACAACCGTCTGTACCACGACGCCACCTTTGCAGACCTTTGGCCACATCCGAAAATCTTGCTCAATTCGACCATCCATAACGATAACACCAGGTTCACGTTTACGGATGAACGCTTCGCCGCGATCCATTCGGTACTCGCCCCCTATCGCGTCGCCAATGCCGTGAATGCATCATCCGCATTTCCCGGCGCGTTCCAGGACGTGACCCTACAGTGGTATATGGAGCCGACGCAGTTCTTGCACCTCTATGACGGCGGTCCCATCGATAATCTGGGCGTGCAGGCGATCACCGAATACCTCAATCGAAACATTTTAGGCACCTCGCTCGATCGTCTGTTTCCAAAGGGATGTGTCATTATCGTCATCGATGCCACGCCATCGAGCGAACATAC
>JAXIOW010000003.1:0-4359 GCA_045403215.1 Nitrospirales bacterium | reverse complement strand
GAGTGTCATGCGGTGGTGTCCATGGCGTCCAGCCCGATGCATATAGCGGCGGCGCTCGGGATTCCGACGATCAGCCTGGCTGATCCCCGACGGCAACAGTCGCCGACCCGCTGGAAACCGCTTGGATCGGGAACCGTTCTGATGCCCGAGGTCCCCACCTGCGAGAAGTGCATCTACGAGGCGTGCCCCTACTGGGACTGCCTGGACCGGATTACGGTGGAGACCGTGGAGGAACAGATCACCCAGGCGCTGGCGCGCGCGCTTCCCGTCCAGGTGGTCCATGTCTAAGCTCTCGGCCTACGTCTTGACGTTCAACGAGGAAGGGAAGATACGGGGTGCTCTCGAGAGCCTCACCTGGGCCGACGAGATCGTCGTGCTGGACTCCCACAGCACCGATAGGACCGAGCAGATCTGCCGTCAATACACTGACAAGGTCTACCAATGCGACTTTGCCGGCTTCGGGAAGCTCCGTAACCGCGCGCTGGAGCTGGTGACGCACGACTGGGTGCTGAGTCTCGACGCCGACGAGCGTGTGACGGACGAGCTGCGTGAGGAGGTTCAGGCCGAGCTTGCCAGTGGCCCACGTGCTGATGCGTTCTTTGTGCCGCGGAAGAATTTTTTCCTGGGGCGCTGGATCCGGCACTGCGGCTGGTACCCGGACTACCGGCAACCACAATTTTTCAACAAGCACCGGCTCCGGTACCGGGATGATCTTGTGCATGAGGGGTTCGACGTGACGGGGAAGGTTGATTACTTGCGCGGCCATGTCTTGCAGTACCCGTTCCGCGACCTCGGCGAGTATCTGCAGAAGATGAGCCGGTACTCGACACTCATGGCGGAGCAGATGGCCTCTCGCGGGCGGCGGTTCCACGCGCACCAACTGGTGACGCACCCCATCTTCACCTTCATCAAGATGTACGGGCTACGACAGGGGTTTCGCGATGGGATGCCGGGCTTGATCCTGTCGCTGCTCTACGCCTACTACACCTTTGTCAAGTACGCCAAGCTCTGGGAACGGTGCCGAGCGTCGGCATGAGAGGAGACTGGAGACGATGAAAGGCGTGATTCTGGCGGGCGGCCTCGGAACCCGGCTCTATCCGCTGACCAAGGTGACGAACAAGCACTTGCTGCCGGTCTACGACAAGCCGATGATCTACTACCCGATCCAGACGCTTGTGAACGCGGACATCCGGGACATCCTCCTGGTGACTGGCGGCAACAACTCCGGAGATTTCCTGCGGCTCCTGGGCAACGGTAAGGAGTTCGGTCTGCAACACCTGAACTACACCTATCAGGACGGAGAGGGCGGCATCGCGGCGGCGCTAAGCCTGGCCGAGTATTTTGCAGACGGTGGGCCGATCTGTGTGATGCTAGGGGACAACATCATCGAGAAGACCATCATCGCCGCAGCGCGGGCCTATGAAAAGCAAAGCGGCGGCGCGAAAATCCTATTGAAGGAGGTCAAAGACCCCCAACGCTTCGGTGTGCCGGTATTCGAGGGAGACCGTATCGTACGGGTCGAAGAAAAACCCAAAGAGCCTAAATCGCCGTATGCCGTGACGGGCATTTACTGGTTTGACCGACAGGTCTTTGATATCATCCGCACCCTCAAGCCCTCGGCGCGCGGCGAATTAGAAATCAGCGATGTGAACAACGTCTATATCGAGCGGGGCCAGATGACGTGGGATATCCTGGATGGCTGGTGGACGGACGCGGGAACGTT
The DNA here is from genome assembly GCA_045403215.1 of Nitrospirales bacterium. Taxonomy (GTDB): domain Bacteria; phylum Nitrospirota; class Nitrospiria; order Nitrospirales; family NS-4; genus NS-12. The sequence goes on along the minus strand of JAXIOW010000003.1, from coordinate 2,636 downwards.
CGAATCCCTCATGAGCGCCGCCAATCTAGTGACCCAGACGGGCGCTAATAGGATGTGAAGGGGCGACATGATCCAGGGAGTGAAGATCAAAGAGCTCAAGATAATTCCAGACGATCGCGGTTTTTTGATGGAGATCCTCCGCTGCGATGACGAGATGTATGAGCGCTTCGGGCAGCTCTACATGACTGGATGCAAGCGCGGAGTCGTGAAGGGATGGCATTACCACAAGGAGCAGACCGATCACTTCGCCTGCGTCTCTGGGCGGGCCATGGTGGTGCTCTACGACAACCGGTCGGGATCTCCGACCCATGGCGAAGTACAGGAGGTCATTCTCGAAGCGCCTCCCTGCGACGGACACGCCCCGGTGGTGTTAAAAATTCCTCCTCTGGTACTGCACGGCTTTTTCGCCTTTGACTGTGAGGAGGCGCGTATCGTGAACGTGCCCACGATTCCTTATCGCTACAAGAATCCCGACGAGTTCCGGTATCCCTGGAACAGTGCAGAGATCCCCTACCGGTGGCCGAGCTATGTGACGCGGGGGGGATGACCGCGATGCGGATTCTGGTCACTGGCGGGGCGGGATTCATCGGGTCGCACTTCGTCCGTCTCGTCCTCCGGAGTGGAGACACGGAAGTGATCAATCTCGATGCGCTCCGCTACTCCGGCAATCTGGAAAACTTACGAGACGTCGAGCGGCATCCACGCTACACCTTTATCCATGGGGATATCTGCGATAGGGCCCTTGTGGACCGAGTGGCGCGGGAGCATCGCGTTGAGGCGATCGTCAACCTTGCCGCTGAGACGCATGTTGACCGCTCCATTCTGGAACCGGACGGGTTCGTGAAAACCGATGTGGTGGGGACCGCAGTGCTCCTCGAGACGGCTCGGGCGCTGGGCATCAAACGATTCGTCCAGGTCAGTACAGACGAAGTGTATGGCCATATCCCTCATGGACGATCAGCGGAGACGGACCCCTTGGCCCCGCGCAGCCCGTACTCCGCCAGCAAGGCGGCCGGTGATCTGCTTGCCTTGAGCTATTTCACGACCTTTCGGTTGCCCGTCATGATCACCCGCGGCAGCAACACGTTCGGGCCCTACCAGTATCCCGAGAAGTTCATCCCGCTGTTCGTGACGAACGCCCTGGAGGATCAGCCCCTGCCTCTCTACGGCGATGGGCTTCAGCAGCGCGACTGGCTCTATGTGGAGGATCATTGCCAGGCGATTGATCTGATCCTCCGCAAGGGCGCTCCGGGTGAGATCTATAATATTGGGGCGGGCCACGAGCGACCCAACAAGGAGATGGCCGAAGCGATCCTCAAACTGCTTGGAAAGCCGCTGTCGCTGATCAGGCATGTCACCGACCGCCCCGGTCATGACCGCCGCTATGCCCTGAACTGCGACAAGGTCGGGCAACTGGGGTGGGGGCCGCAACACCCCCTGGACGCGGCCTTGAAGACCACGGTGGACTGGTACCGGGAGAACGCCTCGTGGTGGAAAAAGATCAAGTCCGGGGAGTTTCGGGCCTATTACGAACGGGTCTATGGGGCGCGTTTGAGCGGGACACCTTGACATGCGCATCCTCGTAACCGGGGCGAATGGTCAGCTCGGATACGAACTGCAGCGAGCGCTGAGTGGTGAGGACTTAATACTGGCCGATCGGCCGGACTACGAGCTGACAGACCCAAAGCTTGGGGACAAGATCGCCTCAACACGTCCCCATCTGGTCATTCATACCGCTGGCTATACAGATGTGGACGGGTGCGAGCGGGATCCAGAGACCGCCTTTCAGGTCAACGCGCAAGGCACCCGACGTGTAGCTGAAGGAGCAGCCCAGGCAAATGCTCGGTTGATCTACCTCTCGACCGACTATGTGTTCGATGGGAAGAAGACGGAACCATATACTGAGCGCGATCCCGTCAATCCGCTCAACGTGTATGGCCGCTCCAAGCTTTTAGGCGAGCAGGAGGCTCTTGCGGTTTGCCCGGAGACCCTGATCATTAGGACCTCCTGGCTCTACGGGGCCATCGGCAAGAATTTCGTGAAAACGATCCTGCAACTGGCCGTGACTCGGCCAGAAATCAGGGTGGTGAACGATCAACGTGGGAGCCCGACCTGTGCGAGAGACCTTGCCGGAGCAATAGCCCGGCTGATTCGGCAGGATATAAGAGGTCTGGTGCATGCAGGAGGAGAAGGCGAATGCACCTGGTATGAATTCGCCGTCGCCATCATCCAAGAAACTGGAAGCGACTGCCGGCTGATTCCGATCTCAACGGCCGAGTCCGGCCGGCCGGCCGCTCGTCCGACCTACTCAGTCCTCTCCACGGCTCTGTTGCGACAGCATGGTCTGACTCTGCTTCCATGGCGCGCCGGCTTGCGACGCTTCATAGCTGAGCAGACTGCTCGGGGCTCCTCAACAGTCCGAAATTAAGTGATGGTCAAGATTCGGGTCTTGCAAGCCTGTAATCAACTGGGGATCGGAGGCACAGAGAAGACCATCCAGGTCTTCAGCAAGTACCTTGACCGGTCTCGCTTTGAGGTCTTTGCCTGTGGCCTGCGGGCCGGCGGGCCGCGAGTCGCCGAGCTGGAGAAGCTCGGCGTACAGGTCATCGTGCAGCCGCCCGACCTCGACGCGCTCA
>JAXIOW010000042.1:0-3725 GCA_045403215.1 Nitrospirales bacterium | reverse complement strand
CAGGCCTACCTGGACACGCTCACCGGCCTGATTGAACGGGGGAAGTGGCCGCAACTCGGCGCGCTGAACCTCGGCGTGGCCGGGATGCTGTGGTGGGGACTCTCGTCGGGGATCTTCGGGATGGGGGCCGTGCCGACCCTCGTCACTCTCTGGATCGCCACCGGCTTGCTCGTGCTAGGCATCGGGCTGTTCTGTGTCAAGTTCGGGCTGCTGCTCGCCAGCCACGCGCCCGACCAGAAAACGGACCAAGAAATCCGTCAATAACTACGCCACGTCCGCATCGGCCTGCATGGTACTACGAATCGTCTTTCTCGCCGACGGGGGAGCGGGTAGGCCTAGCAATCCTATGTTTTATCACTTAGGATCGGGCACCTGATGCTGGCAGATAAATTGCTTAAACAGTGACGGGTTCTGCTGTCTCACTGGGCGTGCAGGGCTCATCGCTGTCGTAATTGTACAGAAATCAGTTCAGTTGGCAAAAGGATTGCCGAGGATTCTAGTTGCCCAATCGCCCTCCAAGGGGAGCCCAGGGTTTCACGTTGATCGAGTTGATGATCGTCGTGGCGATCATCGCCATCCTGGCGGCCATCGCCATTCCGAACTTTCTGACCTACCAGGCCAAGGCACGGCAATCGGAAGCGAAGATTGCGCTCGGAGGGATTTTCACTGCAGCGAATTCGTATTTCGCCGCTCATCTCACCTACATTACGCCATCGGTTGCCGAACTAGGGTACACTCCAGCCGGGTCTCCTCAGTATACATTCAACTATGGGGGCACCACGATCAACAGTGGCTCTACTACAAGCACTTGTCCAGGGACGACGTGGGTTGGTACTAGCCCCGCCATCACCGCGACCGGCTTCACGGCTGGGGCCCGAGGCAACATCGACTCCGATCCCACCTGCGATGAGTGGACCATTGACGATATCAGAAACCTAACGAATACCATCGACGACGTGCAAAGTTAACGTACGCGAATGACCACCAGCTTGTCGGTTCCGGACTCGGCGCCCCAGACTTCACCGGGACGACCCAGGAGTTGACGCACATTCGCACCTGAACTCGGCAGCGGAAAGACTTCAAACACTTCCTTCGCGGGATCGAAGCGCACCAGCGCGTTCGCGCCAAAGTCGCTGAGCCACACCTTGTCACGGTCGTCCACATAGACCGCATAGGCACCGGGATTCTTGCCCGGCAGCTTCCATTCCTTCCACGTGTTGGTAGCGGGGTCGTACCGCCCCAGTTGACCGACGTTCCACTCGCTGACCCAGACGTTCCCTTTCGAATCCGCCCACACCCGGCGCGCGCCCTGTTTCGGCGTCGGTGGCTCGATCACCGTCGCGACCCCGGTGACCGGGTCGAGGCGCGCGATGTAGCTCCCAGCAAGCGACGCATAGTACACGGTTCCATCCGGCGTGGCGGCGATCCCGTAAGGCCCCGGCCCCTTGGGAGCATTGAACACCTCCACTTTGCCGACCTTGGGATCCAGTCGCCCGTAAATGCCGCTCTGGCCGGTGAACCACAGCACGCCGCGCTTATCGAACGTGGCGGTGTTGAGATTCGCCCCTTCACGTCCGGACGGCAGGGGGTAGACACTGACTTTCTCCGTCGTGGGATCGACCCGCACGATGGCATTAAGGCCGCCGTCCGTGATCCACGGCGCGCCGTCCGGGCCGACGATCACGCCGTGCGGCCGTGACTTCTCACCCAGCTTGATGCGACGGATCTGTCCTGTCGCGGGATCCAACCGGCCCAGTTCTCCCAAGGGCTGCGCGACATACCAGACGCCGCCGTCCGGCGCGGGCGCGACGTCGTGCGGATGTGAGCCGGACGGCACAGGATATTCCTGCACCCGCGGGGCCGGTTCTTGCACGGCACTAAGGGGACAAGCGGGGCACAGCGCGAACAGAGTCACGCCATAGACAAGGGATCTCATCTCCAGCCTATTCCATCAACAGCTCGTCCACATAACACCATCGCCAGCCTTCCCCTGGTTCAATAGAGCGGACGATGGGATGGCTGGTCGCGCGAAAGTGCTTGGTGGCGTGCTTGTTCTTTGAGGAGTCGCAGCACCCGACGTGGCCACAGGTGAGGCACATTCTCAGATGGACCCAACGGTCCTTCAATTTCAAACACTCCTCGCAGCCCGCGGCACTCGGCTTGACGTCGCGGATCTGGTCGAGATGTATGCAGGGCGATTGGGACATGATGGTTCGCCTTTCTCACATCTCCTTGAGGTACTCATGCACGAACTGGACCGCCATCGCGCCCTCGCCGACCGCGGAAGCGACGCGTTTGACCGAGTCGGATCGCACGTCGCCGGCCGCGAACACGCCGGCGCGGCTGGTCTCGAGCAGAAACGGTTGTCGCTTGCCGGTCCAGTGCGGGGACTGCGCCAGCGATGGACCGGTTCTGATGAACCCCTTGCCGTCCCGCTCGATCTCCGGCGGGAGCCAGTCGGTCCGCGGCACCGCACCAATGAAGCTGAACACCGCCGGCGTCTCCACCGTCCGCTTCTCCCCGGTCTTGCTGTTGACGATTTCGATCGAGGCAAGGTGGCCGTCGCCGTTCATTCGCTGTACCGTCGAGTTGCGGAGCAGTTCGATGTTGGGTGTCTGCTCAATCCGCTTGGCGAGGTAGCTGGACATATGCTTGTAGAGGTCATCGCCGCGAATGACAAGTAGCACGCGACTCGCATGCTGGGAAAGGAAGACGGCGGCCTGCCCGGCGGAATTGCCGCCGCCCACCAACACCACCTGCGCTCCCTTGTAGATCTGCGCCTCGTTGTGAGTGGCGGCGTAGAATACGCCCCGCCCTTCGAACTGCTCGCACCGTTCGGCGTTCAGCCGGCGATACTCGACGCCCGTGGCGATCAACAGGCACTTCGTGGTGACCGTTTCGTTGCCGTCCATCCGCAACACCGGATAGGTCTTGTCGAACATCAGGCTGCTCACCGGCGTGGACACCGAGAGACGCGCGCCAAATTTGTTGGCCTGAAGAATGGCGCGGTCGGCCAGCTCGCTCCCTGTGATGCCGGTGGGAAAGCCAAGATAGTTTTCGATCCGCATGCTGCTACCCGCCTGCCCGCCTGGCGCCGTGCTGTCCAACACAAGTGTCCGCAGCCCTTCGGACGATCCATACACCGCGGCCGCGAGCCCGGCGGGGCCCGCTCCGACCACGATCAGGTCGTACAGCGTCTGCTCCACCGGCCGGCGGATGCCGATCCGGTCCGCCAGTTCGCGGTTCGACGGGTTGCGCAGGAGCAGCATGCTGCTGCAGGCGACCACCGGCGTATCGGCCTCGCTGACGCCGAAACCCTTGAGCAGAAGGTCCACGTTCGGATCCGTCTCCACGTCCGTCCAGGTGAACAGCACGCGGTTTTTGGCCAGGAAGTCGCGCACGCGGAAGGTGTCGGGAGAGTAACGGGACCCGATCACCCGCAGGCCGGTGAAGTTTGGCGACTCGTGCAGAAGCTGCCGCCGGGCGATGAATGCCTGCAGGATGATGTCCCCCGCGGTCGGGCACTGGTTCAGAATCCGGCGCAAGGTATCGCCCGACACCGCGTACACCTCGGTGTCGCCGCAGGCGACCGCGCTGACCACCGCCGGATTGCCGGTCAGATGCGACACGTCACCGGTGAATTGGCCTTTGCGGTGGACCGTGACGGTCTTCGGCTGGTCGCCGGAATGATCCACGATCTCCACCTCGCCGGACTTGACGATGAA
>JAXIOW010000133.1:0-14563 GCA_045403215.1 Nitrospirales bacterium | reverse complement strand
GCTTGCGCGCCAGTATCACCCTGACTTGCAAGATACGCCGTCGAAGAAGAAGGTGGCCGAGGAAAAATTCAAGGAGATCAACGAGGCTAACGAGGTCCTCGGCGATCCCGCCAAGCGGAAGAAGTACGACCATCTCGGTTCGCGCTGGAAAGACGGCATGGATTTCACGCCGCCGCCGGGCGGCGGTCATGCGGGAAGTTGGACCTGGACAGGGGGTGAGGGCTTCAGTGGTGATTTCAGCGACTTCTTCGAGTCCCTATTCGGCGGGGGTGGTGGTTCGTTCTCCAGAAAGCAGTCGTCCTGGGACTGGGATCGGGACGAACATGTCGGCGACAGGGGTCGGGGCACCGACCTGGAAGCGGAACTGGAGCTGTCCCTGGAAGAACTCGCCCAGGGTGGCGCCCGGCTAGTGACGCTCACGGCCAGGGACGCGTCAGGCCACCTCCGACCCAAGCAACTTGATGTCACTCTGCCGAAAGGGGTGCGCCCGGGGGATCGCATCCGGCTCAAAGGGCAGGGCGCCACGAACGGGCGGGCAGCTCGTCCCGGCGACCTCTACCTGAAGATCCATCTCCGGCCCCACCCGTTCTACACGCTCCTCGCGGAGTCCCCTGATGACCTCCAGATCGACCTCCCCTTGCTACCCTGGGAGGCCATCCTGGGCACGGAAGTCACGGTGCCTACTCTAGATGGCCCCGTCTCGATGCGCATCCCGCCAGGGAGCCAGGCGGGTCAGCGTCTGCGCCTGCGCGGCAAGGGACTCACCAAGCGTGACGGCACACGTGGCGATCAGTATGTCCGGTTCGTCGTGGTCACCCCGCAGTCCGTCAGCCCCCGCGAGCGCGAGCTATACAAGGAACTCGCCAAGTCGTCCACGGAGGACCCGCGCAGCACGTTCAGCAAGGCCAGGGCTGCTGGCCGCTGATGGACGCGCAGCTGACATTCTTCGTCACCGCGTTTGTGTCCATCTTCGTGACGCTGGACGCGGTCGGCAACGTCCCTCTCTTTCTGTCCATCACGCCGCACAACTCCGAAGCCGAGCGGGCGGCGATGGTCACGCGTGCTGCCTTGGCCGTCTTCGCCGTACTGGTGCTCTTCGCCGCCCTTGGCAATCTCATCTTCAAGTTCTTCGGCGTCACCATCGAGGCGTTCCGCATCGTGGCGGGACTCCTCCTGCTCAAGATCGCCTTCGACATGTTAGAGGCCAGGCCGGCGCGGGTCCGCCACACGCCCGAAGAAGACGCCGAGGGGGCCCAGCGTCAGGATATCGCCATCATCCCGCTGGCCATCCCCCTGCTGAGCGGCCCCGGTACTATCTCCGGTGTGATCGCGCTCACCGGCCAGGTCGCGAAATCGCCGAAGGTCCTGCCGGCGTTCGCGTTGTTGCTGCTGGCCATCGCTCTCAACGTCCTGATCGCCTTCATCGTGCTCCGTAGCGCGACCGCGGTCGCTCACCTGCTGAAGGAGAGCGGAATGCGTGTCTTCACCCGCGTCATGGGGCTTATCCTGGCAGCGATCGCCGTCCAGTTCGTCCTCACCGGTATCAAGGAAGCCTTCCACGTGCCAGCTTGATAGCTGGTCAAGAAGCCGCTAGGATACGCGGCGATGTCCTCGATCGGCCCACCCACAGGGATGCGCGACTGGCTGCCCCAAGACGCGCTCCTCCGCCAGCGCCTGATGGAAACCATCAGCTCGGTCTACCGGCTCTACGGTTACCTTCCGATCGACACCCCGGCCATGGAAGACCTCGCGGTCCTGCTCGGCAAGGGCGGAGGGGAGAACGAGAAGCTTCTGTTCAAGATCCTCAAGCGGGGCGAGAAATTAAGCGCGGCGCGCGAGGCCAGCGGCGACCTCGCGGACTATGGCCTGCGATTCGATCTCACCGTGCCGCTCGCCCGCTTCGTGGCGACTCACCAAGGAAAAATCCCCAAGGTGTTCCGGCGCTACCACATCGGGCCGGTCTGGCGCGCGGATCGCCCGCAAAAAGGACGATTCCGGGAGTTCTACCAATGCGACATCGATGTGGTCGGCGGAGCTACCTTCAATTACGAGGTGGAGATCATTACCGCGACGGAACGGGTGCTCAAGGAGCTCAGTCTCGGCAATTATCGATTCCGCCTGAGTGATAAGCAGTTGTTGCCTCTCGTGTTTCGCGGGTTTGGCGTATCTGAGAAACACATCAATCCCGTCGCCATCGTGTTCGATAAGCTGGATAAACTCTCCCTCGACGAGATCTGTGGCGAGATCCGAAAGGTTCTCTCCGCCAGCCCGGCAGCCTCGAAAAAAGTGGAGGCTTTCGTCCGTGATGCCGATGCGATACGGAAAATGGAATCTGGCCCCGCGTCCTACGAGTTTTTCGAGAAGGTCCTGCGGGAACTCGCGCGGGCGAAGGTCTACGCTGAACTTGAGAGTGTCCACAACAATCTATCCGACATTGTTCGTTCACTTCTCGAAATCAACAAGGATTCCAGGATCGTCTTTGACCCGATCCTTGTCCGCGGCATGGACTACTACACTGGCCCCATCTATGAAGCGGTGGTGGAAGGTTATCCGTCCGCCATCCTTGGCGGCGGCCGGTATGATGACCTGATTGGGCAGTTCGCCGGAAAGAAAATCCCGGCCGTCGGCTGCTCGATTGGCTTCGAGCGCATCCTTGCTATCCTGCAAGAGCGCACGGCAGAGCAAGCCGTAGCCGCAACGCCTCGGGCCTTGCTTATCTGCGACGAACAAGATGCAGCCCTCCTCCAGCAGCAGGCTGAGCAACTACGAAACGAAGGGCTCTGCGTCGAAGCCTACCTCGATCGCGACGATGTCGGGAAGCAGTTCCAATACGCGGAAGCGGCAGGGCTAACGTGGGCCATCAAGCACTTTGACGCGGCTTCCTCGTCGGTTACCGTTCGCTATCTCCCGGAGCGTAGGGATCTCGCTCTGTCCCTGTCCGAATTTAAAGCCCGCCTCGGCGGCAAGAATCCAGCATAATACCGTACGTTGTACTATCCAGTCTTAATTTCAGGCTCGCGCCTGTTTTTTCCGTTGACTTGGGGCGGGCATTTATGGTACATTTTAACCCGTGGTCAATCCATTTAAATCCTTTTATATTCTGCCTAGTTACGATTCTCTCCGTCCTGTGAATTCGAGATGAAAAAAAGAGCCCTAGGTATTCTCCTATCCACAGGGCCGGATAACCCCAATCTTGCCACTGCTGTCGGACTCTCCGGCGCTGCTTTGAAAGCAGGTGTTGACGTCTATCTCTATCTCATCGATGAGGGTGTGTTGACCGTCGATGATCCTCGCTTTCAGCCTTTACGGGATGCGGGGCTGAAATTATTCGCCTGCGCCTACGGCGCGCAACAGCATGGGGTGCCCAGAAGGGACGATAAAGCGACATACTGCGGTTTGGTTGTTCTTTCCAATATTGTTTCCTCTTGTGATCGTTTTATTGCGCTGAATTAAGTGTGTCGGGGGTGGGTCGTCCTTCTCCTAAAACGCTGATTGTGATCCAGATAGACCCTACAAAAAGTCACCGCGCCGTTGAAGCTCTTCGCATTGCACTAGGACTGGGATCTCACAATGAGGGGCGAGATATCAGTATTATTTTGTGTGGTCGTGCTCCTCTTCTTTTGGATGAGGATACAGGAGATATTATTGATGCTGAAATATTGGAGAAACACATTCCTGTCTTCATTGAATGGGGGACCTCGTTTGCAATCGCAACTGATGCGATAACCCCTCATCGCTATGTTACTGGCATCGTAACAAAACCTATCACTATGGCAGAGGTTTCTACTGTCTTGGAATCAGTAGACCGTGTTCTTATCTTCTCGTAGGTGTGTGCGAGTGACACTCCATCTGCTCAAAGCCTCTCCCTCTCCTCTGGCTCTGCAGACTCTGAACGCCCCGCCTCCTTCCGTTGCTCCGCCTATCATCGTTCTCTTGGCTCCAGGAAGCATAGCGTTACCCTTCTCCCAACGCTCGGCCTACCGTCTCACGGAGAATCCTTCATCACAAGGGCAGGATGAACTGACGTATGAGCAACTCGTCGAGATGATTTTCAAGGCGGACCGGGTCATCACATGGTAAGAACTTTCGCACTTCTCTTCCGATATAGCTTCAGAAGAAAGAGGAGTAGGTGATAGTAAGAGTAATGAGTGTGTATGGTGTGGACAGAAGAAAATTACGTCCGACGATCAACTATATGGACTGGCTGTGTGTCAGAGGAGACTGGGGGTAACCCAGAATGTGCGCTGGGGATAGATTGACAGCATGGTAAGAAGACAGTGAGCGCTGCCTGACGCATATGGCCAATATAGATGCAAACGCGCGGACATTATCCACAGGTGTGGAAAGAGCTGTGGAGTCTTTAAAAATTAAAGGCTTGCTGTGGACATAACCGCCATTTGGGCAACAAGCGTCGGTCTGCTTCGAGCGCAGGTGTCGCAGGAAGTCTTCGATACCTGGTTCCAGGGCCTATCCCTAGGAGAAATCAATGAGACTGAGGCCAGGGTCAGGGTTCCCAGTAGATTCTATCGCGATTGGATACGGGATCACTATCAAGGTTTGTTAGAGCGAATTTTAAGGGATACGACGGGAAGGGACAACTTGCGTGTTGGATTTGTTGTATCTGAAGCAGAAACACAAGAGAAAGCCGCGCCCCGCAATGGCCTTGACCGGCCAGTGGTCGTGGGAGGATCGCGTGGAAGGAGAATGGGGCAGATAAACTTTCGGTACTCATTTGAAAACTTCGTTGCCTCTCCAAACAACCAACTGGCCCGAGCGGCGAGCATGAAGGTCGCCGAGTCTCCGGCCGCCGCGTACAACCCGTTGCTGATCTACGGGGGCGTGGGGCTCGGGAAGACGCATCTCATGCACGCAATAGGCAATTACATTCTGGAGCGTACGGATCTCCGGATCGCGTATGTGACGTCCGAGCAGTTCACCAACGAGGTCATCAACGGGATCCGGTACGACAAGATGATTGACGTTCGCCGCCGGTACCGCAACATCGACATGCTGCTGGTGGACGACATCCAGTTCATCGCCGGCAAGCAGGCGACCCAGGAAGAGTTCTTCCACACCTTCAACAGCCTCTTTGAGGCCCGCAAGCAGATCGTCCTTTCAAGCGACCGGTATCCCAAGGACATCCCCGGGATGGAGGAGCGATTGCGCTCCCGCCTTGACTGGGGCCTCGTGGCCGACATCCAGCCCTACCCCCTTGAGGCCCGGATCGCCATCCTCCGGGACAAGGCCGAGCGTGAGGGCATCAGCATCCCGGACGATGTCGCGTTGTTCGTGGCGACCAACATCAAGGCGAACATCCGAGAGCTGGAAGGTTCGCTGATCCGGCTCGGGGCCTACGGGTCGCTGACCGGCCAGGCCATCACGCTCGAGATGGCGCAAAACGTGCTCAAGGAACTGGTCAACGAGAAGAAGCGCGTGATCACGCTCGATGCGGTGCAGGAGGCCGTCGCGGCGAAGTTCCACATCAAGATGGCGGACCTGAAATCCAAGCGGCGGACGAAGGTGCTCGTCTATCCGCGGCAGATCGCGATGTACCTGTGCCGGGAGATCACGCAGCAGTCCTATCCTGAAATCGCGCGGCACTTCGGGGGCAAGGACCACACCACCGTCATGCACGCGTGCAAGCAGGTCGAGAAAGGCAAACAGAGCGATACCGGCTTGCTCGGAATACTCGAGGAGTTGAAGCGCCAGATCACCAGCGCATAAGCCCAGAAGGAGGCGGGCCGATGAAGATCAAGATTGCCAGGGACGAGTTGCTGACCGGGCTGCAGCGCGTCCAGGGAATAGTGGAGAAGCGCAACACCATGCCGGTGCTCTCCAACATCCTGTTGGAGACGAAGCAGGACGGGGTCGAACTGGTGGCGACGGACCTTGAGATCGGCATCCGGGGACACTACAAAGCCGAGGTCCTCCAGGCCGGGAATATCACCCTCTCCGCGCGCAAGCTCTACGAGATCCTCAAGGAGGTGGCGGACGGCGAGGTGACGTTCACGACGCAGGAGAACAACTGGGTCCAGATCCAGGCCGGCCGAAGCCAGTTCAAGATTGTCGGGATGGCGGCATCGGAGTTCCCGGCGCTGCCCACGATCGAGCGAGAAGGGCGGGTGGCCATCCCCGGGAGCGGGCTTGCGTCGCTGCTCCGCAAGACCCTCTTCGCTGTCGGCGACAACGATGCGCGGTACATCCTCAACGGCCTGTTGATCACGCTGCTCTCCTCCGACAAAAAGGTCACGATGAAACTGGTCGGCACCGACGGGCATCGCCTGGCGGTCGCCGAAAGCGAACTGGCGAATGCAGGGACGGACCTTCCCAAAGAGGTCAAGGCCATCATTCCGCGCAAGGCGGCTCAGGAGATGCGGCGGCTGCTTGAGGAAGAGGAGGGCGAGCCGCTGCTGGGCTTCACCAAGAATCTGGTCACCTTCCAGAAGAGCGGGCTGTACTTGACCTCGCGGGTCATGGAGGGGACCTATCCCAACTATCAGCAGGTCATCCCGAAGGAGAGCGCCAAGAAGGCGGTGATCGAGCGGGCTGCGATGGAGGGCGCGCTCCGGCGGGTCGCCGTGCTCTCAAAAGATAAGACGAACGCGGTTAAGCTGATGCTGCAGGCGGGCACGCTCACCCTGCACACGAGCAACCCCGACCTTGGAGAGGCCACCGAAGAGGTGCCCGCTCAGTACCGCGGGGAGAGCCTGACCACCGGCTTCAACGCCCGATACATCCTCGATGCGCTGGCGGTGATGGACGGCGAGGCCGTCACCATGGAGATCAACAGTCCCTTGAGCCCTTGCCTAATGAAATCGGACGGCGACCCAGGCTTCCTGTGCGTCGTCATGCCGATGAAGATCTAAGAGGGCATAGCGAAGGAGGTCTATGGCCACGGACGAGACCAAGATCGAGAACGGGCAGCGCGACTCCTACGGCGCCGAGCAGATCAAGGTGCTGGAGGGCCTCGACGCCGTCCGCAAGCGCCCCGCCATGTACATCGGGAGCACCGGTCCCGAGGGCCTCCACCACCTCGTGTACGAAGCGGTGGACAACAGCGTTGATGAGCACATGGCCGGGTTCGGCGAGACGATCGAGGTCACGATCCACATCGACGGCAGCGTCACGGTGGTGGACAACGGCCGGGGCATCCCGACGGGCATGCACCCCACGCAGAAGAAGTCCGCCGCGGAGGTCGCCCTCACCATGCTCCATGCCGGCGGGAAGTTCGAGCAGGGCGCCTACACCGTGTCGGGCGGCCTCCATGGTGTGGGCATCTCGGTCGTGAACGCGCTCTCCGAGTGGCTGGAGATGGAGATCTGGCAGGACGGGCAGGTCTTCGAGCAGCGCTACGAACGCGGCAAACCCACCGCCCCCTTGAAAGTCACTGGCAAGACGAAGCGGCGCGGCACGATGATCACGTTCAAGTCGGACCCCGAGGTCTTTGAGAGCACGGAGTTCAGTTTCGACATCCTGGCCCAGCGCTTGCGCGAGCTGGCCTTCCTCAACAAGGGTCTGGAGATCTCGCTCAAGGACGAGCGGAAGGAGCCGGCCAAGGAACAGGTCTTCCGCTACAAGGGCGGGATCGTCTCGTTCGTCGAGCACCTGAACGAGGCGAAGACCCCGCTGCACAAGCCCATTTACATCAGCGTCGAGAAGAGCGACCTGATTTTGGAGGTCGCCCTTCAGTACAACGACGGCTATGCGGAGAACATCTTTTCCTTCGCCAACAACATCAACACGCGCGAAGGCGGCACCCACCTCATCGGCTTCAAGGCGGCGCTCACCCGGACGATCAACTACTACGCCAACGCCAACGATTTGCTCAAAAAGGAGACAGAGACGCTCACCGGTGAGGACGTGCGCGAAGGACTCACCGCCGTCATCAGCGTGAAACTGCGGAACCCCCAGTTCGAGGGCCAGACCAAGGCCAAGCTGGGCAACAGCGAGGTCAAGGGGATCGTCGAGGCGGCGGTCAACGAGGCCCTCGGCTCGTACTTCGAGGAGAACCCGCCGATCGCTCGCAGGATCGTCGGGAAATCTCTAGACTCGGCGCGGGCCCGCGAGGCGGCCCGTAAGGCCAAGGAGCTGATCCGCCGCAAGAGCGCGCTGGACAGCGGCTCGCTTCCGGGCAAGCTGGCCGACTGCTCCGAGAAAGATCCGGCCCACAGCGAGCTGTTCATCGTGGAGGGCGACTCGGCCGGAGGCTCTGCCAAGCAAGGACGCGACCGGCGTTTCCAGGCCATCCTGCCGCTCAAGGGCAAGATCCTCAACGTGGAGAAGGCGCGGTTCGACAAGATGCTCTCCAGCGAGGAGATCCGCGTGCTGATCCAGGCGCTCGGGACCGGCATCGGCCGCCCGCGCGAGGAAGGCGAGAAGAGCAAGGACGATTTCGATATCGGCCGCGCCCGCTACCACAAGATCATCCTGATGACCGACGCCGACGTGGACGGTAGCCACATCCGGACGCTGCTGCTCACCTTCCTCTACCGCCAGATGCACGAGCTCATCGAGCGCGGCTACATCTACATCGCCCAGCCGCCGCTCTTCAAGGTCAAGAAAGGCAAGACAGAGAAGTACCTCAAGGACGAGAACGCCCTCAACGAGTACCTGGCCGACCTGGCCGTCGAGTCCGTCGAAGTCTATCTCGAGAGCGGGCAGGCTTACGTGGCCGGCCGCCGCCTACTGCCCGTCCTGAAGAAGCTCATAGAGTACGAAGGTCTCCTTGCGCGGTTTGGTCGCAAGCAGCAGGAGTCCGGGATCCTGCGCGCGTTCGTCGAGGAGCCGGGCCTGGACCGCGACCTCCTCAAGAACACGGCGGCCCTCAAGAGGGTCGTCGCCAGCGTCAGGAAGACCCTGGTGGCCATCTATCCCAAGGCGACCATGGATCTCGAGATCCTCGAGGACGAGGAGCACGAGTCCAACAAGGTCGCCTGCCAGGTCCAGACGAACGGACGCGCGCACAGCCTGGAGGTCACGCACGAGCTGGTGGGCTCCGCCGACTTCCGCTCGCTGCAGAGGCTGGCGCCGGCAGCGATCGGGTTGGGGCGCCCGCCCTTCAAGGTCAAGGCCGAGGAGAAGGAGACGGAGTACTCCAGCACGGCCGACCTGGTCCGCGCGATTCTGGACATCGGCAAGAAGGGCATCAGCCTCCAGCGCTACAAGGGTCTCGGCGAAATGAACCCGACGCAGCTCTGGGAGACCACCATGAACCCGGAGACCCGTATGCTGCTCCAGGTCAAGCTCGAAGACTTCGCCGGCGTCGAGGACATCTTCTCCATCCTCATGGGCGACGAGGTCGGGCCGCGGCGCGACTTCATTCAGCAGCACGCGCTCGAAGTCCGCAACCTCGATGTGTAGCTTGCGGGTGGCGCCGAATGGGACCCTGGCGGAGCAGAGCGCGACACACCCGAGTCTGCGGGGCTTCGACGGGGAAGTCGCGCGAGCACGTCAGGGTGATTCGGCGACAGGACCCGCTTGCCGCATAAGGAGATAGCGCATGCCGGTTGACGAGAGACTGACGCAGGTCGCGATAGAAGACGAGATGCGTTCGTCCTATCTCGATTACGCGATGAGCGTGATCGTGGGACGCGCGCTCCCGGACGTCCGGGACGGGCTCAAACCAGTCCACCGCCGGATCCTCTACGGCATGAACGAGATGGGCCTGGTCCACAACCGGGCCTACCGCAAGTCCGCCAAGATCGTCGGCGAGATCATGGGAAACTATCACCCGCACGGCGACGTGGCGATCTACGACACCCTCGTGCGGATGGCGCAGGACTTCAACATGCGCTATTGCCTGGTGGACAGTCAGGGCAACTTCGGCTCGGTGGACGGCGATCCGCCGGCCGCCATGCGGTACACCGAAGCGCGGCTGACGAAGCTCGCCGAGGAGATGCTCGCGGACATCGACAAGGAGACCGTCGACTTCCGCCCCAACTACGACGAGTCGCGCGTCGAGCCGATGGTCCTCCCGGCCCGGGTGCCCAATCTATTGGTCAACGGCGCCGGCGGGATCGCGGTCGGTTACGCGACGAACATCCCGACCCATAACATCGCCGAAGTCGTCGCGAGCCTCCTCGCGCTGATCGACAATCCGGACACGACGATCGAGGAGCTCATGGAGCTGATTCCGGGCCCGGACTTCCCCACGGCCGGGTACATCTACGGCACGCAGGGCATCAGGGACGCCTACACGACCGGGCGCGGCCTCCTCACGCTGCGGGCGAAGGCTGTCATCGAGACCGATGAGCGCACGGAGCGCGACCGGATCGTCGTGACCGAGATCCCCTACCAGGTGAACAAGGCCAGGCTGATCGAGAAGATCGCCGAGCTGATCCAGGACAAGCGCATCGAGGGCATCGCGGACCTCCGGGACGAGTCGGATCGCGACGGGATGCGGATCGTCATCGAGCTCAAGAAGGGCGAGATACCCCTTGTGCTGCTGAACAACCTGTACAAGCACACCCCCATGCAGTCCACGTTCGGGGTGATCATGTTGGCGCTGGTCCACAACCGGCCGGAAGTGCTCAACCTCAAGCAGATCCTGGAGGCCTTCGTCGAGCACCGGCGCGAGGTTGTGCTCCGCCGGGCGGCGTATGACCTGCGCAAGGCCGAGGAGCGGGCCCACATCCTTGAAGGCCTTAAGATCGCGCTCGACAACCTGGACGCCGTGATCGCCCTCATCAAGCGGTCGCGCTCGCCGGAGGAGGCGCGCGGTGGCCTGATGCGGCAGTTCACGCTGTCGGAAATCCAGGCCAACGCCATCCTGGACATGAAGCTGCAGCGGCTCACGCAGATGGAGCGGGAGAAGCTGACCCAGGAGTACAAGGAAATCATCAAGCGCATCGCGTATCTCAAGTCCGTCCTCGGCTCCGAGGCCCTGGTGCGGCAGATCATCAAGGACGAGCTCGTGGCCCTCAAGGAGGAGTACAAGGACGAGCGGCGCACACAGATCATCCCGGAGGAGGCGGAGATCAACGTCGAGGACCTGATCGCGCAGGAGGAGGTGGTGGTGACCATCTCCCGCGCCGGCTACATCAAGCGCAATCCGGTGTCCCTCTACCGGGCGCAGCGGCGCGGCGGCAAGGGGAAGATCGGGATGGGCATCAAGGAGGAAGACTTCGTCGAAACGCTCTTCACGGCCTCCACGCACGATTATCTGTTATTCTTCACGGACGCCGGCAAGGTGTACTGGTTAAAAGTACATGAGATCCCCGAGGCCGGCCGGGCCGCCAAGGGCAAGGCGATGGTCAATCTCCTCGCCCTCTCCGGGGACGAAAAGGTGACGGCCACCCTGCCCGTCAAGGATTTCCACGAAGACCGCTACGTGGTCATGGCGACGCGGATGGGCACCATCAAGAAGACGGGGCTGTCGGCGTACGGGAATCCACGCCAGGGCGGCATCATCGCGCTGACGCTGGACGAAGGCGACAAGCTGATCGGCGTGGAGATCACGGACGGCCAGCGTGAGATTTTGCTCGGCACCCGCGACGGGATCGTCATCCGCTTCAAGGAAGAGGACGTCCGGCCGATGGGCCGTACCGCGCGTGGCGTACGCGGCATCACCTTGGACGAGGGGAACTACGTGATCGGCATGGAGACGATCACCCCCGACTCCACCACGTCCATCCTCACGGTCACGGAGCGCGGCTACGGCAAGCGCACGTTCGTGAGCGAGTATCGCCTCCAGGGCCGGGCCGGCAGGGGCATCATCAGCGTCAAGGTGACCGAGAAGAACGGGCCCGCGGTCTCGTTCCATCAGGTCCGCGCCGGGGACGAGATCATGGTCATGACGGCCGAGGGCAAGATCCTCCGCACCCCCGTGGACGACGTGCGCGAGATTGGTCGCAACGCGCAGGGGGTGCGGCTGATCGACATGGCGGAGACCGATCGCGTCGTGGGCGTCGCCAAGCTGGCTGAGTCGTCAGGCGAGGGGGCCGGCGAGGGTGGCGTTGCGGGTTCGAACGGGGACGAGCCCAGCCCCGCCATCGGGGACAATGGAGGTTGAGCAGCCCAAGAAACCCCTCGACCCCCTTGTCAAAACCGCGCTCACGCTCTGCATCGGCCTGATCGTCATTACCGTGGTCGGCATGATCCTGACCACGCCGGACCGCTCCATTCCCCCCTATAGCGTGATGGCCCAGCAGGGAGAAATCGTGACCGTCAACGTGCCGCCCCGCACGACGGACCCTGAAATCGAAGCGCTACTCGTGCGGTTCCAGGCCGTGGCCCACGGCGACCGCAACCAGTTCGCGCGTCTCAAGATCAAGCCTACCACGCCCCGCGACCCGGCCGGCCTCTACCAGCGCGTGACGATCTATGTGTTCGACAATCCGGGCCTGTCGGAAGAAGCTTCGCTGAAGGAGTACCTGAGCGGCACGGATCCGCTGGACCGGTCCGGCTTCGAACGCGCCGTGCGCGGTCTGTATCGTCTCACGGCAGACACGGAGCTTGGCACCATGGGGTTCGTGCCGGAATCGGACGCCAAGGGCGAAAGGTCATCCGTGGGCGCGCGCATCCTCTTTCAAAGCAAGAGGGGAAAGAGTTAAGAGGATGCCGATTTCTCAAGCAGGGCGCGGAGCCGCGCTTGGAGGGCCGGATCGTGTACTGGTTGGACAGCCGCCTCGATTGAGGTCCGCACATCATCAGGCATGCTGCCTCTTGTCTCCGCTGTGGTAGGAGGAAGTTGGGCTGAAGCGCTTGCTTCGACTTCAGGAGCAGGCGGCGTTCCTACACGTAAGACGATGTCGGTGATGGCGTCACCGCCAGCGCAGGACGAGAGCTTCGCCAGGAGCTCCGGTTTCAGGAACCGGAGCTCCTGCAGCCAGACCGAGTTCTCGGCGACCAGGTAGAGTTTTCGGTGGCGGATGGATGCGGGCCAGGTATGGTGTCCGACGTGCTCGCCGACGATCTCGGGCCAGTGCTGCTGGAGCGTGTACTCCAGCATGCGGGACTCCATCCCGTGACTTTTGAGAAGCCGACCGAGGACATCCGGGATTGCGATCAAGCCGGGACGCTTGGCCATGAAGCTATCGTAGCCCGCTGCTGCAGGCCCGTCAAGACGGAGGAGGCCGCCATGAAGATAAAGACCCTCTTCGACAATTCGCTTTTCGAGGAATTCATGGGGCAAGCCCTGGAGAAATTCGAACAGCACCTGAAGAACGAAGGGATCAAACAGAATCCGCTCGAGCAGCGGATGCGGGGCGCGCGGGAGTTCGCGGTGTTCCTGCTGGGCCGGGGGCACCGCAAGGGGGAGAGAACGAAAGGGAGAATATGAGAACGGGTCCTGTCGCCTGCGGCGCCGGGGTCCTGCCGCCGAGCAGCCCTGACGTGCGACGGGGAACCCGTTGCTCTTTGAGCGGGTCCTGCCCCCGCATAGCCCAGCGCAGCTGGGCGTTTCGCCGTCGCAGCCCCGCAGACCCGGCTGTACGCCCCGCGCTGCATCTGGGCGCCCATGCGGTGTCACCCGCTCGATTGCAACGGGTCGAAACGCCGTCGCAGCCCCGCGGACTCGGCTGCAAGCGCCCTCCGCTCCGCCCGTGCGCCCGCTCGGCGTCACCCCTCCGCCTTCGGCGACATAGGCGGCGCCACCCGCAAGATGAATCCTGGAAAACGCGCCCACTCTGCGTTATAATGGATAAAATAAGTGAAGGGGGCGACCGGTTTCGACGGGGATCATGAGGCCAGGGTGGCATGCCGAGCTCCGGGAACTCGTAAAAGTCCGGAAAACACAACTGCCAACGAACAACTGGCACTTGCTGCTTAATTAAGCAGTGACGTCTCTCTCCTGATGCCTGCGCGGGGGAAGAGGCGACGATAGCGGGCTGGTCCGGCGCTGGTGCTCAGCGGCGACGGGCGAGAAATACTGAACTAGCAACCGTTCTAAGCCTGCCGACGGGCGTGGACGGAAGCGAAACCCCAAATCGTCGGCTACGCATGTAGAAGCCCTTCGCTGACGGTCTTCGGACAGGGGTTCAACTCCCCTCGCCTCCACCAACTCCTTTACTTGGCGTCTCGGGCGCAGCGGAACCCGCGGTCGGTGCTGTGGGCCAACGGGTAACTCCGAGACCGGAGCGCGGAGCGTTGGAGATGTCCTGCTTCGAACCATGACCCGCCGCGCACCACCTTCTCCTTGCCGCCTGCGGGCCCTTTCGGATTCCCGTCCAGCTCGAACTTGTAGGAGGTCTTGCTGTACCAGTCCGCCACCCATTCCGAGACGTTTCCCGCTAAGTCATAGATTCCGTAGGGGCTCCGGCCGGCCTCGAGACTCCCGACGATGGCAAGCACGCCGTAGCCTTTCCACTCGCAGCACTTGTTGAAATGCGCGTGCTCGGGCGACGGCGCCTCGTTACCCCAGGGGTATTCTCGGCCGTCCGTGCCCCGGGCGGCCTTCTCCCATTGGGCTTCGGTCGGCAGGCGTTTGCCGGCCCACCGGCAGTAAGCGTCAGCATCCTCCCAGGTCACGCCGATCACGGGTCGGGCCCCATGGCTCACCAGGCCCACCTCGCTCCATTTATACGGCAGCTGTCGCCCGGTCGCCTTCAGGAATCCGGCGTAGCGC
>JAXIOW010000059.1:0-25118 GCA_045403215.1 Nitrospirales bacterium | reverse complement strand
CCGATGACGATGCGATGGCGACCCGGCCTGGTCTTGAACACATGCGCCGCCGCACGGCCCAGTTTCAAGACCGTCTCGCTGGTCATCGGTTCGACGTTGGCGACGCCTCTGATCCCATCGGTCCCGAAAAGCCGACGCATCTCTCGATCCTCCCGTGAAGACATTAACCGTTAAACGTTAATCGCGTAAAGAGGATATGCAACGATTTTCGCCTTCAAGCGCTTCGCGTTTACCGTTTAACGAATAACGGTTAACGGGCATCTGATCTCGGAGGGTCCGCGCCATGAGAGCCACATCCCTCATCTGCGCAACGGAATGAACGCGGACCACGTGGGCTCCCTGGAAGACTCCGACCGCCACCGCAGCCGCCGTCCCCCACTCGCGCTCCTCCACCGGACGCCCCAGAATACCACCCACGAAGGATTTGCGCGACGGCCCAATGACGATCGGGCGGTCCAGCACGCGAAGAGCCGGAAGACCGCCCAGGAGTGCGAGGTTGTGGTCGGAGGTTTTGCCGAAGCCGAACCCGGGATCGACGGCAATCCGCTCGACCTCGATGCCGGCCGCTACGGCCGCTTCCACCCGCGACCGGAGGAAGTCACAGACCTCTTCCACAACCGCGCTGTACGCCGGATGGTCCTGCATCGTCGCCGGGGTTCCCTGCATGTGCATGAGGATGAGACCGGCCCGCGCCTTGGCCACCACGTCGGCCATATCCGGGTCATTCCGCAGTGCGCTGATGTCGTTGATGATCGCCGCGCCGGCGTCCAGCGCCCGCCGGGCCACTTCCGCCTTCGTCGTATCCACCGAAATGGGAATCCGGATCCGCCCGGCCAGGGCTGCGAGCACCGGCAGGACGCGGGCCAGCTCAACGTCCAAAGAAACCGGCTGGGAGCCGGGACGCGACGACTCGCCCCCGAGGTCCAGCAGATCGGCCCCTTCCGCCTCGATCTCTTCGGCCCGGGCGACGGCCGCCTCAACACCGAGATAGCGCCCGCCATCGGAGAACGAGTCTGGGGTGACGTTCAGCACTCCCATGATCAACACCCGTTCCTGGACCGGGAGGGAATGCTCTCGCGCCTTCCATCTCGTTGGCGTTTCGGAGAGGTCCATCGACAACCGTCCTACGGTTTATGAGACACCGGGAACCGGCAAAAGTTGCACGCAGGATGAGCAGTGCGAGATGGGAACGTCCCGCGCGGCCGGGACAGGCGTCAGGCGGACACCCTTTGGGGTTCTTGCGACAGCGCTCCTTGGATGATCTGGTCGATCTCCGCAGCTTCCAGCACTTCTTTCTCGAGGAGCGCTTCCGCCAGCGCTATCAAGGCGGCCATGTTCTCGCGCAGCATGCGGTGAGCGCGCTCGTAGTTTTCGGTGACCAGCCGCTTGACCTCGGAATCGATCTTGAGGGCGATTTCCTCGCTGTAATCCCGCCGCGTGGCGATTTCCCGTCCGAGGAAGATCTCTTCGTCCTTCTTCCCGAAGGTCAGCGGCCCCAGTTCATCACTCATACCCCACTCGCAGACCATCTTCCGGGCCAGATCGGTCGCCCGCTCAATATCGTTGCCAGCCCCGGTCGTAATTTGTTTGAACACCAGTTCCTCGGCGACCCGCCCGCCCATCAGAATGGCCAGGCTGTTGTACAGAAACTCCTTCGAGTAGCTGTGCCGGTCGTCCACCGGCAATTGCATCGTCACGCCGAGCGCTCGCCCTCTGGGAATGATGGTGACCTTATGGACCGGGTCGGTCCCCGGCAGGAGCTTGGCCATGAGCGCATGACCCGCCTCGTGGTAGGCCGTGGTGCGCTTCTCCTGATCGGTCAAGACCATGCTCTTGCGCTCCACCCCCATCAGCACCTTGTCCTTGGCGAACTCAAAGTCCTTCAACTCGACGGTGGTCTTGTTGAGTCTCGCCGCCAGGAGCGCCGCTTCATTGACGAGGTTCTCGAGATCGGCCCCCGAGAAACCGGGCGTTCCCCGGGAGATGACGGCGAGATCTACATCCTGGGAGAGCGGAACTTTCTTCGTATGGACTTTGAGAATCTCCGCGCGTCCACGCACGTCCGGCCGGTCCACCGTGATCTGCCGATCGAAGCGGCCTGGCCTGAGCAGAGCCGGGTCCAGCACATCCGGCCGGTTGGTAGCGGCGATCAGGATAACCCCCTCGGTCGTATCGAAGCCGTCCATCTCCACCAGGAGCTGGTTGAGCGTCTGCTCGCGCTCATCATGACCGCCCCCCAGACCGGCCCCGCGGAGCCGCCCGACGGCATCGATCTCATCGATGAAGATGATGCACGGCGCGTGCTTCTTGCCCTGCTCGAACAGGTCGCGCACGCGGGAAGCACCCACGCCGACGAACATCTCCACGAAGTCCGATCCGCTGATGCTAAAGAAGGGCACGCCCGCTTCGCCGGCGATCGCCTTGGCCAGGAGGGTCTTGCCAGTCCCCGGCGGGCCGACGATCAAGACCCCCTTCGGAATGCGTCCGCCCAGCTTCTGGAACTTGTGCGGGTCCTTGAGGAACTCGATGATCTCGACGACTTCTTCCTTGGCCTCATCAATCCCGGCCACGTCGGAAAAAGTCACCTTCTTGCGGTCTTCCGTCAGGAGTCTCGCGCGGCTCCGGCCGAAAGACAGCGCCTTGTTGCCGCCGATCTGCATCTGCCGCATCAAAAAGAACCAGAGCGCCAGGAAGAGGATGAACGGCCCCCACGTCACGAGGAGCGTGACGTACCAAGGGTTGTCTTCAGGCGGCTTGGCGTTGATCGTGACGTGATGTTCCCGGAGCACCTTGACCAGATCGGGGTATTCGACCATATAGGTCTTGAACGGCCGCCCGTCTTTGAACATGCCGTTGATGTAACTGCCCCGGATGGTGACCTCCCGGACATCACCCTGCTCGACCTTGCTCACAAACTCGCTGAACTTGACATCTTCATCCGGGGACTGCCCCTGGAAAGTGAAGAGGTTGAACAACAGGATCATGAACAGGCCGACGACGACCCAAAAGATGAGGTTTTTCGCCCGAGAATTCATCCTAACCCCCAAGAATCCCGTTCATCCTAACATACCAACCAGCGGGACACAATACGCCCGTCGTTACACCGGCTCCCCTTCCTCACTCACTTTGTCCAGCACGGCGAGGTAGGGAAGGTGACGGTACATCTGCTGATAATCCAGTCCATATCCGACCACGAACTTGTTGGGGATATGGAACCCCACATAGTCCACCACCACGTCGACTTGGCGGCGGGCAGGCTTGTTCAGTAGCGCGCAGACCTTGATCGACTTCGGTTTCTTGGCGCCGAGTTTTTTCCGAAGGTGCTGGATGGTGAGGCCGGAGTCCACGATATCCTCGACCAGCAACACGTCCCGGCCGGCGATATCCTCCGTCAATTCGGTTAACACCTTGATCTTCCCCGACGCCTTCGCGCGTCCCGTGTGGCTGGAGACCACCACGAAATCCACCCGGAGGGGAAGGCGAATCGCCCGAGCCAGGTCCGCGTAGAAGGCAAAGGCGCCCTTCAGAATCCCGACCAGGATCAGGTCCTTCTGGGCGTAATCAGCCGTGATCTGTCGCCCCAGTTCCCGGATGCGTGTCCGCATCTCTTCCTGGGTGACGATGGGTTTGCCGAAGATGCCTTCCACTCCTGGCACCATTATTCCTTCACCAGCGACAGCGTCACGAAACGGGTGGTCGCCTTCCCGGCCAGGAACCGTTCATCCCCCCGATATCCGACCACCCAAACGATCCCCTCCGGCGCTACCGCCAGCGGAACTTCGGCGCGTCGCGTTCGCGGAATCTTCTGATCCACAAAGAAGTCTTGTAGTTTCTTGCGATGCCCCTTCATTCCGGACGGGCAGAACCAGTCTCCCGGCCGCCAGTTTCGCACTGCCAGCGGACCACCCAGCCGGTCCGCGTCCACGACGAACACAGAGCGACCATCGGCACGGCCTTCGACAGGCTCGCAGCCAGGGCGCGCGAGGAGGCGCGGGCCCTCTTCACCGAGCTGGACCGCTCCGGGAATCGAGAGCGGCACCCCAGTCGCCCAGTTCGCACCAGCACTGGACTGTCCTTCCACACAGCTCCGTCCCACCGTGATGAGAGCTCCCTCACGTTCCACGACGATCCCGCCGGGCAGATCCAGCTTCCCACCGCGGCCTGCTCCCACGACGCGCGCAAGCACGTCACCCACATGGCGAAAGGTCAAGCCTGCTGCCGACCCGCGGACCACACTCAGCGCCCGCCGGAGCAGCCGCCGCTGGAGCCCGAGCGGTTCCTGCGCCAGCCGCTCGCCCTGCAATACCACGCGACCTGGGGCAACGTCCTTCACCACTGCCTTCCACCGTTCCCGCTCAAGATCGTCCAGGAGGGCGGCTTCCGCCGCAAGGATCTCGGCCGCGCGGGCCAGTCCCTGGACGATCCGAGGATTGAACGTGCGCAAGAGAGGCACGATCTCATGCCGGATCCGGTTGCGGCGGTAGACCCGCGTCGCATTCGAGGCGTCCGTGCGATAGGCGATCCCCCGCGAAGCCAGGTAGTCCAGGACCTGTTCCCGTGTCACGCCCAGAAGCGGCCGAATGATGCCATCGCCACGCTGCGCCGGAATGCCGGCCAGGCCACTCGTTCCCGAACCACGCAACAGCCAGAGTAGGACGGTTTCGGCCTGGTCATCGGCCGTGTGGCCAGTTGCCAAGGCGGTCAGGCCGTATTCCCGCCGCATGCGCGCAAAAAACGCGTAACGCGCGTCCCGAGCCTGGCTTTGCCACGTCTGGCCCGGGCGCGGCACCAGGTGTACCCGCTCAACATGCACGGGCAGGCTCAACGTTCTCCCCAGATCTCGAACGTACGCCTCGTCCTTCTCCGATTCCTCGCCGCGCAGGCCGTAATTGACATGGGCGACATGCAGGTCGAGCCCAGGCAAGACGCCCCGTGGCCGCATCTCGTGCAGGACCATGAGGAGGCAAACGGAATCGGATCCGCCGGAGACGGCCACGAGCACGCGGTCGTCGGGACGGAGCAGTTTCTGTTGCCGAATGGCTGACACGACCTGCCGGAAGACAGGATGCGGTGCGGTGTCGTGCCTGAGAGCCATTCGCTCCACCTTCATGACGACGGCCGGGCCGACACGCCGGTCAGCCCTCGCAGGATATCACGCGTGCGAGCCACATCGGCCTCGATTTGCCGGGCCAGATAGACCGCTGATTCGAACGCCTGATCGCCCCGCAGCCGCTCGTGAAATAGGGTCGTCACACGACACCCATACAGGTCACGTCCGCCGTCCAAGAGATAGGTCTCGATCATTCGCACTCCCTCTCCGAAGGTTGGCCGCGTGCCGATGTACGTCACCGCGCCCCACGTCTGTGTGTCCACCTTGAGCTGGGTCGCGTAAACCCCGTCCGGCGGGAGCACGCGTCCCTCCGGCGGGAGCAGATTCGCCGTCGGGTACCCCAACTCCCCGCCGCGCCGGTTCCCGTGGATCACGGTTCCCCGCAGTGTGTACGGCCGCCCCAGCAGGGTGGCCGCTTCCGCCATCGCCCCGGCCTGCACCAGATCGCGGATCCGTGTCGAGCTCACCGGCGCGCCCTCCAGCACCACCGGCGAAATGGCGTGCACGGTAAAACCAAGCCGGGGGCCCGCTTCCATCAGGGTCTGAATCGTCCCCAGCCGCTCCTTGCCAAACCGAAAGTTCTGACCCACGAACAACTCCCGGGTCCCCAGCCCGTCTCGCAAGACCTGCACCATGAACTCGTCTGGCGTCTGCGCTGCAAACCCACGGGTAAACGGCAGGCGCACCACGACATCCACGCCCGCTCCCTTGAGGAGGGCCAGCTTCTCCTCGGGATCACTCAGAAACTTGAGTTCCACGCCGGGCGCCAGCACCCGGAGAGGATGCGGCTCGAAAGTCAGCACGACGGCGGTGCCCTGTTGCAACCGGACCCGATCCCTGGCCAACTTCAACACGGCCTGGTGTCCGACATGCACGCCATCGAAATTGCCGATGGTCACGATCGGGACCCGCAGGCCGGCGCAATCCTGGAGGCGCTCCAGCACCCTCATTCGTGCAAGGCCCGGGCGGCCTCCTTGGCAAAATAGGTCAGGATCAGGTCGGCGCCGGCTCGATGGATGGCCAGCAGGGTCTCGAGCATGGCCCGTCGTTCATCCAGCCACCCGAGTTGAGCCGCCGCCTTGATCATGCTGTACTCCCCGCTCACCTGGTAGGCCGCGATCGGCCGGTCGAAGGCCTGCCGCGCCGCATAGACGATGTCCAAATACGGCAGGGCCGGCTTGATCATCACGATGTCGGCCCCCTCCTGGATGTCCAGCTCAATCTCCCGAAGCGCTTCCCGCAGGTTGGCCGGATCCATCTGATAGGACTGGCGGTCCCCGAACTTCGGGCTGGAGTCCGCCGCCTCCCGGAACGGCGCGTACAGGCAGGAGGCGAACTTGGCGGCATACGCAAGGATCGGCACATGGGAGAAGTCCTCGCCGTCCAGCGCCTGCCGGATCGCCCCGACGCGGCCATCCATCATATCGGACGGCGCCACCATGTCGGCGCCGGCCCGGGCATGGCTGAGCGCCATCTTCTGCAGACAAGCCAGCGTCTCGTCGTTCACGACCCGGCCGTCTTTCACGATGCCGCAATGGCCGTGCGTCGTGTACTCGTCGACGCAGACATCGGTGATCACCATCACGTCGGGAACCCGGTCTTTCACCGCGCGGACCGCGCGCGGCACGATGCCGTCCGGCGCCCACGCCTCGCTGCCGATCTCGTCCTTGCGCGCGGGAATACCGAACAGCAGGATGGCCGGCACGCCCAACGCATGCACCTCCCCCGCGTCCTTGATCAGATGATCCACGGACACCCGCCACTGTCCGGGCATGGAAGCGATCGGCTGGCGGACATCGCGCCCTTCCACGACGAAAAAGGGCGCAATCAGGTTGTCCACCGACAACCGCGTCTCCCGCACCATGCGACGGAACCCGGCAGTCGCCCGCAGGCGGCGCAATCGATCTTGGGGAAAGGGCATCGGTGCGCTCCTATTTGCGCGGCAGGTTGGTCAAGAAGACCACGAGGTCCCGGACGGAGAGCATGCCCACGAGCTTTCCACCGCGCGAGACGCCCAAATGGCGCACGTGGGACTGGGCCATGAGATCGTTGGCGTCCAGGAGCGTCTTGTTCTCGTCGATCGTCAGCACCGGCGCCGACATGATCTGCTCGACGGTGGCCTTGGCCGGATCAAGCCTGCCGGCCACACATCGACGGACGATATCCGTGTCGGTCAGGATCCCGATGATCTCGCCCCCCTTCGTGATGAAGAGACTCCCGATGTTGTGGTCCCGCAACTGTTCCGCCGCCGCCGTGATAGTCGTGTCCCGATCCACCCTCCGGATTTTCTCCACCGGGATCATCACCGATTTAACCGGCACCATGCTGCTCCCTCCTCTCCAAGCTTGCTGGGATAATCAATACCTCCCGTGATTGCTTCCTGTTCTTCCAGTTAATGAAGACTCACACGTCACACGATGAATGCGCGAAATGGCCGACGATGGCCTCCGCCAGCGCCGGAATGGTATTCTCCTTGGCCCGGATCCCCACCTTGAGCCCGTACGACTCCGCGGTCTCCGCCGTAATCGGCCCGATGCAGGCCACGACCGCGTTCGCCGTCAAGGTGGACGCTTCGGCCCGGTCGGCGAACAGTGCGACATAGTTGCGGACCGAGGACGAACTCGTAAATGTGACGACCCCGATCTCACGACGGCGGAGCCGCTCCTTCAACGCCTCCCCATCCGCCTCCGGACGGACGGTGCGGTAGGCAACCGCCACCGTCACGTCGGCTTCTCGGGCGCGCAGTTCCTCCGGCAGGAGGTCCCGCGCCACTTCGGCGCGCGGAATGAGGATCCGGACGCCCTTCACGTCTTCCTTTTTCATCGCCTCCAGCACCCCTTCCGCCTGGTACTCTTCGGGAACCAAGTCGGCCTTGAATCCCCGCTCTGCCAACGCCTCGGCTGTCCTCGGTCCGATCGCACAGACCCGCGCACGTCCCAATGCGCGTGCGTCCCGCCCGAGGTCGCGCAACCGGTCGAAGAAAAACCGCACGCCATTGACGCTGGTAAAGATCACCCAGTCGTACCGCGCGAGGTCGCCGATCGCCCGATCGAGCGGGCCCCAGTCGGCCGGATCGACGATCGCAATCGTCGGCAGGGTGAGGACGCGGGCGCCATAGCCAGCCAACAGGTCGGCGAATTCTCCCGCCTGTTCGCGGGGACGCGTGACGAGCACCGTCGTGCCGAACAGCGGCCGGGACTCGAACCAGTTGAGCTTCTCGCGCAACCGCACGACCTCGCCCACCACGATGACCGTGGGAGGGTCCAGCCTCGCCTCGTCCGCTTTTCGCACGATGTCCGCCAGAGTCCCGATTACGGTTCGCTGCTCGGCTCGCGTGCCCCACCGGATCAAGGCGACCGGGGTGGTCGCTGGACGGCCGGACGCGGTCAGGTGTGCGACGATCGCCGGCAGATTCTTCATCCCCATCAAGAAGACGACCGTGCCGCTCGTCGAGGCCAAGCGGTCCCATTCGACCGTCGGCGACGGCTTCAGCGGATCTTCGTGCCCGGTGACCAAGGCGACGCTCGAGGCCAGCGTGCGGTGCGTGACCGGGATACCGGCATAGGCCGGGGCCGCGATCGCCGAGGTGACACCCGGCACCACCTCAAAGGGAATTCCGGCCTCGGCCACCGCCTCGGCCTCCTCTCCGCCGCGGCCAAACACGAAGGGATCGCCCCCTTTCAAGCGCACCACGATCATGCCGGCCCGCGCGCGGTCGATCATCAGCCGATTGATCTCCGCTTGATCGCCGTATTCCCCGCGACCCCGACGGCCCACGTAGATCCGCTCGGCCTCAGGCCGCACATGCTCCAGCAGCGCCGGGTTGGCGAGATAATCGTAGATGACCACCTCGGCCTGCTCGAGGCATTCCTTCCCGCGAAGGGTCAACAACTTCGGGTCCCCCGGCCCTGCGCCCACCAGATAGACTTTGCCGGTCTTCATCAGGCCCTTCCGTAGATCTCCTTAAGGATCTCGTCGCCCCCGTGTGCGAGCAACCGTTCCGCCAACTGGACGCCGAGCCGATGCGCATCGCGCATGGGGCCTTGGAGCGAGTCACGCACCAGGCGACGCCCATTCACTCCGGCAATGAGCGCGTTCAGCGTCACGGTGCCGTTCGTGATCGCGGCGTGCGCCGCGATGGGGACCTGACATCCGCCTTCCAAGCGCTCCAGGAGGGCCCGTTCGGCTGTCACGGCCGTCCGGGTCGGATGGTGGTCCAACCGCGCGACCACCTCCCGCACGAATCCGTCATCCGCGCGGCCCTCGAGCGCCAAGGCGCCCTGCCCGATGGCCGGCAGGCAGACGTCCGGCGACAGGTATTCGGTCACGCGCTCGCTCCAGCCCAACCGCGTGATGCCCGCCGCCGCAAGGATGATCCCGTCATACTCGCCGGCTTCGAGCTTCCGCAGCCGGGTATCCAGGTTGCCCCGCAAGATCTGGATGGACAGATCGGGGCGGTAGTGCAGGAGCTGCGCCTGGCGTCGCAGGCTGCTGGTCCCGATCCGGGATCCCGGCACGAGCCGCGCAAGGGACACCTTCTTGAGCGTGATGAGGACATCCCGTGGATCTTCCCGTTCCGGAATCGCCAGGATCTCCAGCCCGGCCGGCAGATGCGTCGGGACATCCTTCATGCTGTGCACGGCCAGATCAATCTCGCCGCGCAACAGGGCGTCTTCAATTTCCTTGATGAACAGGCCCTTGCCCCCGATGGCGGCCAGCGGCGTGTCGAGGATCTTGTCCCCGGTCGTCTTGATCCGCTTGAGCGCCACTGCGAGGGCCGGCTCCAGCTCACGCAGGCGTGCATGCACCCACTCGGCCTGCCAGAGGGCCAGCTTGCTGCCGCGGGTGCCGATCACCAGCTCTCGAACCGCCTGCGCCATCGGGTGCTTCTCGACCTCCTTGCTACCGACCCGGGAGCTTCTCCGGTCGGTCCTCCTGGACCGTCTGGGACTGTGACGACCCTGCCACCCCGCTCCTGTAATTGGACGTGAGCAACAGGAATCCGACCATGGCGACGATCAGAATCATCAGAAAGAGAAGGTCGAACCTGAAGCCTTCCCGGTTCCGATAGTCGTACCCGCAGTGAGGGCAATCGGGCAACTGCTCGTGCGGTCCCCCCAGGTACGCCCCCTTACAGCGGGGGCACGTAAAGACGCGCGGACGGGGCGTGTCGCTCATCCGCGCTCCTGCTCGCTCGATTGTGCCTTGGCGATACTCTCCAGCTCCTTTTCGAGATCGAAAAGTCGTTGCGTGGTCTCCGCAAAGAGGGCACCGTTCGAGGAATCGGCTTCGGCTTTGAGCACAATGAGCGGGCTGTGCAGGAGCTTGTTCGTGATCGACGTCGCAAGTTCTTCGACCAGTTCACGCTGCCGGGGGGATAACGGCCCCAGCTTGGCCAGGATCCGGTCGATTTCTTCCCGGAGGACGCTGTCGGCCTTGCGGCGCAACGCTACAATGGTCGGCACGACCTCCAGCGACTTCAGCCAGACCAACACCGGCGGCACTTCAGCCCGGACGATGTCTTCAGCTTCGAGCGCCTCCAGCCGGCGCTGTTCCAGATTCGTCACGACCTGACCCTGCAGGTCATCGATGTTGTAGAGGTAGGCGTTGTCCAGCGAACCGACCGCGGGGTCGATGTTGCGGGGATCCGAGATGTCGATCAGGAACATGGGGCGGTTCTTGCGGGACCGCAGCGCCCGGTGGACATCATCGGGACCGATCACGTAGGTATCCGCCGCCGTGGCGCAGAGCACGATGTCCGCGCCCGCCATTTCATGATGGACCTGGTTGAAGGGCACGGGCAGCGCGTTGAAACGCTTGGCGACGTCGATCGCGCGTTCGTAGTTCCGGCTCGCGATCATCACGTGGCGCACGCCCGCGCCGATGAGATGGCGGGCCGCCAGTTTGCCCATCTCGCCGATCCCGACGAGCAGGACCGTTTTTTCCGACAGGCTCTGGAAGATCTTCTTCGCCAGCTCGACGGCGGCGTAACTGACCGACACGGCATTCTCGGCGATGCCGGTCTCGGTGCGCACCCGTTTTCCGACGGAGATGGCCTTCTTCATCACTTTGTTCAGCACCACCCCCGTCGCCTTGTGGGTCAAGGCCGCATCGTACGCCTCTTTGACTTGCCCGAGGATCTGCGGCTCCCCCACCACCATGGAGTCCAAACTGGCCGCAACGCGGAAGAGATGCCGGATGGCCTCCGCCCCGTCCAGGCAATAGAGGTGGGGCTCCAGCCGCTCCAAGCTGATATCGGAGGAGAGTGTCACCAGATAGTCTCGCAGTGACTCGACGCCACGAGCGGTCTCCTTGACCACGGCGTACAACTCGACCCGATTGCACGTCGAGAGGAGGACCCCCTCGTCAATCCCAGGCCACCGCTTCAGCCGCGCCAGCGCGTCCGGCAGACGACTTTCGGGCACGGCAAACCGCTCCCGGAGTTCGACCGGTGCCGTTCGATGGTTCAATCCGACCGCAATGATATTCATCGGCTACGCGAAGGGGTGCTGCCCCTTCAGAATCACGCCCACCAGCGTGAAGACCACGCCAGCAAACCCGACGACCGTCAAATACGCCGCTTTCTTGGCGCGCCAGCCGATCGTGACACGCCCGAGCAACACGATCAGGTAGAACAGCCATGTCCCCAGCGCCCCGATCTGCTCGGCGTTCCAGTTCAGGAAGGAGCCGCGCGCGAACTCCGCGAACAAGGCTCCGGTAATGATGCCCACGGTCAGCAGCGGAAACCCGAAGGAGATCGCTTTGCTGTTCAGCTCGTCCAGGAAATCAAGCGCCGGGAGCTTGCGGTACAGCCCGTCGAGGTGCTTGGACTTGAGCATGTGCTCTTGGATCAGGTACATCAGGCCCGCGACGAACGCGACCGCAAAGGCAACGGTCCCCAGCAGGGAAAACGTCACGTGCATCCACACGTTGCGGAAGATCGGCTCCAGCGCCCGGATCTCCTTGGGTAAGGCGGCGGCCGAGATGAGGGAGATGAAGGCCATCGGCAGGATGAAGGAGCCCAGAATGTGCACACGATACCGGAGCTCGACGACGAGGAAGAACAAGACCAAGGCCCATGAGAAGAACGACAGCGCTTCGTGCATCGAGGTCAAGGGGATATGCCCCCCTTCGATCATCCGGGACACCAGGGCCAGGGTATGAAAGAAGAAGCCGATCCCGGCCACGACGAAAGAGGGTTTCCCCATGCCCTCCCACCTTCCGGCCAGTTGGACCAAAAACAGAACGGTGCCCAGAAAATAGAAGAGTAACGTGATCTCGAAGAAGAGAACGTTCATGGCCCCGCAAGTCCGCTGAATTTCGATGGAATTGTCTTCAACCTTGGCATTATAGAGACCGCAGGAGAGGGGAGTCAAGCCAACCCCAAGCCGCCGCCACGGCTGATACGCTCAGCCGCCTGCGCTGGCCGTCGCACCCCCGCAGATGTTCAACGCCTGACCAGTAATGGCAGCGGCTCCCGGAGACGCAAGGTACACAGCCAGACCGCCGACTTCCAAGGGCTCGACCATGCGCTGAATCGGGATCTCCTTGACCGCTTGGCGCCGAAACTCCTCGGCGCTCACGCCGAGCTCAGCCGCGGTCTCGGTGATCCCCTGGCGGGCCATGTCCGTGTCCACCCAGGTCGGACAGATCGCATTGACGGTGATCCCGCGCGACGCCACTTCGAGCGCGAGGGCCTTCGTCAAGCCGATGATCCCGTGCTTAGCGGCGCAGTACGCGGCGTAGCCGGGCACGCCAAACCGCCCGAGGACGGACGAAAGATTGATGATCCGTCCGTGCTCTCCGTCCTTCATGACGCGCAAGGCCTGCTTGGAACACAGGTAGGCGCCCGTCAAGTTCGTGTGGATGATCGCGTGCCAGCGAGTGTCGTCCGGGTCGGACATGGGGGTCCGGCCGGAGGCCCCGGCATTGTTCACCAAGATATCGATCCGACCGTAGTGGCTCACGACCGCGTCGACTGTGCTGTGCACCGAGGCCGGATCGGTGACATCCAGCTGAAGGGTCAAGACTGCATGACCGGCCGCACGGGCGGCCTCGCTTCCTGCCTTCAAATGAACAGGATTCCGCGAACCGATCGCCACCCGAGCGCCTTCGCGCAGGAAGGCCAAGGCAATCGCTAGGCCGATCCCCGTCCCGCCTCCGGTGACCAGCGCCACTCGATCCCTCAGGACCATGCCAAGACTCCCACGTGACCAGGTCGGCATCTTAGCATAACGTCTCCTTTGCCGCGCCGCGCCAATTAGGCTAGGATGCGCCCTCAATCATGCCTGGTACCCTTTACATTGTCAGCACCCCGATCGGGAACCTGGAGGACATGACGTTCCGCGCGGTGCGCGTTCTCAAGGAAGTAGGCGTCATCGCCGCCGAGGATACCCGTCACACCAAGCAGCTCTGCACGCATTTTGGCCTCCACACGCCCCTGACCAGTTATCATGACTTCAACAAAGAGGAGAAGACCGCTGCGCTGCTCGAGCGTCTGCAAGCAGGCACCGCTGTCGCCCTCGTCTCCGACGCGGGCACGCCGGTCGTGTCCGATCCCGGATTCTTCTTGATCACCCGCGCGATCGAGGCGGGCATCCGGGTCGTGCCGGTTCCGGGCCCCTCGGCTGTCCTGGCCGCTCTTGCGGGGTCCGGCCTCCCCGCCGATTCGTTTCGGTTTGAAGGCTTCCTGCCACGCAAAGAAGGTCCCCGGTCGAAACGGATTGCGCGCTTCCGCGAAGACCCTGCCACCGTGATCCTGTTCGAGAGCCCCCATCGCATCGACAAGCTGCTGGCCTCGCTCCTCGCAGGCCTGGGCAATCGACGGGCGGTGCTGGCTCGTGAGCTGACCAAGCACTACGAAGAATTTCACCGCGGGACCCTCGAGGAACTGATCGGGCTGGTTCGAAGCCGTCCCCCGAAAGGCGAAATCACCGTGGTGGTCGAAGGGGCTCCGCGACGGAAACGGTCGGCGCGAGGAGAAGACGCTGGCTAGGATCCAGAACGCAGGAAGATTGAAGACGATGCGGGGCCTGAAAAACAATCAGGCGGTGGCCTTTCGACCACCGCCTGATATGGAGAACTCATATATCCGGTATGTACGCGCGTCGCCACACCGAATGGCTGGCGCTAATTACTTCTTCTTCTTCTCCTCGTAATCCGTCCCGTACCCAGATACATCCGGCGCATAGCAGTTCCAGCACGTCCCGCCGACACCACCCATGTCGGACGCGTCGCGGCTCCGGATTCCGCGATCGGTATCCGGCTCGTACCCTGCCTGAGGCACTAACTGGGTCGGCGTGACGGCTGCACGGATGATGCTCAGATCCACTAAAAAGGCGTCGCCTTCGGGAACATCGGAGGAGAAAGCCCCGGTGCCCAGTCTCCGGTAGTTCCGCATCGCCTGAACCTCGACGTCATTGCCAATATCAACTGCATTCAAGGTCTGCATGTTGGTCTTGGGGCCAAGACGCACCGTGACGAGCGCGCCACCGCCAGTTTCGACGTAGATCTTCCCGCCGGGGATATCCTTGCCCCAGAGACGCCCATAGATCGTTTCAGGCTTCGCGAGCAGCGTGCGCATATAAGCATCAGTCACACCGCCGGCTGTTCCGCTGCTCTGGAAACCCTCCTGCAAGACCGGCCGCTCTTGGGCCACCGTCTCCCCTACGACCAACATGATGGCGAAAAGGGCAACTGCACTGATTGTTAGGACCCGTACCATAGCGTTCACCTCCCTCCGGAAAATAAAAAGATAAGTTCCGATACCACTCCTCAATTGAAAGGCGGTTCGACTATAACGCACCCCCCAAAGTCATGTCAAGGGGTGAAATTGCCGGAAAACAGATGTTTTTCAGCTTGATTCACTGGAGGTATTGGATATCCGCCCCTATGTGATCGAAAGGGTCGGTACGAGCAAGCTTGGTTTGGTGCCCGGGGGGAGGGTCGAACTCCCATGGTGTTGCCACCGGCGGATTTTGAGTCCGCTGCGTCTGCCATTTCGCCACCCGGGCGCCGCGGCAACTCTGGCGTTTCTAACACGACACCCGCAAGGCGTCAAGGTACCGCCCCGCGTGGCTTTTCTTTTCCCGCGAAGGCTATGCTAGAATCCACGCCGGAGGGACTCCAATATGGCACAGGTTCAATGCGTCCGTTGCGGAAACCAAGGGGAGGCAATTACCGAGCCCTTGTTCTTGGGCAAGCTTGAGACCCAGGTCAAGGCCAACATCTGCGCGCCGTGCTGGGCGGAGTGGGTGAAAATGCGCGTCATGGTCATTAATGAATACCACGTGAACCTCGGCGACGAAAGCGGGCGGGCCCTTGTCAGGGAGCAGATGCTCAACTTCCTGAAGCTGCCCAAACCTGAGCAACAGCCGCAGTAACCAAGACTGCTCCCCGCCGCCCGGCAACTCCGTGAATCACACGGTAATTCGCGAGCCTCCATTTGACAATGGAGACATGAAAGTGGTAGGTATGATGCCGTCTTTCAAGGGTGTCTGATGCTGACTCAGATGCATGTCCGGGGGTTGATGTTCGACCCCTACACGAATGCCTACATCGTCATACTACGGGACGAGAGCAACACCGAGATGCTTCCCATCTGGGTGGGCAAGCCTGAAGCCAGCGCCATCAGTTTCGCCATGGAGGGGATCACGCCACCCAGGCCGATGACCCATGATTTGATGAAAGTCATCCTGGATACCGCCGACGCCAAGGTCATCAGCGTGGTGGTCACTGACCTCAAGGACAACACCTATTATGCCAGGCTCCATCTCTCGTATGAGGATTCGGAGTACTCGATCGACGCTCGGCCCAGCGATGCGATCGCGCTTGCTTTGCGATCGAAAGCTCCCGTGTTCGTGAACGACAACGTCATCCGCAAGAACAGTAGCGAGGACATGGACCGCTGGTTGGAGAATCTCAAGCCCGAGGATTTCGGCAAGTACGACGCGTAACGGTCACTCATCCCTGTCAGTTACGGTTCCCGGTCTCAACCCGGCTCCCTCAATGACAGATAACTGGATTCCGCATCGCGGTAACGGGTGAACGATCACGCAACGCATATGGAGAACACGTTGGTCAAGCTAATGGTGCAGGGAGTCATGCCAGACGCCATCCCCAACTCGGAGAGCCAGGTGGTGATCTTGCAAGACGAGACCAAGACCAACACCCTGCCCATCTGGGTCGGCGTCGCCGAGGGGACGGCCATCAGGCTGGCTCTGGAAGGAGTGGTTCCTCCGCGGCCGCTCAGCCACGACCTGATCCGGAACCTGGCCGAGCAACTTGGCTTGCACATCTCAAAGGTCGTCGTGACCGATGTCAAGAACAACACGTACTACGCCTCGATCTACCTGAGGAGCAAGCAGCCGGACAAGCAATCGGAATTGACGGTGGACTCCCGGCCGAGCGACGCGATCGCGTTGGCTCTGCGGACCAGCAGTCCGATCTACGTCACGCAAGAAGTCTTGGACCATCTGGCTCCGGAAAACGTCGACCCCTGGCTGAAGATGCTGGGATCAAAAGAGTTCGGTGGCACGGTATGACGAGAACCTATGCCGCCAAGAAGGCGGATATCAGGCGCAAGTGGTACGTTGTCGATGCGGATGGGAAGACGCTGGGCCACTTGGCCTCGCAGGTCGCGATCGTGCTCCGGGGCAAGCACAAGCCGATCTTCACCCCGCACGTGGACACCGGCGACCACGTGATCATCGTCAACGCTGAAAAAGTGCACCTGACCGGCGACAAAGTCCGGACGAAGACGTACTATCGCCATTCGGGCTACCCCGGCGGGTTGAAGATGGAAACCGTCAGGGAGGTCCTGAGCCGCAAGCCCGCTGCGGTGCTCGAACGAGCCATTAAAGGCATGTTGCCCAAGACCCCGCTCGGCAAGCAGATGGCTCGGAAGTTGAACGTGTATGCCGGTCCGACCCATCCGCACCGGGCGCAGCAGCCTGAGGCGTTGACCATCTGATCTGCCACGAGGAGACTGCGTGTCCATGTCCATGACCAACGCAACGAACGCGACGGGGAAACGGAAGAAGGCCATCTGCCGAGCCTGGCTCGGCGCGGGGTCCGGCCAGTTCACGATCAATGACCGCCCCCTGGAATCCTATTTTCCGCGAGCGACTCATCGGTCGACGGTCATTTACCCGATCGAGATCACCAACCTGCAAGGGAAGCTGGACGTGAAGGCAACGGTCGAAGGCGGCGGGAACAGCGGCCAAGCTGGCGCGTTGCGGCACGCCCTGTCGAAGGCCTTGGTCACGATGGATCCCGCGCTGCGCCCGATCCTCAAGAAGGAGGGGCTCCTCACCCGGGACTCGCGCACGAAGGAGCGGAAGAAATACGGACAGAAGGGGGCACGCAAGCGCTTCCAGTTCTCGAAACGCTAAGGGGGCAACGACCCTTTCAAAAGGGAAGGCCCCTTGGCCTTCCCTTTTTTATTACTCGGAGCATTTCCGGATGACAACGGTCGCAGTCGTAGGAGCCAGTGGATACGTCGGAGGGGAACTCCTGCGTCTCCTGTTCCGCCACCCCAAGGTGCGGGTCACCGCCGTCACGTCGGAGCAATCCACGGGAAAACCGGTCCGGTCGCTGTTCCCCAACCTGGTGGGACCGGAACTGGTCTGCGAAGTCCTGGACCCTGACCGGATCGCCACCAGAGCCGACGCGATCTTCCTGGCCTTGCCCCATACCAAGTCAGCCGGCCCCGCACAACGGTTCCTCAAGGCCAGCCGCAAGGTCATCGACCTGAGCGCCGACTTCCGCCTCAAAAACGCGCAGGCCTACGAAACGTGGTACCAGACCACGCATCCCTGCCCGGACCTCCTGCACATCGCCGTCTACGGCTTGCCCGAACTGCACCGCGACGCCATCCGATCGGCCACCCTGGTCGCCACGCCCGGATGCTACCCGACCGCGGCGGTCCTCTCGCTGGCGCCACTGGTCAAGCACCAGTTGCTGGGCGAGCCGGTCATCATCGACGCGAAATCGGGGATCTCTGGCGCGGGTCGCACCCTGGCCCTCCCCTATCACTTCCCGGAGGCGAACGAATCCATCGAAGCGTACAAGCTGGGATCCCACCGGCACATCCCGGAGATCGAACAGGAGCTCGGCGTGACCGTCACGTTCACCCCACATCTGGTGCCCATGACGCGGGGCATCCTCAGCACCGCCTACGTGCGCCTGCGGCAGGTCCGTACCTCTGAACAGCTGACGGCGCTCTATCGGGACTTCTACAAGAACGAGCCGTTCGTGCGGGTGTTGGACCCGGGACAATCGCCGAATCCGCTGCATACCCGCGGCGCCAACCTCTGCGAGGTCTCGGCCTTCGCCGATCCGCGGACCGGCACGGCCACGCTGATGGCCGCCCTCGACAACCTGGTCAAGGGCGCAGCCGGCCAGGCCATCCAAGCGTTCAACCTCATGCAGGGATGGGACGAAACGCTTGGGCTGCAGGACTCCGGCCTCTATCCGTAACGATCAAGCAAGGATCGCGATGAATACCTGCCTCACAGGGGGGATCACCGCCGTGCCCGGTATGCTGGCCGCCGGCATGGCTGCCGGAATCAAGAAAGGTGACGTGCTCGACCTCGCGCTGATCGCCTCCGAGCGGGAAGCGACGGCGGCGGGCATCTTCACCCTCAACAAGGTGGTGGCCGCGCCGGTCATCCTGGACCGCCAGCGATTGCGCCGTGGCAAGGGCCGGGCCATCCTGGTGAACAGCGGCAACGCCAATGCCTGCACCGGCCGCCAAGGTTACGCCGACGCCGTGAAGGTGGCCGTCCTCACGGCAAAGGCGCTGCGACTTCGCCCGGAGGACGTCTTCGTCGCTTCCACCGGCGTGATCGGGAAACCGTTGCCCATGGAGCGGATCGAGGCCGCGATCCCGGTGCTGGCCAGCCAGTTGCGCCGCGACGGAGGAGAAGACGCGGCGCGGGCCATCATGACGACCGACACGACGGTCAAGATGGTCGTCGCCACGGACACGATCGGAGGACGCACGATCACCGTAGGCGGAATCGCCAAGGGATCCGGCATGATCCATCCGGACATGGCTACGATGCTCGCCTTCCTGGCCACCGACGCCGCGGTGCCGCGCGCGATCCTGCAACGGGGCCTGCGTCAGGCCGCAGACCGGTCCTTCAACCGAATCCCGGTGGACGGCGACACCAGCACGAACGACATGGTGCTGTGTCTGGCCAACGGCGTGGCAGGCAACCGGCCCGTCGCGTCTGGCAGCGCGGATGCACGCCGTTTCCAGGCATTGCTCGATTACGTCTGTCTCGACCTGGCCAAACAGATCGCATGGGATGGCGAAGGGGCCACCAAGTTCGTGGAGCTGCGGGTCAAACGAGCCTGGTCGACACGCGCGGCCGTGCGCGTCGCCGTCGCCATCGCCACGTCCAGCCTGGTCAAGACCGCCTGGTTCGGCGAAGACGCCAACTGGGGACGGATCATGGCAGCCATCGGACGGGCGGGGGTCCGGATCGCACCGGACCGGATCGCCATCATGTATGGCGATGTCCCCGTGGTCCATCGGGGGACCGGGCTCGGCCAAGCTGCGGAAGAGCAAGCGAACACTGTGCTGAAGGGTCGCGAGTTTACCCTCACGGTCGATCTGGGGATCGGCCATGCCGAAGCGACGGTGTGGACCACCGATCTCTCGCCGGAGTACGTCAAAATCAACGCCTCCTACCGGTCGTAGTGGCAATATTTCGCTTGAAAAGCCGGGGGGCGCGTGCTAGTTTTCAACAGCTTTGACCGAACATTATCCACAATCTCGGGACGTCCGCGCGAGCGGACGAGAGATCGGCGCCCTAAGGACCTGAAAAATCCTCCTGCCTGGCTGTCCTGATCAGGGCGGGTCGCGCCGGTACACGAAAGGGGGTGACGGGATGGGCGTGATCACGATCAAGGAACTCCTGGAGGCCGGCGTGCACTTCGGCCACCAAACCAACCGATGGAACCCGAAGATGAAACGGTACCTCTTCGGGGAGCGCAACGGCATTTACATCGTCGACCTGCAACAGACCCTCGCACGGTTCGAGGCCGCCTACGAGTTCGTCCGGCAGACCGTCGCCCAAGGCGACTCCGCCCTCTTCGTTGGCACCAAGCGACAGACCAGCACGATCGTCGAAGAAGAAGCCAAGCGTTGCCAGATGTTCAACGTCTCGCAGCGATGGCTGGGCGGCATGCTCACGAACTTCAACACGATCCGCAAGAGCATCGAGAAGTTGCGCAAGATCGAGGCCGCGAAGAGCGACGGCACGTTCGAGCGCCTCCCCAAGAAGGAGGTGGCCAAGCTGGAAAAGGAACGGCTGCGGCTCGAAGCGAGCCTGGGCGGCATCAAGGGCATGCATGCCCTGCCCGGTTTCCTCTACGTGGCCGACACGCGAGGCGAGCGCATCGCCATCCTGGAGGCGAACCGGCTGGACATCCCCGTCGTCGCCATCGTGGACACCAACTGCGACCCGGACGGGATCGATTACCCCATCCCGGGCAACGACGATGCGATCCGCTCCGTCAGA
This sequence comes from Nitrospirales bacterium, assembly GCA_045403215.1. Taxonomy (GTDB): domain Bacteria; phylum Nitrospirota; class Nitrospiria; order Nitrospirales; family NS-4; genus NS-12. Next base: position 4,478 of record JAXIOW010000059.1, on the reverse strand, counting down.
TTGATCACCTCCAAGATCGCCGACGCCGTGATCGAAGGGGTGCACCTGCGCGCCCAGCGCGCCGAGGAGGAGAAGCCCGGGGCCCTGTCCCCGGCCGAATTGCGGACCGTCCAGGCCACCGGCGCCGGAGTCTGAAGTCTGCCCCGCAACCCGGAGTCAGCAAGGAGTCACAGCCCCATGGCAGGAGACAGCACACTCGTCAAGGAACTCCGGCAGAAGACCGGAGCCGGCATCATGGACTGCAAGCAGGCCCTGGTGGAAAATGGGGACGACATCAACAAGGCCATCGACTGGCTGCGGCAAAAAGGCCTGGCCGCGGCCGGGAAGAAGGCCGGACGCGCCACGAACGAAGGCGTGATCGCCTCCTACATCCACCCCGGCAGCAAGGTTGGGGTGCTGATCGAGGTCAACTGCGAAACCGATTTCGTGGCCCGCAACGACGAATTTCAGGCCCTGGTCCGCGACCTGACCCTCCAGATCGCCGCGTCCAAGCCCCTGTATGTCCGGCGGGAGGACGTCCCGCAGTCCGTGATCGACAAAGAACTGGAAATCTACAGAGGCCAGGCGAAAGAGCTGGGCAAGCCCCAAGCCGCGTGGGAAAAGATCGCCACCGGCAAGCTGGAAAAGTTCTATCAGGACATGTGCCTGATGGAGCAGCTCTTCATCAAGGACCCGAGTCTCAAGATCGCCGACCTGATCAAGCAGAAGATCGCCAAGATCGGCGAGAACATGACCGTCCGCCGTTTCACCCGGTACCAACTCGGTGAGGAGGAATGAGCCGGCCGGCGTACAAGCGCATCCTCCTGAAGATCAGCGGAGAAGTGCTTGCCGGCGACCAGTCATTCGGGATCGACTCGCGGATGATCGAGTACATGGCCTCGGAGATCGCGGAGGTCGCCGCGATGGGCGTCGAGGTCGCGGTGGTCATCGGCGGGGGAAACATCTTCCGCGGGATCGACGCCGCCGACGGCGGCATGGAGCGGGCCTCGGCCGATTACATGGGCATGCTGGCCACCATGCTCAACGCGCTTGCCCTGCAGAACGCGCTCGAGAAGAAGAGTGTGGTCACCCGCGTCCAGTCCGCCATCGAAATGCGCCAACTGGCCGAAGGCTACATCCGCCGACGCGCGATCCGACACCTGGAAAAGAAGCGCGTGGTCATCTTCGCGGCGGGCACCGGCAACCCGTATTTCTCCACCGACACGGCCGCCGCGCTTCGCGCGATGGAGATCGGGGCCGAGATCATCCTCAAGGGCACCAAGGTCTCCGGCATCTACGACGACGACCCCGTGAAGAATCCCCGCGCGACCAAATACACGAAGCTGTCCTTCCTCACCGTCATCGACAAGCGCCTGAAGGTCATGGACTCGACCGCCATCTCCCTGTGCATGGATCACAACCTCCCCATCATCGTGTTCAACGTCAAGGAGAAGGGCAACATCAAGCGCATCGTCCAGGGAGAGCAACTCGGCACGTTGGTCACAGACGAAGCCTCCCCAGCGTAATTTACATGAATTGAAGGACCTCTTGAGGCATTGCATATCCCGGCATGTTTGATCGAAATGCCGGGTCAGCAAGCTCGGTTGGAGGGACGCCATGGAGTTCCCGCAGAAGAAAAAGGCCACGGAGAAAATGGAGGGCCAGATCGAGCACCTGCGGCACGAGATGGCCGCGATCCGCACGGGCCGTGCCTCGATCGGCCTGCTGGATCAGGTCAGGGTGGACTACTACGGCACGCCCACCCCTCTCAAGCAGGTTGCCTCGCTGGCCGCGCCCGAGAACCGACTCCTCACCGTCCAGCCGTTCGACCCCAAGATCATCAAGGACATAGAAAAGGCGATCCTGGCCTCCGACCTCGGCCTGACCCCAACGAACGACGGCAAGCTCGTCCGCCTCCCGATCCCGTCGCTCACCGAGGAGCGCCGCAAGGAACTGGTGAAGCTCGCGAAGAAGATCGCGGAGGAAGTCCGGGTCCACATCCGCAACATCCGGCGGGATGTGCTCGAGGAGATCAAGAAGGCCCAGAAAGCCTCCCAGATGGCCGAGGACGAGGCCAAGAAGGCCCACGACGAGCTCCAGAAGCTGACGGATTCGTACATCACCAAAGTGGACGAGATCCTCAAGAAGAAGGAGGCGGAGATCACCGAAATTTGAATTCCACCGTCGTCGAGATTTCCCTGCCCGCCCTCCGCCATAACTTCCGTCAAGTCGCGCGCCGCGTCGGCACGGCATCCATCATCGCCGTCGTCAAGGCCAACGCCTACGGTCACGGGGCTGTGCCCGTCACGCGCACGCTCCTGACGGCCGGGGCGCACCAACTGGGCGTCGCCACGGTGGCGGAAGGCCAGGAACTCCGGCACGCCGGCATCACCGCCCCGATCCTGGTGATGAGCGGCATCTTCCCGGACGACGTGCCGCTCCTCCAGGAACTCAATCTGACGCCGGTGCTGCCCTCGCGGGACGCCATCCTCATGGCAGCCCGTCTCGTGAATCCCCGCGCCGCGCCCCTGCCCGTCCACCTCAAAGTGGACACCGGGATGAACCGCCTGGGGCTCTCGAAGGAGGACTTCCTGGACATCCTCAGCTCCGACTGGCCTCCGACCCTGCGCCTCGAGGGCTTGATGAGTCATCTCGCCTCGGCCGACGCGCGCGATGGAGAGTCGGCCGAAGACCAACTGGCCCGCTTTCGCGAGCTGCTCGACGCGGCGAAGTCGGCCGGTCTCGCAGTGCCGGCTGCGCACATCGCCAACAGCGCCGCCATCCTGCGCTTCCCGGCCAGCTACTTCGACCTCGTGCGTCCCGGCCTCATGCTGTACGGGTACGTCAACGGGCCGGCGGCCGGGGCCGATCTCCGCCCCGCGCTCTCGTGGAAAACCCGCATCGTGCAGGTCAAACGCGTCGGCGCGGGCCAGCCGGTCAGCTACGGCGGGACGTTCGTCACGTCACGTCCCTCGACCCTGGCCATCCTGCCGGTCGGCTACGCCGACGGGTACAGCCGCGCTCTGTCCAACCGAGGGCACGTGCTGGTCGGCGGCAGGGCGGTTCCGATCGTCGGGCGGGTCTGCATGGACCTCACGGTGGTCGACGTGTCGGACCTCCCGGACATCCGTCCCGGCGACGAGGCAGTGCTGTTGGGCAGGCAGGGCGCCGCTGCGATCACGGCGGACGACTTGGCCGCCTGGCAGGACACCATCAGCTACGAAATCCTCTGCCAGATCAGCCCCCGCCTCCCGCGCGTCTATCTGGAAGACTGATGCCCATGCCCCACCTTGGCCCCACCTTGCCAGGTCCGGATAAAATCGGTATGGTATAGTTTCGTCCGTCATTTCCCTGGAATGGGAGCGCGAATGGACTCGTCAGTCGTCCGTCTCGACGACACGCTCAAAGGCTACGTCTTAACCGTCCAAGAATTCGCCGAGCTCTGTGCGGCTGCGCTCGCCGGCGTGTTCCGTCGTCCCTGGTACCTCCGGGATACGCTCTACCACATGGACCAGATCGGAGTGGGCTCTCTTTTCATCGTCGTCCTGACGGGGATTTTCACCGGCATGGTCCTGGCCCTGCAGGGGTCCATCCAACTCGAGCCGTACGGCGCGGTCCAGTACATCTCCCGCCTGATCAGCACGTCCGTCGTACTGGAACTTGGCCCGGTGCTCGCCGCTCTCATGATCGCCGGACGGGTCGGTTCCGGCATCGCATCCGAGCTGGCGTCCATGCAAGTCACCGAGCAGATCGACGCGCTCAGGGCCGAAGGGACGGACCCCATCAAGAAACTGGTCACCCCCCGGCTGGTGGCCTCGGTGATCATGGTCCCTGTGCTGACCGTCGTCACCAACGGGGTCGCACTGCTCGGTGGGTTCCTGATCGCCAACCTCTACCTGAGCATCGACCCCTACTTTTATTGGACGTGGGCGTTTGAGGCGTTGAGCCCCCACGACCTGATTTACGGTCTCATCAAACCGACCGTCTTCGGGTTCCTCATCTGCATGGTCGGCTGCTACGCCGGCCTCAACACGGCCGGCGGGACCGTGGGGGTCGGCCAGTCGACGACCCAAGCGATGGTCACCTCTTCCATCCTGATTCTGATGACCGACTTTTTCATGACCAAGGTGTTCATCTTTCTCGGGTGAGGCGCCCGTGATCCAGTTCACCAAGGTGTGCATGATGTTTCACGGCCGGCCGGTCCTCAAGGATTTCACCCTGGAGATTCCTTCCGGACACACGGTGGTGATCCTAGGAGGCAGCGGCGGCGGCAAGACGACCGTGCTGCGCCTGATCCTGGGCCTGCTCCGCCCAGACTCCGGCTCCATCCGCATCGACAAGCAGGAAATCGTCGGGCTTCCCGAACGGGACATGGTTCCGATCCGTGCCCGTATGGCGATGGTCTTCCAGGGGTCCGCGTTGTTCGACTCGCTCACCGTCCGCGAGAACGTGGGCTATCGCCTCTACGAGGAGCAGGCCCTTCCGGACGACGCCATCGA
>JAXIOW010000087.1:0-8649 GCA_045403215.1 Nitrospirales bacterium | reverse complement strand
GTGCAGACCTTCACGTGGAAGCTCGACGACGTGGATCGGGCCGTGCTGGACGGTGAGGAGAGCGGATTCGCCCGGGTCCTGGTGCGCAAGGGGACCGAGAAGATCCTCGGCGCCACGATCGTGGCGGCCCACGCCGGCGACGTGATCAACGAGATCACGCTCGCCATGACGAACAAGCTGGGGTTAAGCGCCGTCTCGAAGACGATCCACCCGTATCCGACCCAGGCGGAAGTGGTCAGGAAGCTGGGGGATGCCTATAACCGTACTCGTCTGACACCGTTCGTGCGCAAGATCATGGAGAAGTGGTTGTCCAGAAGCAGACGGGGGTGAATGCTATGGAGACCGCCCGGACTGCGCCGGGTCCACAGGAAATGAAAGCCCAGCCCGCGTCGTCGCCGATCGGCAAGATCGTCGTCGTTGCGCTCTTCGCGCTGGCTGTCGGCGCGTTCTTCTACTTCGATCTGAAGCAGTACCTGTCGCTGGAGGCCCTGAAGGCCAACCGGGACGGCTTGCTGGCCTATACCGAGGCCCACTACTCCACATCGGTCGTGATTTTCATCCTGCTCTATTGTCTTCAGACCGCCTTCTCGCTGCCCGGGGCGGCGATTTTCACCTTGGCGGGAGGCTTTCTGTTCGGCAGCTTCGTCGGGACGCTCTACGTGAACATCGCGGCGACGTCAGGCGCCACGCTCGCATTCCTGGCAGCCCGGTATCTCCTGCGGGATTGGGTCGAGCGGAAGTTCGGCAACCGGCTGGGGCCCATCCAGGAGGGATTTGCCAAAAACGCCTTCAGCTATCTCATGACGTTGCGGCTGATCCCGCTGTTTCCGTTCTTCCTGGTCAACATGGTCTCCGGTCTGACCCGAGTGAGCCTCGGGACCTATGTTGCGGCTACGGCCATCGGCATCATCCCGGGCAGCTTCGTGTTCGCCAACGCCGGACGCCAACTGGGCACGATCAATTCGCTCGGCGAGATCGCCTCGCCACGCGTTCTTGGCGCCTTTGCCCTACTGGGCCTGTTGGCGCTGGTTCCGATCTTGTACCGGAGATTCGCGAGCAAGACCGCGAAAGGATAGCCATGCTGGCCATCACGCGGAGAAGGTTTCTGATCTGGTATCGTAGAAGGAAGGTGTGTCGGGGAAGCCGATGAGGAAAAGGCGCCTGGCAGCCTGTTCTGTGCTCGGTTTCTGGGCGCTGCTCTCGCTCGCTGCCACTGCCGTGGCAGTTTTCGCTCAATCACCTTCCGTCCTCGAAGTCGGGAAGTTCTCGGCGGCCTCGGAAGGGGCCGCCCTGCCGGACGGCTGGAAGCCGCTGACCTTCAAGAAGATCGAGAAGCACACGGTCTACACGGTGGTGAAAGACGGGGACACCGCCGCCGTCAAGGCGGTCAGCGAAGCGTCGGCCTCCGGCCTCACGCGGGAGATCACGATCAACCTCAAGGAGTACCCGATCGTGCAGTGGCGGTGGAAGGTGGCGAACGTCCTCCTAAAGGGGGATGTGACGCGAAAGGAGGGCGACGACTATCCAGCGCGGATCTACATCACGTTCGAGTATGACTCCTCCAAGGTGGGGTTCTTCGACAAAGCCAAATACGAGACAGTCAAGCTGCTGTACGGGCAGTATCCGCCCCTGGCCGCCATCAATTATATCTGGGAGAGCAAGGCCCCCAAGGGTACGGTGGTGCCCAATCCCTATACAGACCAGGCCAAGATGATCGTGGTGGAGAGCGGCCCGGATCGCCTCAATCAATGGGTGAGCGAAGAGCGCAACGTGTACGAGGACTACCGGAAGGCCTTCGGCGAGAAGCCGCCGCTGATCTCGGGCGTGGCGATCATGACCGACACCGACAACACCGGCGAGTCGGCGACCGCGTATTACAGCGACATCGTCTTCAAGAAAGAACGGTAGGGAGAATTGTCGCCGCGGAGAGCGGATTGCTCTGCTGCGCGCTGGTGTGGTATATAGGTGCTCCTTACGGTGGGTCTATGGCCGAAGAGAAAGGCTTCATTATTCGGGATCGTCGGGGCGGGGGAGGCGAGCCGGGGGAGAACGCCAGCGAGAGCGTGACGCAAGCCCAAGCCGCCCACCAGGCCGAGCCTGCCCAGCAGCAGCCGGTCCCGCCCATCAACTTCCTGTCGTTCGTCTACTCCTTGGGGACGTCTGCGCTGATGTGCCTCGGCGAGCCGGTCGGCGAAGGCGCGGCGGGCCAGGCCCCGAACCTCGCCCAGGCCCAGGAGATCATCGACATCCTGACGATGCTGGAATCCAAGACCAAGGGCAATCTCGCGGCGGAGGAAGACACGCTGCTGCAGGAGATGCTCTACGCCCTTCGCATCAAGTTCGTCGAGCGGGCCAAAGCGCGCAAATCCTGAAAAGGAAGCCCGGGTGGCACAACGGCGCCCTCTGATTCTCCTGGTCATCGTTCTCGCCATCGTCGCGACGGGCGCGGGTCTAACGGAGGGGCTCTTCCGGCAAGCCGACCAGCGTCCTGTCGAGCGCGTCCAGTCGCCCGTGCCGGCCCCTCCGGACCGCCTTGCTCCTGCCCGAACTGTGCTGCCTGAACTTTCAGCGAGCGACTCGGACGCCCCGGCCCGCCGTGACGTGGAGCGGCTCGATAGCGAAGGGATGGCCCTGTACGAGACTGGGCTCTTTGTCGACGCGCTGGCGAAGTTCGAGCAGGCGGCCGCGGCGGATGCGACTGATCGGGCGGTCCAGCGTAACCTAGCATTGACGAAAGCGCGCCTGGCCTGGGTCCGTCTGGAGCGCGGAGAGTCTGACGAAGCCGTGCACGCCTTCGAAGAGGCGAACCGCCTCCGACCGGACGAAGGCGCCGTGCTGCTGGGGCTCGGCGCCGCCCATCTGTACCGAGGGGACGTGCGCGAGGCCGAGGTCTTTCTTCAGCGCGCGCTCGAGGCGGATCCCACGCAGATCCTCGCGCTCATGCTGTTGGGGGAGATCGCCTACCGCCGCGACGATCTGCAGGCCGCCCGAGCGCGCTTCGAATCGGCGCGACGGCTCGACCCATCCGACGCGGCGGTGCGGGAGCGTCTGGATCTGATTCTGGCCGAAGCCGGCGCCCAGAAAGAGGTGCGGCGGCTCGAGAGCCGGCACTTCGCGGTGCGGTTTGAGAGGGAGCAGGGTGAGGTCCCGGCGCGGGTGGTCCTCGCTCGGCTGGAGTCGGCTCGCCAGGAGATCGGTCGCCGCTTGGGGGTGTACCCGGAGCGCAAGATCCCGGTCGTGCTCGCTGCGGGCGGCGCGTTCCACGAGCATGCGCAAACGCCGGACTGGGTACAGGGGTTGTTTGACGGCAAGATCCGGCTGCCGGCGGAAGGCGCGATGAGCGACGGGGCAGCACTGGACCGGGCCCTCCGGCACGAGTACACGCATGCGCTCGTCCACGAGCGGACGCGCGGCCGCGCGCCGACGTGGCTGAGCGAGGGGTTGGCGATTGCGTGCGAAGGACGCGGTACGGACCGCGAGCGGCGGATCGTGCAGTCGTCCGACCATCTGATCCCCATCCGCGAGCTGCACGGCTCCTTCCTGACGCTTCCTCGAACGGAAGTCCCACTCGCCTACGCCGAGAGCGCGGCGGCCGTGGAATATTTGCTGCGCCGCCACGGCACGGCGGCCGTCCGGACGTTGCTGACACGCGTGGGGGAATCGAAGGATTTCGCCGCCGCGTTTCTCGACGCCACAGGAGTCACCTATGCGGAGTTCCAGACGGGCTGGCTGCGCTGGTTAATTGATTCCAAGGGGAGCAGCGGCTAAGATGTCTGCCGTGGCTCCACGTCGAACGCCGATCAGAGCTCCCAAGACGGACACCGACCGTCCGGGCCATCACCTGCGTCCCGTCCTGACCGTCCTCGCCTTCCTGGTCCCGATGGTCTGGCTGACCGTCTATTACTACGGTCAGACCCAGCCCACGCCGTTCGTCCCCAGCAACATCCTGATGCTGGCGCTCCTGAACGTGGACATCATCCTGCTGGTGGTGCTGGTCCTGCTGCTCTCCCGCAACCTCGTCAAGGCCTACTTCGAGCGGCGCCAGCGGCTGCTCGGATCGGGCTTCCGCACCAAGCTGATCGCCTCGTTCGTGGGCTTCACCCTGATCCCCTCGCTCCTGCTCGTGGGGCTGGCCAGCGGGCTGCTGTCGCAAAGCATCGACAACTGGTTCGGGCAGGAGGTGGAGCACGCGCTGAAAGACTCGAGGGACGTGGCGCAGGCCCACCGGCGCGGCCACGAGGCGGTGACGGTGAACTCCGCGAAGGCGATCAGCCGGGAGATCTACGCCGATGAGCTGCTGGCTCCGCAACACCGGGAGACGCTGGCGCTGGCCATGCAGCGCAAGCGCATGGAGTACGGGGTCAGCGGCGTCGAGGTCTACTCGGCCGCGAAGCAACTGCTGACCCGCTCGGTGGACCCGAAGATTCCCCTCGTAGTCCTGGACTCCCCCGAAAACAAGCTCGTGGAGAATGCCCTGGCCGGCGGCGAAGTCAAGTCGTTCCAGTTCATCGAGACCGGTGATTTGATCCGCGCTGCCGTGACCATCCCGTCGGCCAAGGACTCGTCCCAGGTGGCCGGGGTCGTCGTCGTGGACACGTTCCTGCCGGAGGCCCTGGTGGCGAAAATGGACCGCGTGACCCGATCCTATAAGAACTTCAAGGAGGCCATGACCTTCAAGGATCCCATCAAGGCGCAATACATCGCGCTCGTCGTGGGCATCGCGCTGGTGATCATCCTCTCGGGCACATGGTTCGGGTTCCAGATCGCCAAGGGGATCACCGTGCCCATCCAGAAGCTGGCGGAAGGCACGCAAGCCGTCGCGGCCGGCGACCTGAACTTCCGGATCACCGTCAAGGCCAACGATGAGATCGGCGTCCTCGTCGACTCCTTCAATCGCATGACCAAGGACCTGCAGGCCAGCAAGGCGCAGCTGGAGCGGGCGAACACCTCCCTCCAGCGGTCCAACCTCGAGCTGGACCGGCGGCGCGCCTATACGGAAACGGTTCTGGACAACATCGGCAGCGGCGTGGTCTCCATTGACGCCGCGAGGCAGATCACGACGTTCAACCGCTCGGCCGAGCGCATCCTCGGGCTGAAAGGGGAGGAGATCCGCAGCCGTCTCCTGACCGACGTGTTCAAGCCGCTGGGCCTGGAGATGTTTACGGACCTCGTCGAGCGGATCCATACAGGGGAGCGGGAGACCCTGACGTGGGAAGGACAGGCCGAGGTAGGGGGCAGCGTGCTGGTCCTGGGATTGAACGGAACGAGGCTCCGGGACGACAGGGGGCAGAGCCTGGGCGCCGTGGTGGTCTTCGAGGACCTGTCGGCCCTCATCAAGGCCCAGAAGGCCGCCGCCTGGCAGGAAGTGGCGCAACGGATCGCGCACGAGATCAAAAATCCATTGACGCCGATCCAGCTCTCCGCCGAGCGCCTGCGCAAGAAGTTCCTCGAGGGGGCGCCGGATTTCAATGACATCGTGGATCTGTCCACGCGGACGATCGTCAACGAGGTCAGCGGCCTCAAGCGGATGGTGGACGAGTTCTCGAAGTTCGCGCGGATGCCGGTCCCGGTCATGGAGCGCGAGTCGCTCCACGCGACGATCAACGACGTGGTCCTGCTCTACAAGGCGGCGCACCGCGACATCGAGTTCCTGACCGATCTCGACGAGGACCTGCCTCCGATCATGATGGACCGCGAGCAGATCAAGCGGGTCTTCGTCAACCTCTTCGACAACGCCATCCAGGCGATGAACAACAAGGGACGTCTCTGGGTGACCACCCGCCACGAGGCTCGGGGCGGGAAGGTCGTCATCGAGGTGGCCGACGAAGGCGTCGGCATCCAGCCTGGGGACCAGGAGAACCTGTTCCTGCCCTATTTCTCCAAGAAGAAGACCGGCACGGGCCTCGGGCTGGCCATCGTGCACCGCGTCATCTCCGACCACAACGGCCGCATCCGGGCCGCCAACCACGTCCCGACTGGGGCGATCTTCACGATCGAACTGCCGGTCTGATCCCGGCCACAGCCATGCCCAACCACATCCTGATCGTGGACGACGAGCCGGCGATCCTCGACACGCTCTCGGGCATCCTGCAGGACGAGAACTACGAGGTCTCCGTCGCCAAGGGCGGCCAGGAAGCCCTCAAGCTCATCAAGGCTGATTCCCCTCCCGACCTGGTGCTGCTCGACATCTGGATGCCAGACCTGGACGGCATCGAGACGCTCCAGCACGCGATGGAGGCCCACCCCCGCCTGCTCGTCATCATGATGTCCGGGCACGGGTCCATTGAATCGGCGGTCAAGGCGATCAAGCTCGGAGCGTACGACTACATCGAAAAGCCGCTCTCCCTCGAAAAAGTCACGCTGCTGGTGCGCCACGCCCTGCACGAGCGCCGGCTGGAGCTGGAGAACCGGGACCTTAAGGAACGGGCCGGCCGGCGCTTCAGGCTGGTGGGCGAGAGCGTGGTTATGGTCGAGCTGCGGCGCCAGATCGCCACGGCCGGACCGGCGCCGAGCCGCGTGCTGATCACCGGGGAGAACGGGACCGGTAAGGAGCTCGTTGCGCGCGGCATTCACCTCGAGAGCCCGCGTGCCGATCGGTCGTTCATCGAGGTCAATTGCGCGGCCATCCCCGAGACCCTGATCGAGAGCGAGCTGTTCGGGCACGAGAAGGGCGCCTTCACCGGGGCGACCGCGACGAGGCGGGGCCAGTTCGAGCTGGCCGACGGCGGGACGCTGTTCCTGGACGAAGTCGGGGACATGAGCCTCGCCACGCAGGCCAAGGTGCTCCGGGTCCTGCAGGAGCAGCGCTTCCAGCGGGTCGGCGGGACGAGGCCGATCAAGGTGGACGTGCGGGTCATCGCGGCGTCCAACAAGAACCTCGTGGAGGCGATCCGCAAGGGGATGTTCCGTGAAGACCTGTACTTCCGGCTCGCGGTGCTCCAGATCGACGTGCCGCCGCTGCGCGAGCGTCGGGAGGACATTCCCGCCCTGGTGTACCACTTCATGCAGGTCAACATGGAAGAGCAGGGGCTGCGCCCGCGCGAGTTCTCCCAGGAGGCCCTGGACGCGCTGGCGCGGCACGACTGGCCGGGGAACGTCCGGGAGCTGCGGAATCTGGTCGAACGGGTGGTGATCATGGCTCGCGGCGCGGTCATCCAGGCGACCGACGTGGCGCCGTTGGTGCGCCAGTCCGGCGAGATCCACCCGCCGCAAGTGCCGTCCGCCTTCGACTATGCGTCGCTGCGGGACGCGCGGGCGGCGTTCGAGCGGGAGTACATCGGGCGCAAGCTGCGCGAGCACGGCTGGAACGTCTCGAAGACGGCCGACGACCTCAAGGTCGAGCGCAGCCACCTCCACCGCAAGATCAAGCTCCTGAACATCGAAGTCCGCCCCGAGGCCTAGAGGGGACTGGCTCCATTTCCGAATGGTGCCTGCCCCCCTTCTTTTTCAACCTCGTCTTCCATATCCCCTCCGGCCCTTCAATAGTGACGACAACAAGGCTAGCCGCGCGGCGGTTGTCGGTGCTATAACAGCCGCACCTTCTGCTGACATGAGCTACGGGGGGCCATCATGAAGGAAATCGCCACGCTGGCCGGGGGGTGCTTCTGGTGCCTGGAGGCGGTCTATGACCGGATGAAGGGCGTCGAGTCGGTCGAGTCCGGCTACATCGGCGGGAAGAACGCGAATCCGTCCTACGAAGCGGTCTGCGCGGGCCGCACCGGCCACGCCGAGGCGGCGCAGATCACCTTCGATCCCACGGTCGTCTCCTACCGGGAGCTACTCGAAGTCTTCTTCGTGATCCACGACCCGACCCAGCTCAACCGCCAGGGCCACGACGCCGGCACCCAGTACCGGTCGGCGATCTTCTACCATTCGCCGGAGCAGAAGGCGACCGCCGAGGACGTGATCGCCGCCCTCACGAAGGAGAAGGTCTTCGACGACCCCATCGTCACCGAGGTCGTCCCCGCCGGGCCCTTCTACGTCGCCGAGGACTACCACCAGGAGTACTTCGCCCGCAACCCGGAGCAGGGCTACTGCGTGGCCGTCGTCAATCCGAAAGTCGCCAAGTTCCGCAAGCTGTTCGCCGAGAAGCTGAAGACATAGCGGAGGAGCGATCCATGGAGCGGTTAATCCCGGTCAAGAGCGAGTCCGATATCCTGCCGGCGTTCCGGAAGACGCCGATCGAGACCCTGCTCGCCTATCAGAACCTGAATCGGCCGCATGGCGTCCATGACAAGGCCGAGCTGCTGATCGGCATGTGCATGGACAACCGCAAGCATCTGCGGATCCCGGAGAACTTCGCCTACATCATCCGGGCGGGCGGCGGCAACCTGCGCTACAGCGAGTTCAAGGTTTCCTACGCGATCGCAATCGGCGGCGTCTCCGCGATCGCGCTGCTGGCGCACACCAACTGCGGGATGGTCAATCTCTCGAGCAAGCGCGAGCGGTTCATCGCCGGCCTCGTGGACAAAGCGGGATGGGACCGGGAGTGGGCGGAAGCCCACTTCATGCATTTTGCCCCGATGTTCGAGATCGGCAACGAAGTGGACTTCGTGTTGAGCGAGGCCAAGCGGCTTCGCCTGCGGTATCCGAAGCTGTTGGTCGCTCCGCTGCTGTATCGGGTCGAGGACGGCCAGCTCTACCAGCTCC
>JAXIOW010000173.1:0-9974 GCA_045403215.1 Nitrospirales bacterium | reverse complement strand
CGGGAATCTCACTGCCCCCATTGCCGTCGAATCAGGTCAAACGATCACTCTGACCATAGACGTCGAAGCGCGTGGCGGAACTGTCCCGGTCACGTATAGCCGCCTGCCCGCTGATGTGAAACCAGGCGACCGCATTCTGATTGACGACGGCCTGCTCGAACTTGCCGTCGAGGAGTCGAGCAAACAGACGGTCCGCTGCCGTGTGGTCACCGGCGGGATGATCCGGCCGCATAAAGGCATGAACCTGCCGGGGGTCTCCGTCTCAGCCCCTGCCTTCGGCGAGAAGGACCGGGAGGACATGGCCTTCGGCCTCTCGCACGGCGTGGATTATGTGGGGCTCTCCTTCGTGCGAGGCCCCGAGGATGTGACAAAGGCGCGGGAGTGGATGGAGAAATACGGGGCCGAAGCCGCCATCATCGCCAAGATTGAGCGCCCGGAGGCCGTCGAGCGGCTGGACGAGATCGTCTCGGTCTCCGACGGGGTGATGATCGCGCGCGGGGACCTCGCGGTTGAGACGAGCCCAGAGGCGGTGCCGCTGATCCAGAAGCACATCATCCGTTCTTGCAACCAGAGCCGCACGCTGGTGATCACGGCGACCCAGATGCTGGAATCCATGACGGCCAGCCCCCGTCCGACTCGCGCTGAGGCCTCCGACGTCGCCAACGCCGTCCTGGACGGGACTGATGCGGTGATGTTATCTGGCGAGACCGCAGCCGGCCGCTATCCGGTGGAAGCCGTGGAGACCATGGCGCGGATCGTGGAGGCAACCGAGCAAGGACAGGAGCAGGCACCGATCCCCGCTCAGGCTCCCTCGCCCACGCCGTTTCCGGCCGCGGTCTGCGCCGCGGGGGCGCGGGCTGCGCGTGAAACCGGCGCCAAGGTTGTCGTGGCCTTCACCGAATCGGGCACGACGGCGCGTCTGCTGTCGAAAGAACGCCCTCCGGTGCCCATTGTCGTCTATACGCCACATGACGCTGTGCGGCGACGCATGGCCCTCTACTGGGGCGTACTCCCGCGCGCGATGCGGACGATCCCCAACACCGACGAACTCATCCGCGAGTTGGAGCGCTCGCTCCGAGAGGAGAAGCTTGCGGGATCCGGCGATCGCATCGTCATCCTCCTGGGCGCACCCGCCGGAACACGCGGCAGCACCAATCTGATGAAACTGCACACGATCGCCTGAGTCCTATTTCACCACAGGCCAGTCTTGACTCGCTGTTGCATTTCTCTACAGACGTCCTTTACTGTTCTGGCCGCGATATTCCCAGGCCAACTTAACTGACCGAAATAACATCTGATTCCAAGGGCACCTGTGTTCTCCTCTCTGGCACTATCGTTGCTGTCACTTAATCTTAGGAGGTCGCCCATGCACCCCATCCACCCAATGGTTGTTCATTTTCCGATCGCGCTCATGACCGTCAGCGTGATCTTCGATCTGATCGCCATGCGATGGCCCCACAAGAACTTCCAGGATGCCGGCTTCTATACCCTGATTGCGGGACTCCTCGGGGCCGCCACCGCCGTGGGAACGGGCGCCATGGCCGAAGAGATGGTGGAAGAAAGGGGCATCCCCGAATCGGTTCTGGAGATCCATGAGGCGCTCGGCTATGCGACGCTTTTCTTTTTCATCGGCCTCCTTGCGCTTCGCCTTCTCATGCGATGGAAATTGATCAAGGAAATTCCCGCGTTGTACCTGGCCATGGGATTCGTCGGCATCGTGATCCTTACGGCCGCGAGCTACTTCGGAGGAAGCCTGGTCTACGACTTCGGCGCCGGCGTGAACGTGCCGGTGGGGGAGATGGTGCCGTGAGTCGAATCACCGAAATCCTGAGGCGGGCGGACGGGAGCGCGCCGAATATCCTGAGGACTCTGCTCGCTGTGCAGGGCGAACTGGGTTATATCCCGCCGGCCTCAGTCCCTGAGATCGCTGTGGCGCTGGGCGTGACCGATACAGAGGTGGCCGGGGTCCTGTCGTTCTATCCCGACTTGCGCACCAAGGCTGCGGGCCGACACGTCGTGCGGATCTGTCAAGGCGAGTCGTGCGTCGCCAACCATTGCGGACGAGTACTCAAGGAACTCGAAAAGAAACTGGGCGTCAGTCTCGGGGAGACCACGCGGGACGGGCGGTTCACGCTGGAGAAGGTGTACTGCGCGGGCAACTGCGCCGTGTCGCCGACCGTGATGATCGACGAGGACGTGCATGGCCGCGTGACCCCTGTGGATGTGGCCACTTTATTGAAGGACTACCAATGACACGCCGGATCTATGTTCCCCAAGATACGTCCGCCCGGTCGGTCGGCGCCGATCGCCTGGCGACCGCCTGGGCCAAGGAGCCGGGCATCGAGATCGTGCGAACCTCCAGCCGCGGGGCGTTCTACCTGGAACCGCTCGTGGAGGTAGACGGGCCGGACGGCCGCGTCGGATGGCCGAACGCCACCGAGCGCGATCTGCCCCGCCTCCTGCGCGGCGAAGGCGGGACGCCGATCGCTACGATCCCGTTCCTCGCCAAGCAGACACGCGTGACCTTCGCGAACTTCGGCGATACACGGCCGTTGTCACTGGAGGATTATCAGAGCCATGGGGGGTTCAAGGGACTCGAAGAAGCTGCGTCGCTGACTCGGCAGGAAATCATTGACGAGATCAAGACGTCGGAGATGCGCGGGCGAGGAGGCGCGGCCTTTCCGGTGTGGCGCAAGTGGCAGGCGGCCCTGGACACGCCGTCCGACCAGAAATACATCGTGACCAACGCCGACGAGGGCGATGCCGGAACCTATTGCGACCGGCTGGTCATGGAGGGCGAGCCCTTCCGTCTCATTGAAGGCATGCTGATCGCTGCGAAGGCCATCGGCGCGACCAAGGGCTACATCTATTGCCGCTACGAATATCCGGCGGCGGCCCGCATGGTGCGGGCGGCCATCGAGGTCCTGACCGGGGCGGGATACCTGGGGCACGGGACCCCGGAGGTGGCGGGCGTATCAAAGGGATGGGAGCACTCGTTCGAGCTGGACGTCTTCGTCGGCGCGGGCTCCTATGTCTGCGGCGAAGAGACGGCGCTGCTCCAATCCCTGGAAGGCAAGCGCGGCATGGTGCAGGCCAAGCCACCGTACCCGGCCGTCAGCGGCCTCTACGGGAAGCCGACCCTGATCAGCAACGCGCTCACCTTTGCCACCGTCCCAGCGATCCTGGCGCGCGGCGGCGCCTGGCATGCCTCGTTGGGCACGGAACGGTCGAAAGGGACCATTCCACTGCAGATCGGCGGCCGCGTGAAGCAGCCCGGACTCGTGGAGGTTCCGTTTGGCCTGACCCTGGAAGAGGCGATCGAAGAGTTCGGTGGCGGGATGGCGGTCGGCGCGCGGTTCAAGGCGGTTCAGGTCGGCGGCCCGCTGGGCAGCCTGTTTACGAAGGCGGGCCTCAAGACGAGGATCTGCTACGACGAATTTGCGCGAGCCGGCGCGATTCTCGGGCACGGCGGCATCGTCGTCTTTGACCAGGAGACCGACATGGTCGAGCTGGCGCGCCATTACATGGCGTTCACTGCCGACGAATCCTGCGGCAAGTGCACGCCCTGTCGCGTGGGCTCGGTCCGCGCGCGGGAGATCCTCGACGGGATCGCGCAGGGGCGCGGGCGTTCGGGCGATCTGGAGCTGCTGGCCGATCTGGGAGAGACGATGAAGCAGACGAGCCTCTGCGCGCTGGGAGGGCGGGCGCCGTACCCGGTCCTGACGGCGATCGAGCATTTCCGAAAGGAATTCAAGTGAGCGTACCGTTGACGATCGACGGGCGGCCCGTGCGGGCCGATGCCGGTGAGACGGTGCTGGCCGCCGCGCGGAAGGCCGGCATTACGATCCCGACCCTGTGCGCGTCGCCCCACCTGAAACCGTACGGCGGCTGTCGTCTCTGCCTGTGCCACGTCGAAGGCCAGCCCGCGCTCGCGGCTTCGTGCACCACGCCGGTACGGGACGGGATGGTGGTCCGGACCGACTCCGAGGATCTGAATAGACACCGGCGGAACCTCATCGAGCTGTACCTCTCGGAGCAGGCGGACCAGGGGCTGGCGGCGTCGGAGCCGCTGCTGCACCTTGCCCGGCAGTTCGGCTTATGCGAGGTCCGCTACCGGGAGCCGGAGAAACGGACGGGCGCGGTGGACGCCTCGAACCCGTATTTCGCCTTCGATCCCGCCAAGTGCATCGCCTGCGCGCGGTGCGTGCGGGTCTGCGACGAGGTGCAGGGGACCATCGCCCTCTCGCTGTCCGGGCGCGGGTTCGGCACGCGCGTGATCGCCGGGAACGACGTGGGCTTCGCCGCCTCGAATTGCGTCACGTGCGGGGCCTGCGTGAAGGAATGCCCGACCGACGCGCTGGTCGAGAAGGCGGTGGCGGAATTCGGCCGGCCCGACTCGACGACGCGGACCACGTGCACCTATTGCGGCGTGGGATGCCAGTTCGATGTCGGAGTTCGCGCCGGTCGGATTGTGCAGATGCTGCCGGTGGACGCGAGCCCGGTCAATCAGGGGCACGCCTGCATGAAGGGGCGGTTCGCGTGGGACTATCTGTCCGCGCCGGACCGCCTGAAGACCCCGCTCGTTCGCCATGGGTCGCAGTGGGTCGAGGTTTCCTGGGATGAGGCGTTGGGTCTGATGGCCGACCACTTCGTCCGGATCAAAGACGCCTACGGCCCGGAGGCGCTGGCCGTCATCTCCTCCAGCCGCGGGACGAACGAGGAGAACTACCTTATCTCAAAGTTCGTGCGCTGCGTGCTCGGCACCAACAACATCGACAACTGCGCGCGGGTCTGCCACAGCGCCACCGTGACCGGCATGATGGAGGTCATCGGGGCGTCGGCGGCGACCAACTCCCTCGACTCGATCGAGCGGGCGAAGCTGATCATGGTAGTGGGCGCCAACCCCACGGAGGCTCACCCGGTCGTGGGGGCGCGGATCGTGCGGGCGGCCCGGACCGGCACGCCGTTGATCGTGATCGACCCGCGTCGGATCGAACTGACAAAGTACGCGACGCTCCACCTTCGCCTGCGCCCCGGCACCAACGTGGCGCTCCTGAACGGCATGGGGCATGTGATCGTCACCGAAACGCTCGTGGACCGGGCCTTCATCGGGGCGCGCACCGAGCAGTACGAGGACTGGGCGCAGTCCGTCATGCCGTGCACGCCGGAGGCGACCGAGCAGATCACCGGCGTGCCGGCGGATCTCATCCGGCAGGCCGCGCGGATGTACGCGCAGAGCGGCGCCTCGATGTGCATCCACGGGCTGGGCGTGACGGAGCACAAGTTCGGCAGCCACGGCGTGATCGCGCTCTGCAACCTGGCGCTCGCCACCGGGAACGTCGGGCGGGCCGGGACAGGGATCAACCCGCTCCGGGGTCAGAACAACGTCCAGGGCGCCTGTGACGTCGGGTCCATGCCCACCTTCTTCGGCGGCTACCAGCGGTTTGACGACCCGGGTCTCCAAGCCTTGCATGAGAAGATCACCGGCCGGCCGCTGCCGCAGAAGCGCGGGCTCAAGATCCCCGACATGTGGGATGCCGCGCTGGCCGGCACGCTCAAGGGTCTTTGGATCATCGGCTACGACGTGGCCCAGACCGATCCGAACCTCAAGAAGGTCCGGGCCGCGCTCGAAAAGCTCCAGTTCCTGGTCGTCCAGGATCTCTTCATGAGCCAGACGGCAAAGTACGCGTCGCTGATCCTGCCCGGCGCGGCCTTTGTGGAGAAGGACGGGACGTACACGAACCTCGAGCGGCGCGTGCAGCGGATCCGCAAGGTGATGGACCCGCCGGCCGGCGTCTTGCCGGACTGGCAGGTGATCTGCGAAGTCGCGACGCGGATGGGCTATCCCATGCACTACGACCATCCGTCGCAGATCATGGACGAGATCGCGCTCCTGACGCCGACAATGCGGGGGATCTCGTACGAGCGGCTCGAGCGCAAGCCCGGTCTCCAATGGCCGGTCCCTGAGTGGAGCCATCCGGGGACCGCGGTCATGCATGAAGGGATCTTCCCACGAGGGAAGGCCCAGTTCATCGGCGTGGACTACCTGCCGCCGGGCGAGGAGCCGAGCGAGGAGTTTCCGTTCGTGCTGGTGACCGGCCGGATCCTGGAGCACTACTGCTCGGGGGCCCAGACCCGCCGGACGCGCATCCGGGAGCTTGTGGACCAGGACGTGCTGGAGATCTACCCGGACGACGCGCGCAGGCTCGGACTCCGCACCGGCCACCGCGTCAAGGTGGTGAGCGCCAGGAGCGAGATCGTGATGCCGGTGGAGTTCAGCGAGCGGGTGGCGCCCGGCCAGTTGTTCGCCAGCTTCCACTTCCCCGAGAACAACCTGAACATCCTGCTGTCGTCGAGCGCCGATGAGGCCTCCCGGTGTCCAGAGTACAAAGTTTCCACGGTGCGCCTGGAGAAGATGAAGCAATGATCTACACCATCACCCTGAATCCGGCCCTGGACCACTTCATCGAGGTGGATGATCTGGTCGTGGACGACGCCAACCGGGTGAAGGCCGAGTGCCTGTACGCAGGCGGGAAGGGCATTGATGTCTCGCGGGCGCTGCGTCA
The DNA here is from genome assembly GCA_045403215.1 of Nitrospirales bacterium. Taxonomy (GTDB): domain Bacteria; phylum Nitrospirota; class Nitrospiria; order Nitrospirales; family NS-4; genus NS-12. Next base: position 3,408 of record JAXIOW010000173.1, on the reverse strand, counting down.
CCTCGGGACCGACAGCATGGCGCTGGGGTTCATCGGCGGCCACAACGGCAACATCATGGTGGATCTGCTGAAGGCCGAAGGCGTGACCTGTTACTTCACGCCGATCGCGCAGGAGACCCGGCGGGACATCGTCGTCTGCACTAGCCGCCGGCGAACGCAGACGATGCTGAATGCACCCGGTCCGTCGATCACTCCCGAGGAGTGGCGCGGGTTCCTGACCCATCTGAAGTTGCTGGACTTGCGCGACGCCTACGTCGTGGCCTCGGGCAGCCTGTGTCGCGGCGTGCCGGCCGACGCGTACTATCAGATCGTCTCGCTGGTGCAGAAGCAGGGCGCCAGGGCGATTCTGGACGCGGACGGCGCGTGCCTGAGAGCCGGCCTGAAGGCGAAGCCGTTTGCGATCAAGCCGAACCTCAAGGAGATGCGCCGGGCCCTCGGCCGGCCGCTCCAGACAGAGAGGGAGATACTGGCGGCCGCCACGGCGCTGAATCGGGCCGGCGTGAGCGTCGTGATGGTCTCGCGCGGCCGTGGCGGGCTCCTCGTGGTGAGCGACGGAGAGCGCATCCGCGCCGTGCCGCCGCCCGTGAAGGTCAGGAGCACCGTCGGGGCAGGCGACTCCGCCGTCGCCGGGTTCGTCTTCGGGCACGCGGGCGGGAAATCGCTGGAGGAGTGCGCGCGCTTCGCGGCGGCGGCGGGCACGGCGGCCACGCTGGCGCCGGGAAACCAGTTGTGCCGATCGAGAGACGTGTTGCGGCTCATGCCGCGAATTAAAGTTGAAATGGTGAAAGGAGCGAACCGATGAAAGTTCTCGTGGCGGCGGACGGGTCGAAATACGGGCAGTGGGCGGCGCAATGGATTGGAAGGATCCCCTTCGCGAAGCGGCCGGACGTGCGGGCCGTGCATGTCGTGGACCTGGCCTCGCTGAGAGCGCCGTTCGTGGTGCAACCGGCGATGCTCGGCTACGTGCCGTTTATCCAGTCTGAGGCGAGTCGGTTGGAGACGCGGGCCAAGCGCGTGCGGGCGGACACCGCGGCGCTCCTCTCCGCGCTCAAGCTCCCGGCCCGGGTCACTGTCGAAAAAGGGCCGATCGCCTTGACGATCCTCAAACGGGCCGGCGGGCACGGCCATCTCGTGGCGCTCGGCAACCGCGGCCTGGGCGATTTCGACCGGTTCTTTCTCGGGAGCGTCTCGCAACAGGTGATGTTGCACGCGCCGTGCTCCGTCCTGGTGGTCAAACAGGCGCCTCGACCGATCAGCCGCATTCTGCTGGCGGTGGACGGCTCGAAAGCCTCGGACCTAGCGGTCCGGTTCCTCCTGCGTGAGGCGAAGCCGGCCACGCGCAAGGGGTTCACAGTCACCGTGCTGCACGTCCTGCCCCCGTTCGCCTATTCCCAAGTCGCGATGGCGGAGATCACGGTCACGCATCGCTATGCGAACAAGCTGGCGGCCGCCGGGTATCGGGTGAAAGAAGCGTACCTGCCGGGCGATCCGGCCGATGAGATCGTGAAGGCGGCCAAGCGCCTGAGAGCGGACTTGGTCGTGGCGGGCGCCAAGGGCCTGGGAGCCGTCGGGCGTTTCCTCCTCGGCAGCGTCTCGACGAAGCTCGTGCAGCACTCCCCCTGCTCGATCCTGATCGTGCGGTGACGCCTTCACATGGTCCCGCAATTACGCTAGACTCGTAACCCCGGAGTTGCTATGGAAACGACTGCCAACCAGGTACTGGTCGTCGACGACGAGCCGGAGATGTGCTCCCTCCTGTCGGACATCCTGAAAGACGAGGGCTGCGCCGTGGAGACGGCGTACTCCGGCGAGCAGGCCCTGGCCAAGATGGAGGGGCAGGACTTCGCAGTGGTCATCAGCGACCTTCACATGAAGGGCATGCCGGGGATGACCCTGCTGAAGGAGATCAAGCGCCTGCACCCGGAGACCAACGTCATCATCATGACGGCCTTCGGCTCGATCGAGAGCGCGATCGAGGCGATGAAGCAGGGCGCCTACGATTACGTGACGAAGCCGGTCAAGTCGGAGGAGATCGCGTTGACGACGCAGAAGGCCGTGCGGGAGGCCTCGCTCCGGCGGGAGTTGCAGTGGCTCAGGCGCGCGGTCGAAAAGGAATACAGCTTCAACCAGATCCTGGGCAAGAGCAAGCCCATGCAGGCCGTCTTCGAGCTGATCCGGCGCATCACGCCCAGCCCCAGCAGCGTGCTGATCACCGGCGAGAGCGGGACCGGCAAGGAACTGGTCGCCCGGGCCATCCATTACAACAGCCCGCGCGCCCAGGGTCCCTTCATCCCGGTCAACTGCGCGGCCATCCCGGAGAACCTCCTGGAGTCCGAGATGTTCGGGCACATGAAGGGATCCTTCACCGACGCCAAGGCAGACCGCCGGGGTCTTTTCGAGGAGGCGCAGGGCGGCACCCTGTTCCTCGACGAGATCAGCGAGCTGCCTTTGAGCCTGCAGGCCAAGCTGCTGCGGGTCCTTCAGGAGAAGGAGGTCCGCCGGGTCGGCGGCACCCGCTCCATCCCGGTGGACGCGCGCGTGATCGCGGCCACGAATCTGGACCTTGCAGGAGAGGTCAAGGCCAAGCAGTTTCGCGAGGACCTCTACTACCGGCTGAACGTCATCGAGGTGCACATGCCGGCGCTGCGGGAGCGGCCGGAGGACATCCCGCTACTGGCGCTGCACTTCGTCAAGAAGTACGCCGAGCCGATGAAGAAGCCCGTCACGGGGCTGACCGAGGGGGCGCTGGCCCTGCTCATGGACTATAGTTGGCCGGGGAACGTGCGGGAGCTGGAGAATGTGATCGAGCGGGGCGTCACCCTGACGCGCGCGGAGAAGATCGCTTCGGAAGACCTCCCGCAGGCCGTGCGCGGGGACTCGGGCGACCGGCACATGATCGAGGAGGGCGCCGAGAAGGTCCGTACTCTCGCCGAGGTGGAGCGCGCCTATATCTTAAGAGTCATGGAGAAGACGGCCGGCAACAAGTACCAGGCTGCGCAGATCCTCGGGATTGATCGGAAGACGCTGTACCGCAAGCTGGACGAGATCGAAAAGCACCGGACCCGATCCTGAAGTGGACCCCTATATCAGAACCAGCCGGGAGCAGCTCTCCGGCATCCTGCTGTCGGCGATGGATGCCATCATTACGGTGAACGCCGACCAGCGCATCATCCTCTTCAATCCAGCCGCCGAGCAGATGTTTCGCTGTCGGGCGTCTGAAGCGATCGGGCAGCCGATCGACCGGTTTATCCCGGCGAGGTTCCGCGAGGCGCATCGGCAGCACATCCGAAAATTCGGTGAAGCGCACGTGACGAACCGCCGGATGGGCGCCCTGGGTGCCGTCAACGGGCTCCGCGCCGACGGCGAGGAATTCCCAGCCGAGGCTTCGATCTCCCAGGTCGAAGCGGG
>JAXIOW010000084.1:0-8300 GCA_045403215.1 Nitrospirales bacterium | reverse complement strand
GGCCGTTCCGATAATCTGCCCCGGTTCCAGCAGCTAGTGGCTCGTACCGAGAGACGCATCGAATCTTCAGCCCAGGAGTAACCATGGAGTTCCAAGCCGACGAGTTCCTCATTCTGCTGATGCGGTGGATACACTTCGTCTCAGGCGTGACCTGGATCGGGCTCCTTTACTACTTCAACATCGTCCAGGTGCCGTTTATGAAAGAGACCGATGCGGGCACGAAGAGCGGCGTCGTGCAGAAACTCGTGCCGCGGGCGCTCTGGTGGTTCCGGTACTCGGCGCTGGTGACCGTGCTGTCCGGGCTCATCATCATCTCGTCGCATGCCATGCACGGCCACGGCCACGGGATGTTCTCGACCTCCTGGGGAATCTCCATCGCCATCGGGGGAGGGCTCGGGATCATCATGTTCCTGAACGTGTGGCTGCTGATCTGGCCGAATCAAAAGGTCGTGATCCGGATGACCACGGAGGCCGCCGCGTCCAAAACGTCGCCGTCTCCGGAGATGGCCAAACATGCACGGATCGCGTTTCTGGCGTCACGGACTAATTTCTTCCTGTCCTTCCCGATGCTCTTCTTTATGGCGACCGCAAGCCATTACCCGCTGTTCTGAGAGGTCCCCGAAAATGGCAAACAAGAAGCTTCGAACTCAGAAGTATCTGGTGCTGCTGGCTGTCGTTGGGGCGTGTGTCTTCCTTTCTTTCCAGGGCGCCGTGGGGCAGAAAGCGGCGGAGGGAAAGAAGCAGGCAAAGGGGTCCTACCCATTGACAATCCCGCTGGGGCTGGAGGATGTAGCCAGCTATATCCCCTCGGACAACCCCCTCACCCCTGAGAAGGTCGAGCTGGGACGACTCCTCTTTTTCGACAAGCGCCTTTCAAAGGACAATACCATTGCCTGCGCCAGCTGCCACCTCCCGGGAGTGGCCTTTACCGATGGTCAGCCAGTTGCCGTTGGGATCAGGCGTCAACAGGGAGGGCGAAGCGCCCCTGCGTCGATTAACCGCGTCTTCAGCAAGGCCCAGTTCTGGGATGGACGGGCGGCCACATTGGAAGCACAGTCCATCGGTCCATTCATCAACCCGATAGAGCATGGCTTTGCCAATTACGACGAGATGCTCCAAAAGATGAACAAGATTGAGGGCTACAAGAAGCTTTTTAAGAATGTCTTCGGGACAGGCATCACCATTGAGGGGGTGGGCAAGGCAATCGCTAGCTTTCAACGGACCATCCTTTCAGGCAACAGTCCTGCGGACCAGTTTGACATGGGGGGGAACGAGAAGGCCCTCTCACCGGCGGCGCAACGGGGATTAAAGCTTTTTAGGGACAAGGCGCGGTGCACAAAGTGTCACTCCGGGTTTAACTTCACCGATGAAAAGTTTCACAACCTCGGGATCGGTTGGGATAACAACACGGTGGATCTCGGCCGCTATATGGTCACCAAGAATCCGCAGGAAATCGGCGCCTTCAAGACGCCGACCCTGAGAGAGATTCCCAGGACTGCGCCGTACATGCATGATGGGCGCTTTGGAACGCTCGAAGACGTGGTGAACTTCTACGATCAAGGGGGCATCAAGAATCCCCACCAGGACGAGTTGATCATTCCACTGAAGCTGACTGACCAGGAGAAGCATGACCTGGTTGAATTCATCCAATCGTTAAAAGGGGAAGGCTGGCAACATATCGCGGCGCCCACCGCATTCCCCAAGTAGTGCCCTGATGAAGGTGTGCCGTCGCAGTGAACTTTCATGTAGGAGGGTGATCGATGGATAAAGCGTTGAAGCCATGCGTGGCGGAGGCGGTCGCGACGTTCGCATTTTGTTTCGTCGGCGCAGCGTCGATCATCAACAATGCGGGGCTGGTGGGGATCGCGATCGCGCATGGCTGTATGATGGCGGTCCTGATTTCAGCCCTGGGCCATATCTCGGGGGGGCATAACAACCCGGCCGTGACCTTCGGGGTCTGGGTGGGAGGCAAGATCTCGGGCCAGACGGCCGCCTTGTATATCGTGTCGCAACTCATCGGGGCCGTGGCGGCCGGGTTCATGCTGCGCATGGTCTTTCCGGAAGCGACGTGGCGGCCGGTCAACCTGGGGACTCCAGGGCTCTCGCCGGGCGTGTCGGTGGGAACCGGCATTATGGTGGAGACGGTGCTGACGTTCTTCCTCGTGCTGGTCGTCTACGGCACTGCGATCGATGACCGCGGCTCCTGGAAAGCGATCGCGGGGTTCGGGATCGGGTTAACCATCATGTGCGATGTCCTGATGGGAGGGCCGCTGACAGGGGCTTCGATGAACCCAGCTCGGTCCTTCGGTCCTGCCCTGGCGGCCGGCTATTGGCCCAACCATCTTGTCTACTGGGTCGGGCCGCTGCTGGGCGGAGGGCTGGCTGGTCTCGTCTACGGGCGATTCCTGATCACGCGATAAAGGCTTGTTTCGCAAAGCGCCTCATCGCTGAGGCATGACACACTGACAATTAGGCACTTTTGGTGCTATGGCTCTCTGCATGGTGAACCAAAGGGCCTAGCCCTGCGGTTCTTGTGGCCTAGCCACCGTAGAAGCCTTGACTTCCTTGAAAAGCGTGCCTTATAGTAAGCCGACCATTCTGGTCGGGGGTAGGTGTTCCTTCTTTCAACGTGAGAGCGTTTGTGACCAAAGAAGCCCGCATTATTAAGGATTTCGGCCCCCGTCCCTGGGAGATCGCCCCCTATGTGGACCAGGGGGGATATGAGGCCTGGAAGGCCTGCATCACGAAATGGACGCGGGATGAGGTCATCGCGGAGATCAAGCGGGCCGGCTTGCGGGGCCGCGGCGGTGCGGGGTTCCCCACCGGGGTCAAGTGGGAGAAGGTCCTTCACCATCGGATTCCCGAGCACTACTTCGTCTGCAACGCCGGCGAGCATGAACCGGGGACGTTCAAGGATCGGTACCTGCTCAAGACCAACCCGCACCAGTTGCTGGAAGGGGTGTTGATCGCCGCCTATACCGTGAAGGCCAAGCAGGCCTTCATCTATGTGAATCACGAGTACGTGGAGGAGATCGCCACCCTGCGGAAGGCGGCCGAAGAAGCGCGCGCGCGCGGATTCATGGGGAAGAACACCTTGGGGGCGGGGTTCGATCTGGATATCGAGTTCGTAGAAGGACAGGGAAGTTACGTGGCCGGGGAGGAGACCGCCATGCTGGAATCCATGCAGGGCCGTCCCGCCATGCCGCGGCAGAAACCCCCCTTCTACCCGACCGATTTCGGGCTGTACGGGAAGCCGACGCTGGTGAATAACGTCGAGACGCTGTGCAACGTGCCGCCGCTGCTGCGGAACGGCTCGGCGTGGTTCACGCAGGTCGGCACCGAAAAGAGCCCGGGGACCATGCTGTTTTCTTTAAGCGGCGCCGTCAACCGGCCCGGCGTCTACGAGCTGCCGATGGGGACGCCGATCCGCACGCTGATCGACGAGTGCGGGGGCGGCGTGCCGAACGGCCGGAAAGTCAAGGCGGTCTTTCCGGGCGGGCCGTCCTTCGCCATGTTGACGCCCGATCAATTGGACACGCCGATGGACTTCGAATCGCTGAAGCACGCGGGCACGGGCCTCGGGTCTGCCGGCGTCATTGTCGTGGACGATCAGACCTGCATGGTCGCGACGGCGCTCAAGTACACCGACTTCTTCAAGGTCGAGAGCTGCGGGCAGTGCCCCCCGTGCCGCATGGGGACGATCAACCTGGCGGAATTGCTGCAGAAGATCGAGGACGGGGACGGCGCCGAAAAGGACCTCGCGTCGCTGCTGCAGCTCTGTGGATTTGTCAAAGGTCGTGGTTATTGTACAGTAGTGACAGGCGCCTCGGTCATCGGAGAGAGCACCCTGCGGCTCTTCCGCCATGAGTTCGACGAGCACATCGCGCAGAAGCGGTGTCCGTTCAAGCCGGTGGTCGTCGCCGGAGGGGTGGCCTGATGCCCCGGATCACGTTCGTCCATCCCCAGGGCCTCAGCGGGGAGGTGGAGCCGAACACCTCGATCCTGAAGGCGGCCGAGGCACTCGGCTTTCCGCTGCCGCACGACTGCGGGGGAAACGCGTCCTGCACCACCTGCCGGGTGGAGGTCCAGAGCGGGGGGGAGAACCTTTCCGAGATCGATTTCGACGAGCAGGACCTGCTGGACCGGGAAAACCTGACCGAGGCTTTCCACCGGCTGGGTTGTCAGGCTAGAATAGTGGGAGATGTGGTCGTCCGGGTCCCGCCGCGGAAGTGGGCGGACACGGACAAAGCAGAGACCGTCGCGGAGAACACTTGCACTTCCCAGTAAAAGACCGTATAGTCTACCATCAAGGAGGAGTAGAGAATGGTCACGATTAGCGAAATGGCCCAGAAGAAAATCTCCGAGCTCTTGCAGGAGGAAAAGGATGCCGTCGGCCTGCGCGTCTATGTGAAAGGCGGCGGGTGCCACGGTTATCAATACGGCATGTCCTTCGAGACGAAGACGGCGGATGATGACACCATCATCGAAGCCGGCGGCGTGAAGGTCATCATGGATTCCCAGAGCGCCCCGTTGCTGTCCGGCTCGGAAGTGGATTACGTGGACAGCGTGCAGGGGTCCGGCTTCGCGATTAAGAACCCGCAAGCCAAGACCACCTGCGGCTGCGGGAGTTCGTTCAGCGCCTAATGCGTCGGGGTTCGGGCGCCGCGCCGTGAAGCGGTCGCCATGCACACCGTTCGACTCACCAAACGACTCGAATTCAGCGCCGCTCATCGCTACCACAATCCGGCGTGGTCCGAGGAGCGCAATCGAGCCGTCTTCGGCCGGTACCACAACCCGCACGGGCACAATTACTTGTTAGAGGTGACCATCTCCGGCACCATTGATCCGGTGACCGGCATGGTGATCAACCTGTACGACCTGAAGCAGGTGCTGGAGCAGGTGCTGGTCGAGTTCGACCACAAGAGCCTGAACGAGGACACGCCGTATTTCAAGGATCGCATCCCGACCACCGAGAATTTTGCCGTGGTGTTGTGGGACAAGATCGGGGAGCAATTACGGGGGGCGCGCGTAGTGGCCCTCCGGCTGTTCGAAGAGGAGGACCTTTCCGTGGACTATGAAGGACGGCGCATAGGCAAGAGCCCGGAGGTCTATCTGACCCGCCGGTATCGGTTCGCGGCGGCCCATCGGCTGCACACCGACGCGCTCTCGGAACAGGAGAACTACAGGGTCTTCGGCAAGTGCAACAACCCCAACGGGCACGGCCACAATTACACGCTGGAAGTCACCCTCCGCGGAGAGATCATGCCCGAGACGGGCACGGTCACCGACCTGGAGCGCCTGGACGGCACAGTGGCGGAGCGGGTGCTGAAGCGGTTCGACCACCAGCACCTCAACTACGACAAGGCCTTTGCCGATAAGGTGACGACCGGGGAGAACCTGGTGGTGCTGCTCTGGAATCTCTTGGAGAAGGCCGTCCCGGCCGGCACCCTGCACAAGATCGGGCTGGTCGAGACCCGCGATAACTCCTTCGAGTACACCGGGCCGAACGAGGGGCGGACGTGATGGACGAGGGCAAGCGGACGACGGGAACGGACACGCTGGAACTGCGCGCCCTGGTGGAACAGATGCTCCACCTGCTCGGGGAGGACCCGACGCGGGAGGGGCTGGTGAGGACGCCCGAGCGGGTGGAGAAGGCGCTGCAGTTCTTCACGCAAGGCTATCAGCAGGACATTAACGAGGTCTTGAACGGTGCGCTCTACGCGGTCAAGTACGACGAGATGGTAGTGGTCCGCGACATCGACTTCTTCAGTCTCTGCGAGCACCACCTCTTGCCCTTCTACGGCAAATGTCACGTTGCCTATATCCCCAACGACCGTGTCGTGGGACTCAGTAAGATCCCGCGGCTCGTGGAAGTGTTCAGCCACCGCTTGCAGGTGCAGGAACGCTTGACGGTGCAGATCGCCGAGACCCTGCAAGAGAAACTGAACCCTCAGGGCGTCGCTGTCGTCATCGAGGCCCGTCACCTCTGCATGATGATGCGCGGCGTGGAGACGCCCAACGCCGTGGCCGTGACCAGTTCCATGCACGGGGTGTTCTTGAGCCAGCAGAAAACCCGCGAAGAGTTTCTGACTTTGATCAGGCGGGGCAGTTCCGGAGAAGTCGTCTAAGCCTTCCGCAGCAAGGTCTGGATCGCGCGGTCGAGGTCGGCCGGCTCCACCTTGCCTTCCCGCATCTCCACGAGCTTTCCCTGTGCGTACAGATGGGTGGTCGGGTAGGTCTCGAACGTGTAGCGCTTCTTGATCTCCCGGCAGGCTCCCGGGACGTGCATCTTGGCCTTGCCGAACTTGACGCGCCCGTTGAAGCGCGGCGCGAGGTCGGCGAGCACGCCGTCCATGAACGTACACCCTTCGCAGTTGGCGATGCCGTAGACCACCACCGCCGCGGGGCTGTTCACGTACTCGCCGATCGTGGCGTCCGTCACGTTGCCGATCAATTCGTCCAATGCGTCAGTGGAGCCTCTTCAGCACTTCGAGGATGTCCTTGTCGTCGCGGGCCACCTTGATTTCCTGGACCTTGACGTAGGCCACCTTGCCGTGCTTGTCCACGATGACGGTCGCGCGCTTGCCGCAGTTGAGCGGCTCGAAGTAGAGGCCGTACTGTTTCACCACGTCCCGGTTGAAGTCCGCGAGGAGCGTGTGCTTAAGCCCGAGGGCATCGGCCCACGCCTTATGGGAGAAGAAGCTGTCCGTGCTGATGCCCAGCACCACGGCGTTCAGCCCCTCGAATTTCGGGAAGTCGTCGCTCAAGCATTTGTTTTCACCGGTACAAACCGGGCTCCAGTCCAACGGGTAGAAAGCCAGGACGACGTTCTTCTTGCCGCGGAAGCTGCTTAATGCGACGTCCTTCTGATCCTGGTCCTTCAGCGTAAACTCGGGGGCCATGTCGCCCACTTTGATCTCTGGCGCTACTGCTGTTTGTACGGCCACGGTATCCCTCCTTCGATGGAATGATTGACGGGCTCACTCACCTAGCATAGCCTTTCGAAGTTTGTCAACCCGACTTTGCCTCTGCTATCCTCGTTCGGTGGACCTTTTCAGCCCCCAACAGGACGAGCCCCGCGTTCCGGGTCCCTTGGCGGACCGGATGCGGCCCCGGTCGCTCGACGAGTTGGTCGGGCAGGACGACGTCCTTGGCCCTGGGCGGCCGCTGCGGCTCGCCATCGAGCAGGATACCCTGTCGTCTTTGATCCTCTGGGGGCCTCCAGGCTCGGGCAAGACCTCCCTCGCCCGATTGATCGCCGCGCATACCAAGGCCCACTTCGAGCCCTTCTCGGCCGTTACCAGTGGGATTCCGGAACTGCGCCGGCTGGTCAAGACCGCCGAACAGCGCCGGATCGTCAAGGGCCAGCGCACGATCCTGTTCGTCGATGAGATCCACCGTTTCAACAAGGCCCAGCAGGACGCCTTTCTGCCCCACGTCGAGTCGGGCACGGTGATCCTCATCGGCGCCACCACGGAGAATCCGTCCTTCGAAGTGATCAGCCCGTTGCTCTCCCGGTCCCTGGTCGTCGTCCTCCAGACGCTCGCGGAAGATGCCCTGCTCCGGATCATCGAGCGGGCCTTGCGGGACCCCGAGCGGGGGCTCGGTCGGTACCATGTCGAAATGGACATCGAGGCGATGATGAGCCTGGTGGCCTTTGCGAACGGCGACGCCCGTGTGGCCCTCAACGCCCTGGAATTTGCCGTCCTGCACACGGCTCCCGGACCGGACGGCGTTGTGCATTTGAACAAGGAGGCGCTTGCCACAGCCTTACAGAAGAAGAGCCTGCGCTACGACAAGGGCGGCGAGGAGCACTACAACATCATCTCCGCCTTCATCAAGAGCCTACGGGACTCCGACCCGGATGGGGCCTTGTACTGGCTCGCGCGCATGCTGGAAGCGGGCGAGTCCCCGCGCTTTATCGCCCGGCGCATGGTGATCCTGGCGTCGGAGGATGTCGGCAACGCCGATCCGATGGCGCTGGTCGTGGCGACGGCCGTCGCCCAAGCCGTCGAGCTGATCGGCCTGCCGGAGTGCCGGCTGAACCTGGCGCAGGGCGTGACCTATTTGGCGACCTGCCGGAAGGACAACGCGTCCTATGCCGGGCTCCAAGAGGCAATCGGGGATGTCGAGGAGCAGGGGAACCTGCCGGTGCCCCTGCACCTGCGCAACGCGCCGACCGAATTGATGCGGGAGTTGGGCTACGGGAAGGGCTACCGCTACGTCCACGAGGATCCGGCGGCGCGCATCGAGCAGACGCACCTGCCGGAGAAGTTGGGCAAGAAGAAATACTACCGGCC
>JAXIOW010000033.1:0-6423 GCA_045403215.1 Nitrospirales bacterium | reverse complement strand
GAGAGTCCGGCAGAGCGCGCGCCCGATAAATCCCGTGCCACCAACGACGACGATCGTCATGGAACCCCTCGCGTTCCGGCACATTATAATTGGAAATCGCGTGAAGCGTCGCGCTATTTGACACCCCCTCGACCAGCCCCTAGAATGACCAAATTATGAACGATCGCTTCCTCAAGGCGTGCCGCCGCGAACCCACGGATTGCGTGCCAGTCTGGTTCATGCGGCAGGCCGGGCGCTACATGGAGGAATACCGGGCCATCCGCGCCAAGCATTCCATCCTGGAAGTGTGCAAGACGCCGGAACTGGCGGCCCAGGTCACTCTGCAGCCGATCGAGCGCTTCCCCCTCGATGCCGCCATCATCTTCGCAGACATCCTGCTCCCGCTCGAGCCGATGGGCCTCCGCATCACGTTCGAGGAAGGCGAGGGTCCGGTCATTCACAATCCGGTCCGGACCCGTGCCGATGTGGACGCGCTCCGGCTCATCGGCGGAGATGAGCTCCGGTTCGTGGCGGAGGCGGTCAGGCTGGCCCGCCGCGCGCTGGATGGACGCGTGCCGCTGATCGGGTTCGCCGGCGCGCCGTTCACCCTCGCGAGCTATGCCATCGAGGGGGGCGCCTCGCGCCATTACATCGAGACCAAGGGCCTCATGTACCGGGAGCCGGCCGTCTGGCACCGGCTCCTGGACAAGCTCGCGCGCGTGGTGACGGAATATCTGAAGTGCCAGGTCCGGGCCGGGGCGCAGGCCGTCCAGCTCTTTGACAGTTGGGTCGGCTGTCTGAGCCCCGAGGACTACCGCGAGTACGTGCAGCCCCATGTCCGGCTCATCTTCGACGGGCTCAAGGGCGAGAACGTCCCGCTGATCCACTTCGGCACGGGGACGGCGACGTTGCTGGAGCTGATGCGCGAAGCGGGCGGCACGGTGATCGGCGTGGACTGGCGGGTGCCGCTCGATGAAGCGCGGCGCCGGCTCGGTCCGGGCGTCGCGATTCAAGGCAACCTGGACCCCGTCGTGCTGCTCGCACCCCGGCACGAGATCGAGCGGCGCGTGGAATCCGTGCTCAAGCAGGCAGGCGATGAACCCGGCTTCATCTTCAACCTGGGGCACGGCATCCTGCCCGCCACGCCGGTCGAAAACGTCCAGGCCGCCGTTGAGCTGGTCCACAAGTTGAGTCAGCGTTAAACGTTATACGTTAATCGTTATACGTTAAACGTTGATAGGAAAGATGATCTTCGTCGGAACCCTCCGTTTAACGTATAACGAATAACGATTAACGAACCAGATATGCCTGATGCCCCGATCGGTATCCTGTTAATGGCCATGGGCGGCCCGGACTCCCTCGAGGCCGTGGGCCCCTACCTCACCGATGTCCGGGGTGGCCGTCCCACCCCGCCGGAGCTGGTCCAGGAGATCACGGAGCGGTACCGGGCGACCGGGGGCAAGTCCCCGGTCCTGGCGATCACGAGAGAAGTCGCCCGCAGGCTGGAGGATCGCCTGAATGCCCCCGGCGCCGCCCGCTTCAAAGTCTATGTAGGGCTCAGGCACTGGCATCCGTATATCCGGGAGACCTACCAGGAGATCGTCAAGGACGGCGTCCGGCGGGTGGTCGGTGTGTGCATGGCGCCCCAGAACTCCCAGCTGAGCGTCGGCGCCTACGTCCGGAAGGTGTCGGAAGCTCAAGCCGAATCTGGAGCCGACGCGCGCTTTACCTACGTGCCGAGCTGGAACATCCATCCGTCACTGATCCGCGGCACCGTCGCCAACATCCGGGAGGCCTTACAGAAATTTCCCCCTGATGCGAGGGACCGGGTGGCGCTGATCTTCACGGCCCACAGCCTTCCCGAACGGATTCTCACGAGCGGCGATCCCTATCCGGGACAAGTCCGGCAGACCGTCGAGGCGGTGTTGGCTGCTCTGGGTCCATTGCCGTCCGGCGCGACCTGGCGGTTTGCCTATCAGAGCCAGGGCCGGTCGGAAGAAAAATGGCTGGGCCCGACAGTCGAAGCCACGCTGGAGGAGCTGCACGGCCTCGGTTTCCGGCACGTCCTGATGGCCCCCATCGGCTTCGTGTCGGACCACCTTGAAGTCCTCTACGACATCGACATCGAGTTCAAGAAGCGGGCGAGCGAGAAGGGGATGTGGCTGGAACGGATCGCCATGCCCAACGCCACCCCGCCGCTCATCGAGACGCTGCTGGATGTGGTGACGACCCACCTCCGCGAAACCGGTCCCTGACCATCGCCCATCGGAGATGCCGACCGTCCCGCGCACAGTGCTGATTGTCGGAGGCGGGATTGCCGGCCTGAGCGCCGCGTACGGCCTGGCTGAAAGCGCCGCCTCTCTCGAGAGCCCGACCCAGTGCACACTTGTCGAGGCCGAGCCGCGTCTGGGCGGCAAGATCCTCACCGAGCAAGTCGGCGGCTTCGTCATCGAGGGTGGCCCGGATTCCTTTCTGTCGCAGAAGCCGTGGGGTCTCGAATTGTGCCGGCGGCTCGGCCTGGCGGGTCGGGTGATGGGCACGAACCAGGATCGGCGTAAGACCTATGTGTATTCGAGGGGGCGCCTGGAGGAGCTCCCCGAAGGATTGGCGCTGGGCGTGCCCACTAAGCTGGCGCCGTTCCTCAAAAGCGGACTGCTGTCCTGGAAGGGCAAGCTGCGCCTGGGCGCCGAACTGCTGATCCCGCGCCGGAGAGAGCGCGGGGATGAATCCCTGGGCGCGTTCTTTCGCCGGCGCCTGGGGGATGAGGCGCTGGAGCGTCTCATTGAGCCGTTGATGACCGGCATCTACGCCGGGGATGCGGACAGCCTGAGCATCCAGGCGACCTTCCCGCGATTTCCCGAGATGGAGCGCCAGGCCGGCAGCATCGTCCGTGCGCTGCTGGGCTCATGGCGGCGCCGGGGACAGATTTCAAATCTGTCCCCTCCCTCGACCTTCGTGACGCTTCAGGGCGGCCTGTCCGAAATGGTCCAGGCCTTGACCGCTCGGCTCGGCCGCCTCCGTGTGCTGACGGGGCGTCGGGTCCGTGCCGTGCGCGTAAGCGGGGCGCCGAGCGGGTACGAGGCCGCGATCGAAGGTGCAGCGTCCCTGGCAGTCGATGCGCTGATTCTGGCGACGCCGGCCTATGATGCCGCCACCCTGCTTGAGCCCTTCGACGGCGAGTTGGCCGCCCTGCTCCGCGGCATTCCCTATGCGTCCACCGCGACGATCTCCCTGGGTTTCCGCCGGCAGGACTTTTCGAACCGCCTGGACGGCTACGGGTTCGTCGTCCCGCGGATTGAGGGGCGCGCGCTGCTGGCAGTGACCTGGACGTCGTCGAAGTGGAGCCATCGGGCGCCGGATGACGCGGTGCTGCTTCGGGCCTACGTCGGCGGAGCGGGCCGCGACGCGGTGTTAGCGCAGTCCGACGATGGGTTAGTGGGTCTGGCGCGGGCTGAGCTCCGGGGTATGATGGGCGTCACCGAAGCGCCGGTGCTGGCCAGAGTCTGTCGCTGGCCCCGCGCGATGCCGCAATATCTCGTGGGACATCTGGAGAGGTTGGCCGCTATCGACGAGCGGCTCGTACGGTGGCCGGGCCTTTTCCTGACGGGCGCGGGATACCGGGGTGTCGGTATTCCAGACTGCATCCGCGACGGCATGGACACGGCGGAACGCGTGCGCGCCTATTTTGACAAGGGCGCGTCACGAACCGTATAGTACGTGCTGCGTAGAGGTTGATGAGCACCGATGGCCGACAAGACCGACCCTGCGATTCATAAATATGACGTGTCGCTCAGGAACGGACCGTTCCGAGAGCCGGATGCGCCGGCGTTCTCCTACGACTTCTGCATCAGTCGGAAGGGGTGGCTGACCCCGCGGGTGATGCGGGTCTGGGTGGATATCAAAGGCGAGTTGGAGCTTTTCCAGCATCAGATCCTGGGCGTATCCGGCGGCTCGCCAGGCCAGCAGCTCAAGCTCACCCAGTTTTTAACCCGGAAGATCGCTGACCAGAAGGCGCAGCTCATCTTGGAAGAGGGCCGGATGGAAAAGTCCTCTGAGGTCCTGGTCAAGGGATTCATGGAGACCGACGTGCATCTCTTCCACAGGCTTGAAGCCTGGATGCGGGAAGCCCAAGACCAGGTGAGAGAAGAGATCCGGACCCAGATCGGGTTGTAGCCGGGCGTGACGCCTAGTAGCCGCCGAGGCGCCCTCGATTGCCGAACGAGCCGGGCGCTTGCTCCGCGGCGGCATCTTTCTTCTTCTTTTCCTTCTGCGGCTCGCCGTAGGGCCGGAGCACGGGGGAATCCCAGATCACTGCGTTGCCCGGGGCCAGATCGGCCGCCTGAAGCAGGTGCGTCCGCGCCTCTTCTTTCTGGCCCAAATACCAGAGCGTGTTGCCCAGGTTGTAGTGCGCCTCCGCGCACTTCGGTCCCTCGGACACGGCCATGAGAAACTCGGCTTTCGCCGCGTCAAGCCGGCGCTCTTTGTAGTGGCCGATGCCGGCCTGGTTGTATTTGACCACCGAGGCAGGCTGGCAGCCGTTCGCCGGCAGAGGGGGTCTGAGCGGAGGTAGCGGATTCAACCAGGAACAGCCCGACATCGCGACGGCGAGAAAAGCGGCACAGGCGCTGGCTGCACGCATAGAGGAGCGCATAGAGGAGATGGTAGCCGCATTGGGCCAGACTTTCAAGGACAAGACAGTTTGCCGGTCCGCCCCCGGGGCGATACAATAGGCACGACATGCCCACGCCCGAGCAAGCCCTCCGGCACCAGGAGTTCGTGAAAGCGCTCCAGCATGAAACGATTCCGTGCGGTCAGCCGGGGTGCACGGGTCCGGTCCAGGCGACGGACCTCTCCCAGGGGCCCGATCGGGTCAAGACGTTCCAAATCACGTGCGAGCGGTGCGGGTGGCAGGATCGTGTCGCCGGACGGGAAGAGCTCTCGCCGCCGTGGGACGAAGCGTCGCTGCAGGAGATGGCCTATGAACATCTGATGCACCTGCCGGCGTTCTGTCCGTTCGATCACACGCCAGTCGTGTTCATCTCGCTGCCCAACCCCCGGCGCAAGGCTCGGTACCGGCTGGCGTGCTTTTATTGCGGCCGGCAGGCCGAGATGGATTGGCCGCCTCCGGAGGGGAGACGGTAGATGTGGGACGATCTTAGTTGAGCAGGAGGACCAGGCCGACCTGGACTGCCACCAGGAGCCTCTCAGGCTCAACCGGCTTGCCCAAGATATCGGCCGATCCCAGGTCAAACGCCGCCTTCATCATGGCATCGTCCTGGTTGGCGGTCATCATGACGAAACCGCCCGTGTACTTCTTCGCCCGCAACGCCCGCAGCACCTCCATCCCCTTCAAGCCAGGCAGGTCCATGTCCATCACAACGAGTTGCGGCCTGACCCGGGTCACCAGCTCCATGACAGTAGGGCCGTCCTTGGCCACGTGCACCTGATAGTCCTGCCGGGCCAAAAATCTTGAGAGGTGCTCGCTGGTCTGCGGGTTGTTATCCACCAGCAAGATAGTGTCCGCTTCCAGCATTTCGAAGGAGACGCCCGTCTTCTCCTCGTGCGGCTTCGGCGCGCGTGCGGCTTTTCCCGGCTGCATGAGCCCGTGCTGCAACGATGCCACAATGGTGTCCAAGGAGAGCGACTTGCTGAGAAAGTCCGTCACCCCGAGCTTCCGAGCCTGTAGCTCCAAGGCATCCGACCCCCACGCCGTCAGGATCATCACCGCCGCCTTGGTGTCGATCGCGCGGATTTGCTTCAGGACTTCCAGCCCGCCCATTTCCGGCATGCGGAGGTCCAACATCGTGAACTTGGGCCGGTGCTGTTTAAAAAGTTCGAGGCCTTGGCGTCCGTTGTTCGCTGTCAGGACCTCGTGGCCGTGACTCCTCAACAAGGTCCCCAACAGTTCGCAGAACACCGTCTCATCATCTACGACCAGGATCGTCGCCATAGGAGGGAAGCCCTCGATCGCGGAATGCAGCGGAATGTCTTGGTGGCGGTGGAGGGTATCGAACCCCCGACCCGCGGCTTATGAGTCCGCTGCTCTACCAACTGAGCTACACCGCCACGCCGAACTTGCTCGATCCGAGTACCTATTGCTGCTTGTAGCAACCCTTCTCGTGCGCTGTCAAGCCGGAGCCTTCAACCGACGAATGGTTGCTTGGCGTCGTGGCGCTGTCGGACCACCGTGGCCTCGATGCGGTTGGTGATCGTTGTGTGGCCTGCCTTGCGGGACTTGAAAAAGATCCCGTGGACGAACGCGTGATCCCCGTTCGAGAGTTCCGGCTTCCCGTGCATGATCACCGACACGCTTCCCTGCGTGTCTTTGAGGAGGAAGGTATAGAAGGGCAGGTTGCGGGGCCCGAGTTTCGTGGCAAGTTCGGCGACCTGCCCGACGACGGACACCGGCTGTTGATGATACTGGTCGCTCCGATCCAGCAGCGC
>JAXIOW010000181.1:0-12292 GCA_045403215.1 Nitrospirales bacterium | reverse complement strand
CATCAAGGTCGGCAGGTCGAAGGCCACGCTGAGCCCCGTCTGCCCGTGCTGAAGCAGATACGTGAAACGTTGGTTGGTGTCCTCCGCCGTCCCGAAACCGGCGAACTGGCGCATCGTCCAAAGCCGGCCCCGATACATGGTTGGATAGACGCCGCGGGTGTAGGGGAATTCGCCGGGCCGTCCGAGATCGCTCTTCGGGTCCCAGGCCTTGAGGTCGTCCGCCGAATGGACACGGGAGATGTCCAATCCGGAGAGCGAGGTGAACCTCGGTTTGCGTTCCTGTGTCATTTGTGCCCCTCGTTATACGTTAAACGTTATTCGTTAATCGTCCAGCAGAGAATTAAGCTGTCTGTCTCCCACTATTAACGTTTAACGATTAACGTATCACGCATACGTGTAGAACCCCCGGCCGGTCTTACGGCCCAACCGGCCCGCCTCCACGTGCTTGCGCAGGAGCGGGCAGGGCCGGAACTTGGGATCGCCCAGGTCCTGGTAGAGGACCTCGCAAATGGCCAGGACGGTGTCGAGGCCGATCCGGTCGGCCAGGGCCAGCGGGCCTTCCGGATGGTTCACGCCGTCGGTCATCGCGAGGTCGATGGCCTGGGGCGTGAGCGTTCCGTCCTGTCCCTCCTGCAGCAGAAAGATGGCCTCGTTGATCATCGGGATCAGGACCCGGTTCACGATGAAGCCCGGCGAGTCCTTGCACACGACCGGCGTCTTGCCCATCTGTTTGGCGACGCCCACGCCGAGCGCCACCGTCTCCTCGGACGTCTCCATTCCCTGGACGACCTCGACGAGCCGCATGACCGGCACCGGGTTCATGAAATGCAAGCCGAGCACCTGCGCGGGGCGGCCGGACGCGGCGCCGAGCTTCGTGATCGAGATGGAGGACGTGTTGCTCGCCAGCACGGTCTCCGGCCGGCACAGCAGGCCCAGTTGCCGGAAGAGATCGCATTTGAGCGTGGCGTTCTCCGGGACGGCTTCGATGATGAGCGGCACCTCGTCGAAATCCCGCAGACGGCTCATCGGCCGGAGACGCTCCAGGATCGCGGCCATGTGATCGGCCTTCACCGTCCCTTTCTCCACGGCCCGGTTCAGCCCCTGCCGGATCTTGCCCAGCGCGGCCTCGAGCGTCTCCGGCTTGGTGTCGAAGAGCCAGACGTCCCACCCGCTGGCGGCGGCGACCTGGGCGATACCACGCCCCATCTGGCCGGCGCCCAACACCCCAATGCGTGTGATGTCACCCACTGTCATGGGACCCTCTCCACGACCATCGCCAACGCCTCGCCTCCGCCGATGCAGAGACTCGCCAACCCTCGCCGGACGCCGCGTGCCTCCATCGCGTAGAGGAGCGTCGTCAGGATGCGCGCGCCCGTCGCGCCAATGGGATGGCCCAAGGCGACCGCGCCACCGTTGACGTTGACTTTTACGGGATCAAGCCCCAGTTCCCGGTTGATCGCCAGCGACACGGATGAGAAGGCTTCATTGATCTCGAACAGGTCGATGTCCGTGAGGGAGAGACCGGTCAGCTTCAACACCCGCTTGATGGCCTCGACCGGCGCGATGGTGAACCACTCCGGCGCGAGAGCCGCGCCCGCGTAGTCCACGATCCGCGCCATCGGCTTGAGCCCGAGACGCTCGGCCTCGTCCTCCGCCATGACCACCAGCGCCGCCGCGCCGTCGTTGCAGGACGGCGAGTTGCCCACTGTGAGCACCCCGTCTTCCTGAAACACCGGCTTCAGGGACCGCATCTTGCTGAGGTCCACGCGGTTCGGCTCCTCGTCCTCAGTGACCATGAGCGGCGGGTCCTTCTTCTGCGGCACCTCCACCCCCACGATCTCGCGCTTGAGGGCGCCCGACGCGATCGCCTCTCGCGTCCGCCGGTAGCTCTCCAGCGCGAAGTCGTCGAGCTCCTGCCGGGTGAGCGTGTATTTCCTGGCGCACAGCTCGCCGGCGTTGCCCATGTGAAAATTGTTGTACACATCCCACAGGCCGTCCTTGACGAGACTGTCGGTCAGTTCGCCGTGCCCGAGCCGATAGCCCTGCCGCGCCTTCTCCAGCAGGTACGGCGCGCGCGTCATGTTCTCCATACCGCCGACCACGATGATCCGCGCCTCGCCCATGCCGATCGTCCGGGCCGCCATGATGGTGGTCATGAGGCTGGAGCCACAGACCTTGTTCACCGTCGTCGCGCCCACCGAAGGCGGGATGCCCGCGCCCATCGAGGCCTGCCGGGCCGGCGCCTGGCCAAGGCCCGCGCTGAGCACGCAACCCATGTAGACCTCGTCCACGCGCTCGCCGGGCAGGTTGATCCGCTTCAGCGCGTCGGCGATCGCGATGCTGCCGAGCTTCGTGGCCGGGACCGCGCTGAAGACACCGTTGAACGCCCCCATCGGTGTCCGCACCGCGCTGACGATGACTGGGGTCTGCTTGGCGCTCACAGGTGCTTCTCCCAGGGGCTCTGTTCGAGATACGCCTTCACCTTGCTCATGAACTGGTCGGCCGTCGCGCCGTCAATGACCCGGTGGTCGAACGAGAGGCTCAGATAGCACATGGGCCGGATGGCGATGGCATCGTTGATGACGACGGGCCGCTTCTGGACCGCGCCGACGCCCATGATGGCGATCTGGGGCTGGTGGATGACCGGCGTGCTGAACAGGCTGCCGAACCCGCCGTGGTTCGTGATCGTGAAGGTCCCGCCCTGGACCTCTTCCGGGTTCAGCTTCTTGGTCCGCGCGCGCTCGGCCAGGTCGGTGACTTCCTTGGCCAGTTGCATGAGGCCTTTCCGATCGGCGTGTCGTACCACCGGGACCAGCAACCCGTCCTCCATCGCCACGGCGATCCCCATGTGGATGTCCTTCTTGAGGATGATCCCCTTTTCGCCCCAGGAGGCATTCAGGATCGGCACATCTTTGATGGCCCTGGTGACGACTTTGATCACGAACGGGAGGTACGTCAGAGCCTTGCCTTCCCGGAACTTGGCGATCTCGGAGAAGTCGGCCTCGAAGAACGTGACCACATGGGCGGAGGTCTGGCGGCTCTTGACCATCCGCTCCGCGATGGTCTTCCGCATCGGCGTGAACGGCAGGATCTCCTCGGCGACGGAGGGAGCCGACGCAGAACGAGTCAATGTGGGCTGAGCGGACCCGCGCTTCGCGAGATAGTCCAGCACGTCTTTCCGGGTCACGCGGCCGCCGTCGCCGGTGCCCTTGATCTGCGAGAGGTCCACCCCCCGCTCCTTGGCGAGCTGGCGGACGGCCGGCGAGTAATGGTCGCCGACTCCGCTCGGCGGAGCGATCGGTGTCACCACGACCCCGCCGACCCGGTTGACCACGCTGGCCGGCGCCGCCTGTTCGGCTTTCGTCTCAGCAAGACGCGCGATCAGCGTACCGACCGGAACGGTCTCTCCTTCCTTGACGAACACCTCGGCGAGGTAGCCGGCAGCGGGCGAGGGAATCTCCAGCGCCACCTTGTCGGTCTCGACCTCCAGCAGCGACTGGTCCTTCTCGACTCGCCCGCTCAGGGGGATCAGCCATTTGACGACCGTACCCTCCGCGATGCTCTCGCCGAGCTGCGGCATGATGATGTCAGTTGGCACCTTATCCTCGTTATACGTTACACGTTATTCGTTAATCGTGAAGATTCTTGCCGTTTAACGGTTCACGTTTAACGGTTAACGTCAAACTAATAGGCAGCCAGTTTCTTGGCCGCAGCGACGATGTCGCTCACCTTGGGCAAAAAGAACTCTTCCAACGGCGTGCTGAACGGCACCGGCGTGTCAGGCGCGGCGACCCGGAGGATCGGGCCGTCGAGACAATCGAAACACTCCTCGGCCAGCAACGCCGCGATCTCAGCGCCGATCCCGCCGGTCTTGTTGTCCTCATGCAACGTGATGGCCTTGCCGGTCTTGCGGACGGATTGATAGATCGTCTCCTTGTCCAGCGGAATGAGCGTCCGGAGATCCACGACTTCCAGTTCGATGCCGTCCCTGGCCAGCAGTTCTGCCGCCTCCAGTGCCAGGTGGACC
Source organism: Nitrospirales bacterium (assembly GCA_045403215.1). GTDB lineage: Bacteria > Nitrospirota > Nitrospiria > Nitrospirales > NS-4 > NS-12. The sequence continues at coordinate 8,265 of JAXIOW010000181.1, read as the reverse complement.
ATCGCCCCGTACGTGATGACAGCGACATCCGAGCCGACACGTTTCACGTCGGCTTTGCCGATCGGGACGATGAAGTCCTCGGCCGGCAGCACGGCCTTGACCCGGCGGTAGAGGAACTTGTGCTCGAAATAGATGACCGGGTTGGGGTCCCGGATCGCGGCCTTCAGCAACCCCTTGGCATCGTACGGCGTGGACGGCGCGACGAGCTTGAGCCCCGGTGAGTGGAAGAACCAGCCCTCCGGGCATTCCGAATGGAACGGCCCGCCGTGCACCCCGCCGCCGAACGGGGCGCGGATCACTAACGGCACCGGCGCGCCCCAGCGATAGTGGTTCTTCGCCGCCACCTCGGTGATCTGGTCAAAGGCGCAGGAGATGAAGTCGGCGAACTGCATCTCGACCACGGGGCGCATTCCCATGATGGCCGCGCCGATGGCAGCGCCCACGAACCCGGACTCGGACAGCGGCGTGTCCAGCACCCGCCACTCGCCGTACTTCTGCTGGAACCCCTCCGTGATCCGGAAGGCGCCGCCGTACGGGCCGATGTCCTCGCCCATCAGAAAGACCCGTTCGTCGCGGGTCATTTCCTCATCGAGCGCCTGCGAGATCGCCTCGAGGTAGGTGACTTCCCGTCCTGCCGTGGCCGTGGTCATGGTTGCACCTCGTCTTCCGTCGCAAACACCCCGTTCAACGTCTCCGGCCCTTCCGGCAGAGGACTTTTCTCGGCGAACTCCACGCCGGCCTCCACTTCCTTCGTGACCCGCTCCCCGACCTCCCGGAAGGTCGTTTCATCGGCGTAGCCGAGCTGCTTGAGCATCTGCTCCGCCTTCAGGATCGGATCCTTCTTCTTCCATTCCTCCAGCAGCTCGCGCGGGACGTACTTGGCGGAGTCATGCTCGGAGTGGCCGTGCATGCGCATCGTCTTGCATTCAATGAAGGTCGGTCCTTCGCCGGCCCGGGCCTTTTGGATGGCACGCCGCGCGGCCCAATAGACGGCGGCCACATCGTTGCCGTCCACGATCTCGCCCGGCATGCCGTAGGCCTTCGCGCGCTCGACCACATCTTTGATGGCCATCTGCAACCGCAGCGGCGTGGAGTAGGCGTACTGGTTGTTGGTGCAGAAGAAGATGACCGGGAGCTTGCGGACCGCCGCGAAGTTCATCGCCTCGTGGAAGTCGCCCCGGCTGGTGCCGCCCTCGCCGGTGTTGGCCACGACCACGCGGGACTCGCCGCGCAGCCGGAACGCCAGCGCGACCCCGGTCGCGACCGGCAGGTTGTCGGCCAGGTGGCTGACGAACCCGATGACGCCGCGCTTGAGATCACCGATGTGGACGTTGCCGTCTTTGCCTTTCGTGGGACCCGTGCGCTTGCCGAGGTACTGGGCGACGACCTCGCCGGGCGTGATCCCGCGGACCAGGAACGCCCCCATGTCGCGATGGAACGGCGCGATGATGTCGTTCCGCTCCAGTGCCGAGGCGTAGCCGACCGCGATCGCCTCCATCCCGTTGCTGGTATAGACCCCGCCGACGATCCGGCCCTGCCGATACAGCGCGGTAACCCGGTCCTCCAGCGTCCGCGTCAGGCGCAAGTAGTAGTACATCTGCAACAGGTCGGCTCGTTTGACTGTCTTCCACATCTCCAAGACATCCATGGCGCCTCCCGGTTGCGATTAAAACTCCGGCATGTCTCTCCAGGACAGCAGCGGTTTCTTCCCCCCGCACAGCGGGCATGCCTTCGGCTCCCACTGCGGCATGTCCAAATCCGCCGTGTAGTAGAAGGGGTGCTTCGCGGTCAGCTTGCCCATCAACGGGAACTGCCCGCTGTCGCGGCGGGCGAAGACCATCATGCCGGCCAGGACGCCCCCATGGTCCGTGACGACCGAGCCCAGCTTGCTGACGCAATTTCCCCGCGTCGTCACATCGTTCAGCGCGACAAAACGCTCGCCGGACTTGATTGAGCCGGGGCTCACCTCCGTGCCGATCTTGCCGGTCTCCGGACTGTACGGGGCCAGCACCACGCGGAGCGGCATCTCACTCTGGAGGAGACCCGCGACGCCGTCCGCCAGTATCCGCGCCTCCGACGCCGGGGCGACGATCCCGACAACCGGGTCCTTGGCAAAGGTCTGGCGAACCCAGTCGGCCATGTCCCGGACGATCAGCCTGAGCAGTTGCGGGAACCGCGCGATGGAGGCGAACCGGAGATAGGTCGCGGTGTGGTGCCCTGAGACCACTTCGACGTGCGTGTCGAAGAAGACGGAGCGGGACGTCCGGAGCATCCGGTGAATGTCCCAGTCCGAGAGCTTCGAGCACGGCGCGTCCCGGATGATACCCTTGAGCTTGGGATCGATCGCCGGCCCGTCGTACAGGTCACGGTGCCGGTCGATCAGTTCTTTGAGCGCACGCTCTTCCATCGTCTTGACACTCATGGCTGCCTCTCTTGCTTGATTACCCGATTCCTGAGCACCCCGATGGGCTGAATCTCCAGCTCGACGACGTCACCGGGGCTCAGGTAGCGATCCATCTCCAGGCCGCACCCGCCGCCGACGGTCCCCGATCCGAAAAGATCGCCGGGATAGATGGGCTCCCCATGAGACACGTGCGCGATCATCTGGGGAAACGACCAGTGAATGGTGCCGAACCGTCCTTGCGACCAGACTTCGCCGTTCACCCGCGCGATCATGGTGAGCGCGTTGAGGTCGGGGATCTCGTCAGGGGTCACGAGACAAGGCCCGATGGCGGTGGCGAAGTCCTTCCCCTTGGCCGGCCCGAGGCGGCAGGCCATCTCCTGGAACTGGATATCCCGCGCGCTGAAGTCGTCCATGATCGTGTAGCCGGCGATGTAGCCCGGCGCGTCCTGCTCGGAGACATCCCGCCCGGCTCGCCCGATGACGCAGGCCAGCTCCAGCTCGTAGTCCAACTTGGTCGTCTCCAGCGGCCACGGGAGGTCCTCATCCGGTCCGATGATCGTCCGATGGTTGCCCTTGTAATAGACCGGCGCCTTGTACCATTCGGGCGGAATGGGCTGGCCGCGCTTTTGGGAGGTGGCGGCGATGTGCTCCTCGAAGGCGATGAAGTCGCGCAGCGACGGCGGGTTCGGGAGCGGGGCCAGCAGACGAACGGCCTCGGGACGATAGAAGATCGTTTCGTCCTCGGGACCACGCGCGGCCTCGCCGAGCTTGACCACGGACTCAAACGCCTGACGGGCCCTGGCCATGGCCGACGCCCCCCCTTCCAGCAGCTCGAGCATCGTGGCCGGGACCATGGCGTGGGCCAGGCGCGCGGGCTGCGCCTCGTGCTGATCGGCCAGCAGCCGCGCGCAGGCCATGTTGAGATCGACGATGCGATGGCCGTGCAGGGCGCCCGCCCTGACGAAGCTTCCGACCGGCGTCTGGATACGAAAGCTGACCAGCTTCATGGCTTGCTCCAGCTCAGCGCGTAGTCCTTGATCTCGACCGGCTCAAGCACAGGCAGCACCGTGAACGACCGCTTGGACTCGACCATCACCGCCACCTCGTCCGTCTGGGTCTTGGTCTTGCTCGCCTCGACAGCCTGTGGCTGCGGCCCATGATGGATTCCCTGCGGATGCAGCGTGAGCATGCCCGGCTTGATGCCGGCCCGGCTGAAGAAACTCCCCCAATGGTAGAAGAGAACCTCGTCATAGTCCATGTTCCGGTGGTAGAAGGGGACGTGCAGCGCTTGCGGATCGCTCTCCAGCGGACGGGGAACGAACGTCGAGATGAGCAGGCCCCCCGCCTGAAAGGTCATGTGCACGCTGGGCGGCAGGTGATAGCGCGGGCTCATGACCGGCCGGAAATCGCGCACGTTGAGCTTGGCCACCCAGAGATCGCCCTTCCACCCGACCACGTCCATCGGGTGAAAAGGATAGACGACGCGCGTGTACTCGCTGTTGCGCTTGATGTAAACGTCCCACTCGCGTCCCTCGCCATCGGAGGCGGGAGCCGGCTCGGGCGCCGTCAGCACCCCGCGATCAAACTGGGCGTGATGGCCCAGCAGGCCCCGCTCGGGCAACTCGACCGGCTCTGGGGTCTCGACGACGAGCAAGAGCACCGGACTCGACTCGATGACGATGCGATAGGTCGTGCCCTTGGGGATCACGATGTAGTCGCCGGGCTCGAAGGACAGCACGCCGTAGTCGGTCTCGAATCGCCCGTGGCCGGCGTGGACGAACTGGACCTCGTCGCCGTCCGCATTGCGGACGAAGTGCGGCATCGTCTCGGCCCGGCGGGAGAGGAAGACCCGCGCGTCCGGGCTCGCCAGGATCTCGACCGGCCGGGCGTCGGCTGCGCGCAGGTCAGGAGTGGGGAGGTCCGCGCAGGCAAAGGCACGGGGCCGGAGCGGGCCGTCAATCCGTACCCATCCGGTCGGAGGGTGCCTCCGGTACAGGTGCGATGCCGGTCCGACAAACCCCCGGCGGCCGTGCTCTTCCTCATGCAGGCCCTCCGGGATCCCTACATGGGCCTGGTTCGGAACATTGCCTTTCTTGATGAGATACATCGCGGCCTCCCCACGTTCTCACGTCGTTAAACGTTAATCGTCATACGTTATTCGTTCGCAAGAAGATTCGCCTTTACATTTTACGTTTCACGTTTAACGGTATACGTCATCCTCACGACGTGCGCCTGAACCGCATGTCTTCGCTCAGGATCTTGTCATAGTCGATGATCGTCTGTTCCACGCCTTGGACCTGGTCATGCTCGATGTCCTTGTAGAGCTTCTCGACCGTTTCCCTCACGAAGGTCTTGGATTGCTCCTGGCCGTGCTGGCGCTGGGTCAGCTCAAGGAAGACCCCGCTCCCGGGGAACAAGGGGTACGTGAACCGCTGCTTCAGCGGCCCGAAGCCGTCGCGGCCCTCCTTGAGGGGCCCGCTGAACTTCACGCCGTGCGCCTCCCATTCGCGGCACACCGCTTCGATGTTATCCACCTCGATGGCGACGTGTTGGACGCCCTGGCCGTACTTCTCGATGAACTCGTTGATCTGCGATTTGACGCTCTTGTCGTTGCCCTGCATGAGCGCGATCTTCGCGTTCCCGCGTTGGACGACCACGGTATCCATGCTCGAGAGCTCGCTGCCCACATCCCGCGCGGACCAGATCACATCGAATCCCAGGATCTTCGTGAACAGGTACTCGGCCGCAGCCAGGTTCTTGACGCATAGTGTGATGTGATCGATCCCCATCGAGCCTTTCATGGCCGTTGTCTCCTTCTCACCCGCCCGCCCCAGGCGCGCCGGGACGCGCCCCTTCCCGTGCTCACCCGCCCGCCCCAGGCGTCGTCGCACCCACCCGCCCCGAGCCTGCCAAGACAGGCTCCTGTCCCGGTGGACGCGCCCCTTCCCGTGCTCACCCGCCCACCACCGATGCGCCGAGGTGCGCTCCGCCTTCTCTCCCGAGCGTGCCGGGACGTGCTTCTTCACGTGACTCTCGGCGAAAGCGAGCCAGATCCGCCTTGAACACCTTGGGGCCTGCATACTCCCGGACATACCGCGTCATGTCGAACAAGGGCGCCGGACTGAGCTCCTCAATCACTTGAGGTTTCCAGGTGATCTCCTGCTGGCTGATCCGGGTGATGACCCTGCCTCCTGTCAGCCCCAGCGGGACCCGCTCGTAGGCGCGCGCCATCACCATGATCTCGTTGTCGAACACGGCCGCATTGATCTCGGCCGCCGAGCCGTGACGCTTGAACGCCTGGACGAGGCGCTGATACGTCACGGACTTCAGCAACTCCTCCCGGAAGGCGTAGAAAATCTGGATGCCGGACTGCCGTTGGTCGTCCATTACCTGGATCGCGTCGGCCATGATGGCGTTCGAAACCGCCTGCTCGGCGGAGATCACCAACAGACGCCGGATCGTCACGCCCCGATGCACCGCCTCCTTGTTGGCCAGGAGGTAGTTGGGATAGAGCGGCTCGCCCTGTTTCCAGAGGTTCCAGTACTCCATCAAGGCGTCCACGGTGCGCGCGACGGTTTCCATCAACCGGACCGGTTCGGTCTCCGCCGCGCCGTTCTCGTAAAGCAGGCACTGAGCTTCCATCTGCCGGAGCTCCTTGCCGATGGCCTCGACCTTCCGCGGGAGATAGCGAGGATGGGACGGGACGTGCAGCATTACGTCCACGGCCGTCCGGGCCAGTTCCCAGTATCCCTTGGCTTCAACCGGAGCCCGGTCCTTCTGCGCGACCAGCATCAATTCGACCGGATTCTTCCCCAGCAGCTTGGCCATCTTGATGCACAGTTCCTCCCTGGGGACTTTCAGGCCTCGACGAAGATGATTGGCTTCGGGCTGCGTGATGCCGAGCTTGTGAGCCAGGGCATAGTCGCTCTTGAGGTGCAACCGTTCCTTCAGCTCCTCAATGTACCGGGTAATCTCCAGCATGGTCCCTCCTCCGCTCCTCCCCAGAGATTGGCTTCAGTATAACAAAAGACTTCTATCATGCAATAGAAATTTTATATTATCGTGGAAACTCTGTAAGCCTTTGAAGAGACAATTATTTTGTAATAGAAATCACAAGTACTTGAAAATAAATATGAAATAACTAATAAAATTTTTGTTGCACGAATGATAACAAAAACCTATAATATCAGCCAATTGAGGGATCGTACGGCCAGCAAGGAGGTTTGCCATGACCTTCTATGACGAGATGCGGGCCTTGGTTCTCCGCCACGGCGCCATCAACAATCCCTACCTGGATCGCTTCACAACCGGCGCGCTGACCGACGAGGAGTTCCGGCGTTTCGCCGTCGAGTTCTACAACTTCGCCCGGTTTTTTCCGAAAATCCTGGTCGCCCAGCTCGTCAACACCGAGGACGAGGCCGTGGCCGACGAGCTGACGAACGTCCTGTACTCGGAGTTGGGAGACGGCCGGCCGAAGTACCGGCACGAGCTGCTCTACCGGGACTTCCTGCGCTCGGTCGAGATTGACGTGCACGAGGCCCTGACCCGTCCCATGCTGCCGTCGACACGGGCCTACATCGACGGGATGGAACAGCTCTACAGCAGCGGGAATCACGCCATGGCGCTCGGCGCCTCGTTCGGGCTGGAAAACATGGCGATCACGATGTGGGACCACTTGATCCCCGGCCTCCAAATCCTACAATCCTCCCGGTATCCCCAGATGGACATGACCTACTTCACCTTCCATCGCGAACTCGAAGCGACGCACGAAGACGCCATGAAGAAGGCGGTCGCCGTCGTGGACGGCGGTGATACGGGCGGGCTCGGCAAGATGACGGAACGGGAGGACTTTCGCCGGGGGATGACGGCGGTGCTCGACTACCTGGAAGGGTTCTGGATGGGGCTAGATCACAGGCCCGTCAGTCACGCCGCGTGACTCTTTTCCCACCCTCAAACGCTCTTTATCCTGCCGGTCCTAGGTCTCTGATGAGGGCTCGTCTCGGCCAAATCCGATCCGGCGACGCGGCACCTCAGCCGGTGTCATGAGCTCACGGATCGCGTCGAACACGACCTTGAACTGGGCATCGTATTTGTTTTCCAGTTCGTCCAAGCGCTGAGCCAGATCCTTGTGCGAAGCGATCATCTTGCGGAGGCGGACAAAGGCACGCATGATTTCGACGTTGACCTGAATGGCCCGCTCGCTGTTCAGCACGGTTGAGAGCATCGCTACACCTTGCTCAGTGAAAACGTAGGGAAGGTATTTCCTGTAGCGACCACGTCCCTTCTCTAAGGTCACAATTTGTGACCTTAGAGCTCTAACCTCTTGAAAATTAAGCTGGAACATAAAATCGCCGGGGAATCTTTTCTTGTTGCGCTTGACTGCCTGGTTAAGGATTCTGGTTTGAACCCCATAGAGTTCCGCAAGATCATAGTCCAGCATGACCTTATGACCGCGAATCAGCAGGATGCGCCGCTCGATCTGCTCGGTGGATACCGGCTCGCTCATCCTTTTGTCTCCTTCAGAATAGTCGCAGATTTTGGCGACCTACCCGATGAGACACCGGCCGGGAGGGATTCGTCTAAGGGGAAACCGAAGGACAGGGAAGGCTTCAGGCTAGTCCAGGGCGAGCGTCAGGCACTTCGCCGCCCCGCCGGACTTGATGAACTCGGACAGCCCCACCGCGTGCGGCGTGTAGCCGAGTTTCTCCAACCTCTCCATCGTGATAGGACTGCCCTCCGGGATGACGACGCGCTTCCCGATACAGACCTCATTGCAGGCGAAGCGCACCGCCTCCTCTTCGGGAACCGCGATCCTTTTCTCTGTAGGGAAGCGCTCCATGACCGCAGCTTGCCCGTAGCGG
>JAXIOW010000086.1:0-11007 GCA_045403215.1 Nitrospirales bacterium | reverse complement strand
TTTTGCACGGCCGAGTGTAACACCATGACTACGCACAACCGCGAATCGCCTGCTCTGGGCCTAATTGGTCGGTTTCCGGCGGATTCATGGGCCAGCTGCCCTTCGCCAACGAGTCCCTGGTCGCTCAGGTTGTCCCGCTCGTGACATGCGCGGATGATGCAATGAGAATCGCTGGAAATGCGGAGTTCACTGTGCCTGCGGTGACACGAACCGCCTTGTTCACTCGTCCCGCCGCGCTGCGCATGCTGGGACTTGCGGGTCTTCTCGCCCTGCCGCCGTGCGCCGATGCCGGCCGCGCATACGTCTCCAACGAGGACGGCCAGACCGTCACCGTCATCGACACCGACAAGGCTGAGGCGATTGCGACCATAACGGTCGGCAAGCGTCCCCGGGGTCTGAGACTCAACCAGGACGGCTCGCGGCTCTACGTGGCCGTGAGCGGTCTGCCGAAGTGTCCGCCCACCATCCCGGACGCGGAGTGCGCGAAGTTCGAGCGCGATCTGCGCGCCGACGGCATCGCCGTAATCGACACAGCAGCGTTGAAGGTGCTCAAGCTGTTGAAGGCCGGCTCGGACCCAGAACAGTTCGACCTCAGCACAGACGGCCGGCTGCTCTTCGTGGCGAACGAAGATGCCGCGCAGACTTCGGTTCTTGACGTGGGCAGCGGCAATATCAAGGCGCGGATACCGGTCGGGAAAGAACCGGAAGGCGTGCGCGTTTCGCCGAACGGACGATGGGTGCTGGTCACGAACGAGTCTGACAATGCGGTTTCGGTGATCGATGCCCGCACGTTCAAGGTCCTGCGCTCCGTGGCCGTGGGCCACCGTCCGCGCGATGTGGCATTCACGCCTGACAGCCGTATGGCCTACGTGTCCGGCGAGTTCGATGCCTCGCTGTACCGGATGTCAGTCCCTGACGGGGCGTCCGTCGAGCGGCTGCTCGAGCTGCGCAAGGAAGCCCGCCCGATGGCTGTCGTGCTCGATCCTGCCCGAGGCCGCCTGTATATGAGCACAGGCCGGGGCGGGACAGTTGCCGTTGTCGCGCTCGCGGGGCCAAAGCTCGTTACGGAGATCCCGGTTGGGACGCGCCCGTGGGGCATGGCACTGTCAACGGATGGAAAGCGTCTCTACACGGCAAATGGCCCGTCCAACGACGTCAGCGTCGTCGACACGACCAGCCTGCGCGTCATCAATAAAATACCGGTCGGGCGCTCGCCCTGGGGCGTCGCTCTTGGCCCTACTCCGCGTGTCGGCGGCGGATGACCGACGACGCGCTGCGTCTCCCCTATTCTTGGGCAGGCTATTTCCGGACCTGAAGGCCGCACGCTCGATAAGTTTCGGCCTCAAGGGCCTGATATTGCTTGGTTTTTTCCCGGGCCTGGTCCGAATCGCGGAAAACCCCGCCTCTCTCGCCCGCCAGCGAGGCGTTGCGCGCGAAGGTCCCCCATTCGACGAATTCGTCGTAGCTCAGATCCTTCGCAATCCGATCGATAGCGCACGAGCACTTGTAGAGGTAGGCCAGCTCGCCGCCGTTCCTCAGCATGCATTCCTGAACGTACTCGACACGAGCAAAGGTGGGATAGTCGTGCCCGGCGCGATCACCCTGCGGGGGTGTATCCGCCCTGCACAGGGCGGCGGTGGCTGCGATGATCGCCAGAGCCGCGTTGCATCCGCTGTGCAGCATTCGCCTTGCCATGTGCGACCTCGCTTCGTCCCACCGCCGGTGCCCAACCGATCGTACGCCGTGCGGGAGGGCGGCTCCAGCGTCTCCTGTTGTGGCGGCGACGCAGTAGGTGTAGATATGCACCTGATGGGGGAGCCGCATGCCACGGCGATCGCCGCGCGGGTGGACTCCATGCTATCTGCAATCTTGCGATCTCTAGGATCTACCCGAGAAAGTCGGACAACAACAACCACTACAACAACGTGGGCCTATCGCATGTTCGGAAGAATCACAGGCTGGAGGGCTATATGAGATACGAGAGTTTTACCGTATTAGTCAGTGCCGCAGTACTCACTTCGGCGGCATGTTCGAACGCTAAATCTGCCCCAACCGACCTTGAGAAAGCCATGGGCTCATCGTCCAACTGGGCCTCGCAGGCCGGCGACTACGCGAATCATCGTTACAGCGATTTGAACCAGATCAACGCCGGCAACGTTGCCAAGCTGCAGGTCGCGTGGAGCATGTCCACGGGCGTGTTGCGTGGCCACGAGGGTTCGCCGCTGGTGATCGGCGACACGATGTACGTGCACACGCCGTTCCCCAACAACGTGTTCGCGGTGAGTCTGAAGGACCAGTCTTTTAAATGGAAGTACGAGCCGAAGCAAGACGCCGATGTCATCCCGGTCATGTGTTGCGATACCGTTAATCGCGGCCTCGCTTACGGTGACGGCAAGATCTTTCTGCAACAGGCCGACACGACCTTGGTCGCGCTGGATATCAACACTGGCAAGGTCATCTGGAGCGTCAAGAACGGCGATCCGAAGATCGGCGAGACCAACACCAACGCTCCGCACGTCTTCAAGGACAAGGTGCTCACCGGCATTTCCGGCGGCGAGTTCGGCGTGCGCGGTCGCCTCATAGCCTACGACATCAAAACAGGCAAGGAGGTCTGGACCGCGTACAGCACCGGGCCGGATGCCGAGATGCTTGTCGACCCCAGCAAGACGATGACCTGGACTGACGGCAAACTGGCGCCGGTCGGCAAGGATTCGTCGCTCAAGACGTGGCAAGGCGACCAGTGGAAGATCGGCGGCGGGACCACCTGGGGTTGGTACTCCTATGACCCGGCACTGAATCTCGTCTACTACGGCACGGGCAATCCGAGCACCTGGAATCCTGCACAACGTCCCGGCGACAACAAGTGGTCGATGACGATCTTTGCGCGCGACCTCGATACCGGAGTCGCGAAGTGGGCCTACCAGATGACGCCCCACGACGAGTGGGACTATGACGGCGTCAACGAGGTCCCGCTCATCGATGTCGACATTAAGGGCAAGAAAGTCCCGGCGTTGGTGCATTTCGACCGCAACGGGTTCGGCTACACGTTGAACCGTGCGACGGGCGAGCTGCTCGTGGCCGAAAAGTACGACCCGAAGGTCAACTGGGCGACGCACGTCGATATGAAGAGCGGACGTCCGGTGGTCGACAAGCGGTACTCGCCTGGCACGACGGGTGCCGATGTCAATGTCAAGGACATCTGCCCCGCAGCGCTCGGGTCCAAGGATCAGCAGCCGGCAAGCTACGACCGCAAGAGCGGCCTGCTCATGGTCCCGACCAACCACGTGTGCATGACCTACGAGCCGTTCCAGGTCGAGTACACGGCGGGCCAGCCATACGTCGGGGCGACGCTGACGATGTTCCCGACGCCTGGCAGCCATGGTGGAATGGGTAATTTCATCGCCTGGGATCCGGGCAAGGGCAAGATCGTCTGGTCGAAGCCGGAACGCTTCTCCGTATGGTCCGGTGCGCTCACTACGGCCGGCGATGTCGTGTTCTACGGCACGCTCGAAGGCTACGTGAAGGCGGTCAATACAGCCGACGGCAAGGAGCTGTGGAAGTTCAAGACGCCATCCGGAATCATCGGCAACGTGTTCACATATCAATACGAAGGCAAGCAGTATGTCGGCATCCTCTCCGGCATCGGTGGCTGGGCGGGCATCGGCATGGCTGCGGGTCTGACGGAACCGACTGATGGACTCGGCGCCGTTGGCGGATACAAGGACCTTGCCAAGTTCACGACTCTTGGCGGTAGCTTGTTCGTATTCGCGCTTCCCGACGCTCCTTAATGGCTGACGAAAGTGCGGTGATGCTTCGCGACATGCCGCCCTTGATCTGGGCGGCATGTCGCGGTCTTCTTGGGGCCTCGAATTGAGATTCGGTAGCCTCCTCCTGGTTCCGTTGGCTGCATTGCTGACTGCCGCCGCGCTCGCGTCGGACAAGCCGATGGAGACGGACAAGCCGATAGAGGCGGCCAAGGCGGCGAGCAGGCTTTATGAGGTTAAGAATGGCAACAAGGTCGACGCGACCACACTGCAGGGCTGGAAGACGTGGCGCGCGCTCGCGTGCGAGCGGTGTCACGGCGCGGCCCAGGAGGGCTTGGTCGGACCATCACTGACCGAGTCGCTGAAAAAGCTGTCGAAGACGGAATTCCACGACAAGCTCATGAAGGGCAACCCCGAGAAGGGCATGCCGCCCTTCAGCGGAACCGACATGGTGGTCAAGAACTGGGAGGGCCTTTACGCCTATCTGAAGGGCCGCTCCGATGGCGAGATCCAGCCGGGCCGTCTGACCGCGATCGAGCAGAATTAGACGCTGGCCGTCCGGTATCAGACTGCCCGCGAGCTTTGATTCGAAGGCCTTCCGCATGCGCATTCGTGCAGCAACGTTTTCCGCGATTTTACTGGCCGGCATGTGCGCAGGGGCGCTCGCGGCAGCGACGCAGCCGAACAACGAGGCCGGCGTGCTGCGGGTGTGTGCGGACCCAGACAACCTGCCCCTATCGAATGAGCGCGGCGAGGGGTACGAGAACCGGATTGCAGCAAAGTTGGCTCACGATCTCGGCCAAAGCATCGAATACACGTTCTTCCCGCAGCGCATGGGCTTCGTGCGCAACACGCTGCGCCAACGCGACGAGGCCACCCAGCGATACAGGTGCGACGTGATTGTCGGCGTACCGAAGGGCTATGATTTGACGGCCACGACGCAACCTGACATGCGTTCAACGTATGCCATGGTGTTCCGCGCGCAAGGGAATCTGGAGAAACTCGAAAGTCCGGATGACCTTTTGAGGTTGCCGCCAGAGCAGCGCCGCAAGCTACGAATCGGGATATTTGCGCGGTCCCCGGCGGCGGACTGGCTGTTGCGCAACGGGATGCTCGACCAGGCAGTGTCCTACGCACAGCAGAGTGGTGATCCTCATGAGAATCCTGCCGGGATCATCGAGCGCGATCTCGCCGCGGGGAAGATCGACCTCGCGATTGTTTGGGGACCCATCGCCGGATTTCTCGTGGACCGCCACTCCAACGGGAGCGCGTGGCGCGCCGTGGCGTTCAAGTCCGATCCAGGCATCAAATTCGATTACGAAATCTCGATGGGCGTGCGCTTCGGCGAGAAAGAGTGGAAGGATACACTCGACGCCTGGATCGCCGGCCATCGAGGCGAGATTGACACGATCCTTGCGAGCTACCGTATCCCGCTGATCGATGACAAGGGCCATCTCATCGAGTCGGCGGCGAACACTTCCCAAGAGAAGCCATGAAAACGAAAGCCGCTATTGGATATGCCGCCGGCAAGCCGCTCGAAGTGGTGACGGTGGATCTTGAAGGGCCGAAGGCGGGTGAGGTGCTCGTCGAGATCAAGGCGACGGGCATTTGTCACACGGATGAGTTCACGCGCTCCGGCGCGGATCCCGAAGGTCTTTTTCCCGTGATCTTCGGCCACGAGGGCGCGGGCATCGTCGTTGATGTCGGGCCAGGCGTAACTTCCCTCAAGAAAGGCGATCACGTCATCCCCCTCTATACGCCCGAGTGTAGGCAGTGCAAGTCGTGCCTGTCGCGCAAGACCAATCTGTGCACGTCAATTCGTGCGACTCAAGGCAAGGGTGTGATGCCGGACGGGACCAGTCGTTTCTCGATCGGGGGCGAGACGATCCATCACTACATGGGATGCTCGACGTTCTCGAATTTCACGGTGCTGCCGGAGATTGCGGTGGCCAAGGTTCGTGCGGACGCGCCGTTCGAAAAAATCTGCTACATCGGCTGCGGTGTCACCACCGGAATCGGTGCCGTCATCAACACAGCGCGCGTGGAGCCGGGCGCAAACGTGGTCGTGTTCGGGCTTGGGGGCATCGGCCTCAACGTGATTCAGGGTGCGAGGCTTGCGGGTGCCAACAAGATCATCGGGGTCGACATCAATCCCCGGCGCAAATCGCTTGCAGAGAAGTTCGGTATGACCCACTTCGTGAACCCGAAGGAGGTGGGCGGTGATCTGGTGCAGCACCTCGTCGGGCTCACCGATGGCGGTGCCGACTACAGTTTCGAGTGCGTTGGCAACGTTGAGCTCATGCGCCAGGCGCTCGAATGCTGCCATCGTGGCTGGGGTGTATCGGTGATCATCGGTGTCGCGGGTGCGGGGCAGGAAATCAAGACTCGACCCTTCCAGCTGGTCACCGGCAGGGTATGGAAGGGCACGGCCTTCGGCGGCGCGCGCGGCCGCACTGATGTGCCGAAGATTGTCGACTGGTACATGGACGGGAAGATCAACATCGATGACCTGATCACTCACACCATGCCGCTCAATGAGATCAATCGCGCTTTCGACCTCATGCACGCGGGTGAATCGATCCGCAGTGTCGTGAAATTCTGAGCAACGTCTGAATTACAGCAAGGGGAACGGCTATGGCTATTTTGATCCATCCCGTAGTGGATAGCGGCGTAAAGGCCGGGTCTGAGAGTTTCGAAGGTGGAACGCTCACCTGCAAGTGTTCTCAGAGCCCTGTGACCGTAAGCATCGAGGGGAATTGCGCCTTCAATCATGTTTGCGGCTGCACCAAATGCTGGAAGCCGCAAGGCGCATTGTTCTCTCTGGTCGCTGTCGTCGGGCGCGACAAACTCAGCGTTACGAACGGAGCCCAAAAGCTCAAGCCCGTCGACGCCTCGGCGCCAATTCAACGGCATGCCTGCACCGGCTGCGGCGTGCACATGTACGGCCGAATCGAGAACAAGGGGCATCCATTTTACGGGTTCGATTTCATCCACGTCGAGCTGTCGCAGGACAAAGGCTGGGCTGCCCCGGAGTTCGCGGCGTTTGTCTCCTCCATCATTGAATCGGGAACGAAGCCCGATCAGCTGGGTGCAGTACGTGCGCGCCTGCGAGAGCTGAAGCTGGAGCCTTACGACTGCCTCTCGCCCGCACTGATGGACTTAATCGCGACTCACACCGCGAAGACGAAGGGCGTGCTCGCCGCGTAGCAACGCGACGACCGCTGCGGCGCCAATCGATATTAGCGCCGCACCACCGAGGCCTGAAGGCGATCACGCGCAACAGGCGGCGCGCCTTGAGCCCGACTTTGACACCGCCTGGATACGAGGAGGCGATTTTCATTGACGGAACAATGACGTACGCGCACCCCGCGGAACGGTCGTGTATCTAGGCGCTCAGGCCAGGTGGAGGATGGGCGGGGGTTTGTTGATTTGCAGTGATTTCAGACGTTTAAGCGCGTCCGGGGCGGGCTCGGTGAGCTGCCAGACGGTGCCGTTTGGGCTCAACAATTGAGCCAACTTGATGCGGCGCAGATCGTCTTTGATGTTGCGCCAGGTGTCGCCACAAGCCTGCTCGGCGACCCGCTCGAGTAATAGAGAGAGCACCGTGAGGGCGACGTGCGCGTGGATGCGATGCGGCGCCCAGTGATAGACGGGCCGCAACTTCAGTCCGCTCTTGAGGGAACGCCACGCGATCTCGACTCGCTGCAGCTGTTTGTAGCCGAGCGCGAGATCCGCGGCACTTAAGGTGTCGTCATTGCTGTGCACGACGAACTTGCCATCGAGGCGCTCGGCGGCCGCGACGACAGTCTGATTGATGCGCGGCACATCGCCGCGGGTGAGTCGCAGATACCGGCCGTAGCGGCCGGAGGCGCGCAGCTCACAGACCCGCTTGCTGTGCGAGGTGCCGCGCTGCGTACGCAACCCATCGATCTCGGCCTCGAGCTCCTTGAGGACCTGTTCGCGGTGCTGCTTCTGCCGCTCGGCTTCCTCGGGGTTGTAGCAGACGACGTAGCGGCGGCGGCGCTCCCCATCACCGACGGTGACTTCCTTGACCTCGAGGTTGTCGGCGACCTTCTGGTACCGGCCCGGCCGGGTGACAACTTTCTTCGCGACCTCACTGCCGCGAAGGATCGGCATGCACAGGAGGTACTTGCCGCCACCCCGGGCGAGGGTCTCGAGATTGGCCTTCGACACCATCCCGGCATCGCCGACGAACACGCAGCGGCTCAAGTGCCAGCCCTGCAGATCCTTCTTGACCCGCTCGACCGTCGTGACATCGACCGTGTTGCCCGGGAAGATCCAATGCCGGACCGGGAAGCCGTCGCGCGTCACGGCGAGCCCGACGACGATCTGCGGCGCATCGAACCGGCCGTTCTTCGCGTGACCGCGCTTCCTGAGCGCCGGGTAGGTCTTGCGTCCGGCGGCGAGGTTGCCGTGCACTTCGTTCCGATCGCCGAAGCCGCGATCTTCCGCGTCGACCTCGAAGTGCAGCGAAGTGGTGTCGTAGAAGACGATCTCGACGTCGAGGTTCAGAAGATCCGCCATCCGGAAGTAGATCGCCTTCTCGATCGCGTCCTTGTTCGCTTCCAGGAAGTCCATCGCCCGATACAGGTGCTGCAGCTCGAGCGCGGCCGCGCCCTCTAGATGCACCTCTTCCTTCAGCCACTGCTCATAGCAGTAGAGCTTCGAGGAGGGCGCGCAGGCGCGATTGGCCACCATCGCAAACAACGCCCGCTCGACGTCGAACTTGCGCCCGCCGCAGACTTCCGCGATGACTTCGCCGATCCCGAGTCGCCGCCACAGTTGCTCGAGCACATACACATCCCCGTACGGCCAGGCGTTGACCAGCTGCCAGGACGGATCCTGAGCAACGATTTCCTCGGGTGCGCAGCGGCGCAGGATGCTGCGTGCGAGGCGGCGCAATCGCTCGGTGCTCGCGACATCATCGGCGCGGCCGCAGTTGTAGAGGATCTTGACCTGCGCGCGCTGCTTCTCCGGATCCCAGACGTTCTCGGCGAGCTGCAGGTGGGTCAGGACTGACCCGTCGGTGCGCCTCTGCCGCGACTCACGCAAGTACATGTATCCAATAATACTCGCCTGCACGCCTTCGTGGAAGCCCTAGAGTATCGATCCATGTATCTAGGCGTTTTTGCTTGATAGCCCCCTCGTGCAAGCGTAAGTGCTTGTTCTGCTTCGACCTCAATGCCGACAACACCCCGCCATGTGCGTCCCAACTGTCAAACTCGGGTTCGGCTCGGAGCCGATTATTCGCGAATAATTGGCTCCGAGCTGAATTTTTTTTTATAGCGGCTCAGGCGCTCCGTGTCTGTTCCGCCGGCTTCGTCTCGCGTAATTCCCGCCGCAGGATCTTGCCGACGTTGCTCTTCGGCAGGTCGGCGCGGAACTCGATGAACTTCGGCTTCTTGTAGCCGGTCAGGTTCTGCTTGCACCAGTCCATCAGCTCGGCCTCGGTCAGCGTCGCATCCTTGCGCACCACGAACACCTTGACCGCCTCGCCACAGCGCTCGTCGGGGATGCCGATGGCCGCGCATTCGACCACGCCCGGGTGCATACCGATCACGGCCTCGACCTCGTTCGGATATACGTTGAAGCCGGAGACGATGATCATGTCCTTCTTGCGATCGACGATGCGGATGTAACCGCGCTCGTCCATCACGCCCACGTCGCCCGACTTGAAGAATCCGTCCGGCGTCATGACGTTCGCGGTCTCGTCGGGCCGCTGCCAGTAGCCTGCCATGACCTGCGGGCCGCGGATCGCGATCTCGCCCGGGTCGCCGAGCGGCACGGGCTGGCCCGCGTCGTCGAGGATCGCGATCTCGGTGTTCGGGAACGGCAGCCCGATGGTGCCGTTGTATTCGCGCGCAGTCGCCGGGTTGCAGGTCGCGACAGGCGAGGTCTCCGAGAGGCCGTACCCTTCGACGATCGGCACGCCGGTGACGGCGAGCCATTTCTCGGCGACCGCCTTGTGCACCGCCATGCCGCCGCCGTTCGCGACGCGCAGATGCGAGAAGTCGAGCTTGCGGAACTCGGGGTTCTCCGCCAGCGCGTTGTAAAGAGTGTTGACGCCCGGGATCACGTTGAAGGGGTACTTGGCGAGCTCCTTGACGAAACCGGGGATGTCGCGCGGGTTCGCGATCAGCACATTGAGCGTGCCGAGGCGCATGCCCGCGAGGCAGTTCACCACCAGCGCGAAGACGTGGTACAGCGGCAGCGCGCAGATGTAGACGAACTGCTTCGGCACCGGGCCACGGCTCGTGTCGGCGAGCGCAGGCGCCACCCAGGCCTCGAGCTGCAGCACGTTTGCGACCATGTTCCGGTGCAGCAGGGTCGCGCCCTTCGATACGCCGGTGGTCCCGCCGGTGTACTGCAGGAAGGCGATGTCGTCGGGACCGACGTCCGGCGTCGCGAGCCTGCGTCGTGCCCCCTCCGAAGTCGCGTCGTTGAAACGCACCGCGCCCGGCAGCGAATACGCCGGGACCATTCTCTTTACGCGGCGCACGGCGAAATTCGTGATCGCGCCCTTCGGGAAACCGAGCAGGTCGCCGATCGAGGCGACCACGACGTGCTTGATCCCGGTCCTGGCAATCACCTGCTGCAGGGTGACGGCGAAGTTCTCGAGGATCACGATCGCCTCGGCGCCGGAGTCCTTCAGCTGGTGCTCGAGGTCGCGCGGCGTGTAGAGCGGGTTGACGTTCACCACGACGCAGCCGGCGCGCAGGACCCCGGCCAGCGCGACCGGGTACTGCGGGACGTTCGGCATCATGATCGCGACCCGCGCGCCGGGCGCGAGCCCACGGCCCTGCAGCCACGCGCCGAACGCTGCTGACAGCCGGTCGACCTCGCCGAAGCTGATGCGGCGATCCATGAAGGCGTAGGCGTCGCGCCCGGAGTGGCGCCGGAACCCGTCTTCCAGCAGCGCTACCAGCGAGCGGTACTGCGTGAGATCCACATCGGCCGGGACGCCGGCCGGATAGCTCTTGAGCCAGAGTCGGTCCATCGCTCCCCCTGCGTTCGATCAGCGCGGCCGGACCGGGATCGGCACGTTGCACAGATCGATGTGCCTGGCCGGCACCTTGTACCAGTCATCCTGCCGGTTGCGGCGGGCTTCCACCAGCGCCGCGAAGCTCGCCGTGTCGGTGCGCATCAGCTCGAGCCCCGCGCGCTGGGCTGCAGGCACGTCGGCCGCGATGCGCACCGAGACGATCGGCACGCGCTGTGCGGG
>JAXIOW010000077.1:0-5221 GCA_045403215.1 Nitrospirales bacterium | reverse complement strand
GATTCCGGGGCCGAAGGTGTTTGAGACCCAGATTCACGGGCGGAAGTTCGAGATGTACAACGACACGGTGCTGGCGTTCAACAAGTCGGGCAAGGAGGTGGTGCGGATCCAGGTCGAGGAGCCGATCTACATCCGCCCGGCGGAACGCGTCACCTGGTTGTAACGAGTGGGTAGGAAGGGAGGCCGGTAGCCCCTCCCTTTAAACCTAGCGAAGGGCGGGGTTCTCGAAAGGGGACCCCGCCCTTCGTGCTTTTGCATGCCCTGGGAAGGTAAGATAAGGTAAAGGGGAAAAGGCAGGGAGGCCCCAAGGAGCGTCGGAGTCATGCGACAGAAGCGAGACATAGTCTTGACGGCGGTTCTCTGTGTCCTGCTGGGGTTCGAAGGAACCGCAGGCGCAAAAGAATCCTACAAAGATGAGGCGGGACGGGTCATCTACACGATCGACGACGATGGGGTCGTCTCGATGTTCGAGAACAGCCCCACCGATCTGACCCTCTCGGTGACGCGGGGGACCCGCGAACAGATGAAACCCCAAGTGACCGAAATTTTGCCTGAAACAATTCCGGCTGGCGGCTCCACCGTGCTGAAGATCAATGGAAAAAATCTCATCGGAGCGAGTGTGAAAGTGAGCGTTCCCGAGATCGAGATAGGGGCCCATTCCGGAAAGCCCAAGAAGTTGGACTTCACTGTTAATGTGCCTCTCAGCGTCACGCCGGGAGAGGTCACCCTCACGGTCACGACGCCCATTGGGCAAACCACGACCTCCTTCAAGGTCACGGAGATGCAAATCGGGGTCACCGGCGCAACGAGCGGAGGAGGTGTCAGGCCGAAGACCCCGACCACTAGTCCTGTGGCCTGTCCTGAGGGGATGGTCGGCGTGAGCGCGGAACGCGGGCGGTTTTGTATCGAAGTCGAACAAACGTTCACCGGGGACTTTCGGAAGGCCGAACAGGCCTGCGCCGGCGGCGGGAAGCGTTTGTGCCAGTTGCCGGAATGGCAGCGGGCGTGCGAGCAGGCGGTGGCGGGGCGGCTGCCCTTGAAGAACATGATCGGGGACTGGGAATGGACCGGGACGTTGGACCGCATGCAGATCGCATTCAGTCTGGAAGCCATTGAGGATATTCGAAACGTGCTGCTGGGCAAATCGGACTGTCAGGCCAGGCATATCGTTCCGGGTTGGAAAGCGGAGGTTTATTCGGGGCGATGCTGCAAGTGAGGGGGCAAGAATGGGCTTAACTGCCTTGCGCTGTGTCCAGACCGTTGTGATGGTAATGTGTCTTTGGGTTGTGATGGATGCGGGGCGTCCTCTCGCCGCTTCGGGCGCCGACAAGCCACAGGACTTTTACGACGAGGCCGGGCGGTTGTTGTATTCGATAGACGCCGAGGGCATCGTGTCGATGTTCGAGACCGGTGCTCTCGACAACACCCTCTCCGTCACCCGCGGGACGCGAGAAACTATGAAGCCTCGAATCACGGAGGTGTCTCCGCCGGCGATTCAGACCGGTAAGACGACGGTTGTGTACTTCAAAGGTGCGAACCTGGTCGGCGCCACATTTTCCTCTAAGCAGAGCGGGATTAAGTTCGGAGGGACCGCCCCCAAAGCGACGTCAGTCGGGGTGCCAATCGAGGTGGATCAAAATGTCCCGCTGGGTTCGGTCACTATCGAACTCGCCACCCCCATCGGGAAGACCACGGCCACCCTGTCGGTCATCGAACCCCAGATTGACTTTGCCGCCCTGGCAAGAAAGCGTGACCCCGACTATAAGGAGCCTGCTCCGGGGAAGCCGGAGGCCTGCCCGGAAGGTATGGTCCCGATCGGCAGCTCCATCGTGGGATTAGGGGGATTCTGCATTGATATTAACGAGACGCGGCGGGGCGATTGGGTTGAGGTCGAAAAAATGTGCTCCAGCAAATTCAAGCGGCTGTGCTGGGCGGAAGAGTGGGAGCTGGTGTGCAAGGAGAACGAGAAGAGCGGCCTCGGCCTGCAGAATCTCCTGGGCGAGTGGGAATGGACCCGGAGTTCGGAATACGCGGCCGCCGGGCTACATGGGAGCGGCGGGATTGACACCGAGAACGAAGATTGGCTGGCGCTCGTGCGCGGCAAGAAGGACTGCGCCTCGAAGGACCGGAAGGATCCCTGGCTCTCCGGCACCCGGCCTGGCCGCTGCTGCAAGTAAGGGAAAACGATCGAAGCAGATTGATTGAAAGCTGACGGCGCTTCCGTTGCGGGCGCGGCCGCCCTATAATTCCCTCTGTGACCCGTCGCGATAGAGCCCTCCGCCACTTCCGTTCCTCGATTCTGGGGGTCTTCCAGAACGCCGCGCCTTCCTCGCGGCACCCCCTGGCCTCGCTCATCGCGGACGCGGTGGAGGAGGCGCCTGAGGCGTCCGACCTCTGGGAGCGCGTGCGTCCACGGTGCGAGCACGAGCTGAGGAAGATCCGGAGCGGCTCCGGCACCCTCGCGCACGTCGTGGAATGGGAACTGGTCAAGCTCCAGGCCCGGATCAAGCCCGAGCCGCCGACCGACTGGCCGCCGTTGTTCCGCGACAAGCACGTCCACATCGGCAGCCTGATCCATCTCTGGCGCGACGTGGCGCGCGCCACCGAGGACCGCCTGGCGGAGCAGGGCAGCGTGACCTTCTTCGACGTGGGGCCCTGGGGCGGCTTCAATTTCGTCGTCCGCCCGGACGGCTACACCCGGATGCCGTTCGCCAGGCTGACGCTGGGCATCGGCAGCCTGGCCTCCACGCCGCTCGAGGAAAAGGGAGGGCTCTTCTTCGACGCGTTCATGCCGCTGTACAAGGCCCGCCTCGCCGCCGAGGGGCTCGTCGTCCCGGAGGAATGGCAGTACCGCAATCCCAAATGGGACGCCGCCGGCCGGCTGCTGGAGATCTCCCACACCTACTATTTCCCCCACCACACGTACGACCGCCGGACGTTCGTGAAGGTCCGGCTCTCGCGGGAGTTCGAGACCTACGAGGAGATCATGGTCTGGGACTTTTTGGACCTGCTGGCGCGGCTCTATCAGACGACTGACTGGGCGGCCTACAGGCAGGACACGAAGGACGTCGACATCCGCTTCGACCTCCAGGACTTCGTGTCGCTGAACCATATCATGGAAGGATTGTACCAGCGGACGGAGAAGGAAGAACGGTTGCTCGGGGAGATCAAGGAGTCGTTCCGCGGGCCCATCCGGGAGCGCCCCGTCCTCTACGAGTACCTGGATCGGGTGGTCAAGTCCAAGTGGATCGAGAACCAGTACTGGGCCATCGCCGGAGTGGTCCTGGGCATCCGGAAATTCGAGCGGCCGGTCAATTACGGGCATGAGATCCTCACCTCGCCCTTGCCGCCACAGTTGTTGATCCCCGTGAAGCGGCATGTTCAGGCCTATCACGAGCGCATCGGGACCTTGCGGCCGGAACACTCATAGGAGAGAATCAGGACTCAAGAAGACGGTTCACCAATGGAAGCTTCCAGCTACCTCAAGGCAGTTCGAGACCAGTACGAAGCCTATCCCTATCCCCCGCGCAACCCGGCGGACGAGAAGGTCCGGCTGGAGAACAGCTGGCACGACTTTCTGGAGCTCATCAACTTCTATTGCTACAAAGGGAGAAACAATTTCTCTCAGGAATTTCAAATACTTGTAGCCGGCGGTGGGACCGGCGTCCAGACCATCTTCCTGGCCGAGCAGTTGCGTTATAACCGGCGCGCCGAAGTCGTGCATCTCGACATCAGCGAGAAGTGCGTCGAGATCGCCAAACGCCGGGCGGAGGTCCGCAAGCTCGCCAACATCACCTGGGTGCACGGCTCTGTCCTGGACCTGCCGTCCTTGAAGCTTGGACCCTTCGACTACATCAACTGCGTCGGGGTCCTGCACCATCTGGACGATCCCAAGGCCGGCCTGCAGGCGCTCCGTTCCGTGCTCAAGGACGACGGCGCCATGTCCCTCATGCTCTACGGCAAGTACGGGCGCACAGGCGTGTATCAGGTGCAAGAGCTGCTGCGCCGTATCAACTTCGATGAATCCGATCTGCAGGCCAAGCTCGCGAACACCCAAATTGTGTTGGACAACCTGCCGAAGACGAACTGGTTCAAGCGCAGCGAGGACATCATCGGGGACCACAAGGAATTCGGCGACGCCGGCATCGTGGACCTGCTGCTGCATGCGCAGGACCGGCCCTTTACCGTGGACGAGCTGTACGACCTGGTCGAGGGCTGCGGCCTGCACGTCATCGAGCTGCTTGAGCGAGGGCGCTCCAAGTACAAGGTCGAGTCGTACATCCGCGACAAGCAAATCCTTGACAGAGTCAGCGCGCTGCCCCGGAGGCAGCAACAGGCCATCGCCGAATTGATCACCGGCGACATGATCGTCCACAATTTCTACGTGGCCAGACAGGCCGGCACGGTCGCCCCGCTGGACGATTTGCGGAACGTGCCGTTCTACTTCCTGGACCCGCCTCGGAACGTCCTGGAGGTGATCGAGCGAAGCTCCGGACGCAGCGTCAAGGTCGCAAGCACGTTGTACGCCGCGCCCGTCGAGTTTGTACCGGGTCCTTACACCCGAGACATCTTCACGTACCTCGACGGGGAGCATAGCCTGAAAGAGATCTTCGAGCAGATCCGGCGGGACCACGGGAAGACCGAGCCGCAACTGCCCAATGACGAGCTGCTCAACGAGTTCCGGCCGATCTACCAGCAGTTCAGCGACCTCGGCTGGATGTTGCTGCGGCACCGGTCGGTCGGGAAGTTCCGGTCCCTCGCGGAGATGCAGATGCCGGTGTGACACGAACCTGCCGTGTATTCTGGCGGGTCCTGCCGCCGAGCCACCCTGACGTGCGACGGGGAACCCGTTGCTCTTTGAGCGGGTCCTGCCTCCGCATAGCCCAGTGCAGCTGGGCGTTTCGCCGTCGAGGCCCCGCAGACCCGGCTGTACGCCCTGCGCTGCATCTGGGCGCCCATGCGGTGTCACCCGCTCGATTGCAACGGGTCGAAACGCCGTCGCAGCCCCGCAGACTCGGCTGTAGGCTCTTCCGCTCCGCCAGGGTCCCGCTCGGCGTCGCCCGCCATCAACGGATCTTTTTTTATAGCTTGGTCGCCTCGAGCGTGCCGATGTCGGGCGTGACCGTGCGGCGCGTGAAGCGCCCGAACCCCAGCTTCCTGAGCCAGCCTTCCGTTTCCCGCCAGCCATAGCACCGCCCGCTTGCGGTGAACTTATACATCA
>JAXIOW010000155.1:0-5031 GCA_045403215.1 Nitrospirales bacterium | reverse complement strand
GCGCCGCCTGCCACGTCCTCTATCGCTTCTAGACATGAACGGCTAATTGGGATCAGACTCGATTTTCTGAGAGTTCTGGGACTGGGGAGGGTAGTCTATCTCGTAAAAGTATAGTCTGACCCTAATTGTTACATTGTTAAGTTGTTGGGGTAAAATGTTCGAGATGCAGAATTGATTGGGACGTCGAATTGCCGTTAGCAGGCAAGCGCACTTCCAACAGGACGCATGGCACTCATTCCCCCGTTCTTCCTCGACTGCGTAGTAGCCATCGGCTTCAAGGGCGCCGATGGTACTCCTGCCTTCCTGGCAACAGGCTTTCTCTACGGAACACCTGTTGGGAAGAATCCCGAAAACGAGACACTATACCGGACTTACCTTGTCACCAACCGTCATGTATTCGAGGGTGCGGAAGCTGCTGTCGTGCGGTTCAATCCCGCAGCCGACGGACCCGCCAGGGTTTATGATCTGGCACTGAAGGCACCTGACGGTACTATGGCGTGGATCTCCCATCCAAACAAGAACATCGACGTAGCCGTCGTGGGAATCAACGTGAACCTTCTCAAGGAGCACCAGATTCGCTTTGCCTTCTTCAATGAGGACAACCACGTCCTCAGCCGCGCCCAAGCTCGAGACGCGGAACTAAGCGAGGGTGACGGCGTATTCGTTTTAGGTTTCCCCCTTGGTCTCGTGGGTGGTGAGCGGAATTACGTTATCGTCCGCTCCGGAGTGCTCGCACGGATCCGAGACGCCCTTGCTGGGGCAGCCCCTGACTTTCTGGTTGATGCGTCCATCTTCCCCGGTAACTCCGGCGGGCCAGTAGTCACAAGACCGGAGTTCACGGCAATTCAGGGGACAAAGAACATCACATCCGCAATGTTAATCGGGATGGTGTCGAGCTATGTTCCCTACAAAGACGTAGCCATCAGCCAACAAACCAAGCGCACGCGAGTGGTATTTGAGGAGAACTCAGGCCTTGCCGCCGTTGTACCAATCGACTTCGTCGCGGAGGCAGTCCGTGCCGCAGAGGAAAAGCTCGTCATCCGACAACCGGCAGCCTCCCCTGAGTCGCAATAGTCTTGCCAGAGAAAGGGGACAGGCGAGTAAATTAGGGTCAGACTCGATTTTCGAAGAGAAGAAGAGTCGATATCGCCGGAGGCGGCGGGGTCCTGCGGCCTGCATCCCCCGCCGTGCTCCGAAAAGCTGCACGCTGAAGCCTCGTACTGGTAAAGTATGGGGAGTGTGGGTTGAGTGGGTGGGGGAGGGGCGCCAGCAGGCGGGGCTCCCCTTCCGCTTTGAGGGGTTTGGCAATGGATCAACTGGACTTTGTGACACTCGAAGGATTGCTGGCCTACGGAGAGGTTCTTGCTCACCGAACCGCGGGTGAGGGGATGGTGCTCCCGCCTGCCCCGTCTCCTTCGGCTGACCGACCACGGCGGGCCCGCGAAGCCATGGAGAAGATCCGCGCGTTTGTTCAGCGCGCTCAAAAGGGCTTTCCTACGGCAGAGGAATACAGGGTTGCGCGTCGCGGATTGATCGACGACGGATGCGGCGGCGACGAACTCGTGTTTTTTGCCGCCTGGAATCAACTCCTCGCAGCCGGAGAGCTGGCGCCGTTAGTTCGAGCTCCAATCGGCTCGGTGCAGAAACCGCCCCACCGTCGTCCGGTCGGGATCGTGCCGCGAGCTCAACTGACGCCGCAATTGGCGGAGGATCGCATCGTGTTAGATCTCGGCGATGATCGGTTCTGGTTGCTGCCTCGCGATTTGACCGGTCGAACCCTTCTCTTCACCATGCGCCATGGGGTCTCGCGGGTGGAGAGCGCGAAGTATCGGGTCGGGCGCCGGCTTGCCAATGTGCTGGATCCAGACCGAGGTGTGGCAAAGGCCGACGCGGTCGGGGGAGCGCTAGCCAGAATGATTGGCGTGGTTGGGCAGCAACTGGACTTTCTCCATCTCCACAACTATCTGGACCCGCGCACGTTTGTCCATCTTGTCAGCCCGAGCCCGAACACGAGGCAGCTCTGCGAGCGGGTGGTTGCAGCGTTGCTTGCGTCGCACTCCGACAGTTCCAAGGCGACCCAGCCCGCGGTTGAGTCCGCGTTGGAATCCCAGGATTTCGGCTGGGCAACCGGCTTAGACAAAAAGACGGAGGTGGAGGAGGCTGCCAAGGCGTTCGGCGTCGATCCGACGACAGCGAAGCGTCTCATCAAACATCCCCTCTACAGCTATCCGGGCGGTCACTCGTTCTTCGATGTCTATGTTGATGTCGTGGACGGTTTTCGCAGGCTGGGTCAATCGCACCAGGGGAAGGTCCTGTGTTTGTATACCCATAGCTCCACGTTGCGCGCGCTGATGATCTATCTGGATCCTCGGCCATTTCGTGAAGCCTTCACTGAGTTCGGAGAATACAAGGAAGGACAGGATAACGTTGTCCTGCTCACCTTTGAACACGGACTCTTGTCCGGCTATTCGACCGCGGTGGGTCTGTCGGCGCGGGAACGGGCGGCGCGCGACGCTTGGATGGCCGTCGAGCGTGAGCGGCGCGATCGGGTTACGCTGAAGCCCAAACAGATTAAGCGAATCGTTGCCTTGGTGTCGGGTGGCGATTTTGCCGGAGCCGGTGCCGCGTTAAAGGAACTGCGGGTGGCAGGAAACCGGTTGGGCCTGGAAGTCCTCTTCGTTCGTCATGGGTTCTTAGGACTGGCGAACAATTGGATTGAGGCGGTGACCGAGCAGGCCACGCGAGGCATGGGCAGCAATGCGAGCACCCCGATCGGAAGCAGTCGCTTCGAGGACTTCAAGGATGAGCACGTCCAACAGGCCACAATGCGACACCTCAAGCCTCACATGGAAGACGGTGCACTGGTCGTCATCGGAGGCGACGGCAGTCTTCGAGGCGCACGCGCTCTTTATGAAGGGTTCGGAGTCCAGGTCGTTGGGATTCCCGGCACGATCGACAACAATATCGCGGGGACAACGGCGCTGGGCTTCCATTCCGCCGTGGCACTGGCGAATCAATCGATCGAGTCGCTGAAAGCCACGAGCGCGGCCATGGGCAGCGTGTTCTTCGTCGAGATCATGGGGGCTGGTTCGGGCCACCTTGCGTTGGCCTGCGCCTATCAGGCAAGGGCTGAAGGGGTGCTGGTCAATGAGTACCCCGATCCCGATGCCTATATTGATGAGATCATCCTCGGCACGCTCAAGCGGACCCTGGGTGTCCCCAACAAGAGCCACTTATTTGTTGTGGCCGAGCAGACGCCCCACCGCCATCACCGGGACGGAGGGGTGCACGGTCTTGTTGATTATGTGAGCGGCACGATCGCCCAGTGGCAACAGTTTCAGACGGGCCCCGGCCACTACCCACTGACACCTGCGACCAAAGCCACGATTCTCGGTCATACCTTAAGAGGGGCCCCCCCGACACCGGAGGATAAAGCCATCGCGCAACACCTGGCTTATGAAGCAGTCCGCCGTTTGGTTAAAGACCCGGAGCGCGTCGTCGGGTGCATGTTGGCCTATCGCGAACCGGGAAACATCGAGGCGATCCCGCTCCATGCCGTGGCGCCAAAGCAGTTTGAATGGGAGGTCTTCGCCCGGATGCACGGCACCGAACTTCCATAGCAAGAGAGCTCCACGAATAACGAATAACGAGGGACGGCTTTCAGATGCGGAAGGCGAAGATCGTGTGCACGATTGGTCCGGCCAGCGACTCACCCGAGCTGCTGGGCCATCTCATTGAGAGCGGTATGGATGTGGCTCGACTGAACTTTTCGCATGGCTCTCACGAGTCACATAGCCGCGCCATCAAAGCTCTCCGCGAAGCGGCTGGCCGTCGGCGCGCGCCGGTCGCCATCATCCAGGATCTGCAAGGACCGAGAATCCGTATCGGGACGATCCCGGATGGCGGGATCGACGTGGCCGCTGATCAGCGCGTGAGGCTGCTGACGGTGTTCTTGCGATCTGGTGGCCAGAGCGGTGCCCAGTCCGTCGCACCTGCCAGCGCCACCGACATTCCTGTGACCTACCAGTATCTGGCACGAGATGTCCAGCCAGGCGCGCGGATTCTGATTGATGATGGGCTCGTCGAGCTGACGGTGAATCGGATCACCGGTGGCGCTGTCGAATGCACGGTGATCACCGGCGGACGGATTACTTCCCATAAAGGGATCAACTTGCCTGGCACTCGGGTCAGCGTGCCCACGCTGACCGACAAGGATCGGGAAGATCTCCGATTCGGGGTGGCTCAGGGAGTGGATTATGTGGCCCTGTCGTTTGTCCGAGGTCCTGAGGACGTGGTCGCGGCAAAAAAGCTGATTGCCGAGTGCGGCGGGGATGTCCCGGTCATCGCCAAAATCGAGCGGCCTGAAGCGGTTCATTCTCTCGGCGGGATTCTTGATCAGGCGGACGGGGTGATGATCGCTCGCGGCGATTTAGGCGCCCAAATGGGTCCTGAAGCGGTGCCGGTCCTACAGAAGAAAATCATCACGGAAGCCAACAGGCGCCGCCGTCTCGTGATCACCGCCACCCAGATGCTGGAGTCCATGACCCAGAACCCTCGTCCCACCAGAGCCGAAGCCTCGGATGTCGCCAATGCGGTCTTCGATGGGTCTGACGCAGTGATGCTCTCAGCCGAAACGGCGATCGGGCGCTATCCGGTGGAAGCGGTGCGCGTCATGGATCGGATCATCCGGGCAGCGGAGGAAGGGATTGAACCACGGTTCGAGCGTCGGTCGGATGTCGGCCACGACGAGGTCTCCTTCCCGGAGGCCATCTGCGGCGCTGCCTCGTGGGCGGTCGCCGCAACCGCCGGCAGCGCGATCGTGGCCTTCAGCCAGTTGGGCACAACGGCCCGCTTGATCTCGAAGCAGCGCCCTGTCGCTCCGATCATCGCGTTCACGCCATATGAGCCTGTACGCCGGCAGATGGCGTTGTACTGGGGAGTGATTCCACATACGATGGAGCAGATCGCCCAGACGGACGAGCGCATACACGAAGCGGAGCGTCGCTTGAAGGCGGAAGGGCTCGTGAAACC
>JAXIOW010000115.1:0-3209 GCA_045403215.1 Nitrospirales bacterium | reverse complement strand
TCTCGCTCCATGCAGGTCGTGAGGGGACATTCCACGGCAATCTCGATGAAGCGAGGGATCACGGACCTCGCAAAGTCCCGATAGACCCGGCGGCTTGCCGTCGCATCAAAGACCACGGTCACACCATGCGCCACGAGCTTCTGCCCAGTGAATGCCAATACGCGGTAGAAGAGGTCCCGCTCTGCTTCTGAGTAGTTCGGTATCGGCGTGATGACCCGCCTGACCTCATCGGATTCCAACACCTCCACCGCCAATCCGTGCCCTTCGAGCTGCGGCTTCAGGGCAGAGACAATCGTACTCTTGCCCGATGCCGGCAGGCCGGTGATCCAAATGGCGAAGCTGGGAGAATGGTCAATGGTCATCGGTCAAAAGTCAACCGTAAGCAGGGGAATTATTATCGGCATCGCAAAAAGAATCCAATCTTCACCATTGACCAATGACACTCTAGGCCCTGCAGTACTCGTTGACCCGGGACGGATCGAAGCGCGGCGCATCCAGCACATGCTCGATAAATCGGAAGATGGTCCGGCGCACCTTGATCGGCAGCTTGGGGTACCACACCGGACTCGCTATGACCAACCCTCGGAACGCAAAGAAGGGGGCGGCCGACTCTGTGACCGCATGATCGTGGCTTGCCTCCACATAGGTGTCCCAAAAGAGTCGGAACATCACTTCCAACGGCCCCTTCAAGGTGCCCCAGTGACAGAGTGAGAAAAACAGGTAGTTGATCGTCATCGAGGTCACGTCGTCGGCCGGTTCTCCCCACTCCCCTCGTGACCGGTCGAGCACTGAAAAATCCGTTCCTTTCCGGAACAAGACGTTCCAGGGATGAAAGTCTCCATGTACTTGTGACAGACGGTGGATCTCCCCACGCAGGCGCCAGCGCCACCGGTTGCAGGCTTCCTCGATCCCGCGCAAGAGGTCCGCCGAGATGAACTCGTAGCGATCCGGGTAACTGTCGGTCAGCCCCATAATACACTCGCCGTGGCCGATCAACTCCCGAAGCCGACGCCGATAGAGAGCGGGATCTCGCCGTTTTCTGGCATGGATCTCCGCCAGGTAGCTTGCCAGGGCTATCGTCCGCTCTCTATCCTGTTTCCGGAGCCTCCCTCCTTTGGCCAATCGTTCCAGATCGAGATGATAGCTGGTTCCCTCCGTCCACTGGGTCAGAACAAAAAATTCGCGCGTCTGGGCCACCGAGATCAGCTGCCGATCGTCGGTAAAGGCCCCGACATCGAGAGCCTTCACGTGGCGCGGCAGCCGCCCATAGGAATCATAATCCCAGAGGATCGCCTGGGCCCGGTCCGCCTGATGCTCGTGACCGAACGGCCCCGGACTCATCGTCTCCAACACCGCCGACCGGACTGTGCGCCCGACTTGAAAGGTCAATTTGACGGGTGAACCATACCCATACTGTTTGAGGGTGCCCTGCGAACTTTCTTTTCCGATGACCCCATAGGTCAGCAAGGTCGCCGTGGGACCGAACCGGCCGCGAAGGTATCGTTCCAGGGACTGTTTCTTGAGCGTGGGCATCGTATTGAAGGTACGCAATTTGTGTTCCATTACGCAGGGTGAGGTTCAGGCACGCGACGGAGCCCAGCAGGAAGACCTATTCAACCATTCGCCTCATCGTGAACTGGTGCATTGAGCTTCACTGCCAAGGGTGCCACTGAGGAAAAATGCGCCACTTCAATTAGGCGAGAGGCGTGCGGCAGGGGGCAAGGAGCAAGAAATATCAGCCCCCTAACCTCTAGCCTCTCACCTCAAGCCTCCTTTCGAGGATGGCACATCGCTTGCTGATATCAACCAGCAGCAGGCTGCAGAAAAACCGATTCGGCACAGCAGGGTTTTGATGGCCTGCACGTTTTGAGACATGCTCGGTCTGTTTGGTTATCTGGTTAGTCTAATGCAACCAAACAAACCAGACAGACCGAACAGACCAAATGGACAACAGGAGGCAGCATGGAGCTGGAAATTGAAAGTAGAAACGTCGGGATGACTCCCCGCTGGAAAAGTGAGATCGAAACCCGCATGGCAGACCTCCAGCAGAGGCACGAAGATCTGATTCATGGGCGAGTGACCCTCACGAAAAATCTCCACCACAAAAGGCTGGCCAACATCGCCGAGGCGCTCATCGTCGTCACGCTCCCTGGTCGCCAGACCAAGACGGCCCGCAAGGAAGACAAGACGTTCGAAGAGGCCATCAGAACTGCCTTCGACGCCATGGTCATCGAACTCCGCAAGTACCGCGAGAAGCGTGCCTCACATCAAACGGGAATTAGCCATGCCAATGTATGACTATCACTGTCTGGGCTGCGGGAAAGAATCGTTGGTAGTCTTGACCCTGAAAGAACATGAGTCCTCCAAGGTGACATGCCCGAAATGCGGCAGCACCAAGATGCAGCAACTCTATTCGTCGTTTGTTGCCCACACGACAAAGAAAAGCTAGCAGCTTGCTAGGAGGCTGTCATGCGCGCGATCCATCATGACCTGATGTCGACCATCGTCCCAGTCATCGTCCTCGCCGGACTGATGGGCCTGGCATTCTATTCGTTTCTCTACGCGCAAGATTATCCGGCCGATATCACACGCGGCAAAGACGTGTATCAGCGCCATTGCCAGGCCTGTCACGGTGTCGGAGGCTGGGGAGATGGACCGGACGCGAAGGCTCTCAAGGTGGCACCGGCCAATTTTCACCGCTTTTCGTCCTTTCTGAAATCCGACGAAGAACTGTTGAGGACCATTGAACACGGGGTCGTCTTCAGCCCTATGCATTCGTGGCGAGGCCAGCTGACGGACGGGGAAATGCAGGATGTGGTGGCCTACATCCGTCTGTTAGCCCAGCAGGGGCGTTAGCAGGATGCTGAAAAAGTCCGCCAGCAGCGTTCTCGCATCGTTCAGATCCTCAACGTACCCCGGAGGGTACGCCTCCGGGCCTTCACTTGCTGCGGCCTTGCTGGACGGCTTTTTTGAGCATCCTGCAGAGAAGCTCTCCCGTTGTGCCACACGTGCCTGCCCGCGTCCCTGCGGGCGGGTCCGCACGCAGACAGGCGGACCATCGAAGCTCTTGCATGCCGAAATAGTTTTCCCGCAGACTGTTTGCGCGCTCTTCCGACATCGTCTTGCTGCTATGACCGTCGCAACACTATGAGCACAATGATGGAACAACTGTATGTCGGCGATGCCTTGCTGATCGCCGATGTCCAGAA
>JAXIOW010000168.1:0-25098 GCA_045403215.1 Nitrospirales bacterium | reverse complement strand
TGGTGACTATCAGCTCAGCCGGCGAGCCGCTTTCCAGACGCCTGGACACGTTCCCGCCAGACAACGGAGGCATCGCGGTGACACGGTCGAGCAGGCGCTCTCCCTCTGCACGCATATGCCGCTCGATAACTTCGCGCAGATCGCGCACGGTTTCCGGCACCATCATCGGATACGCCGAGAGCTGGACATCCAGCGCATGCAACACGATGACTTGGTCAGCCGGCGCGAAATGCGCGAGCGCCCGGAGCGCCTCGTACGACTGTTCCGAGCCGTCAACCGCCAGCAAAAAACGCACCGGCTCTATCCTTGCTCGCGGCGTGCGCAAACGGCTTTCAGCGCCCGCAGGATATCTTCGCAAGAAGGATCCGATACCTTCTTGCCCGTTGCTTTCTCAACGTACAGGACAATGTCGCTCATGGAGAGGATGCCCTCGAGCATGCCGGAAGTATTGATAACCGGAAGACGGTGGACCTTTTCGCGCCCCATGACCTTCAAGACGTCCTTGATGCTGTCGCCCTGCTTGCACGCATACAACTTCCCGGAGAAGACCTTGCTCACTGGAATTTCCGATGCCGACAGGTTTTGAGTGGCGACTGCCATGCAGATGTCGCGATCGGTGATCATGCCGATCGCTTTCCCTCCACCATCCACGACCGGAACCGCTCCGCAGTCGCCGTCCCACATGATCTTCGCCACCGCGGCCAGATCGGTCTCGGGGCGGCAGGTAAAAACATTGCAGGTCATCACGTCACGCACTTTCATGGTCGCACTCCTCTCGTTCTCCAAGGCATGTGTAGCATTCGCGTCGTGATGAATCAACCATTTCCGGACTGGTTACGGGCTGATCCGAGTGCCCGCCCGGCCTTCCAAGGCATCGAGCGCTTGTTCCGGCAACGTGATGATGACCTGGCGGCCACCCTTCTCAAGGAAATTGATCGCCGCCTCGATCTTCGGCCCCATGCTGCCAGGTGCGAAGTGACCCTCTTCCAGGTATTTCTTCGCCGCCGGCTTCGTGAGGGCGCTGAGGTTCGTTTCTTGCGGCGAGCCGAAGTGGAGCTTGACGTTGGCGACCGCCGTCAGGTCGAGCACCGTTTTTACGCCGATGGCCGCGGCCAGCACGCTCGACGCCAGGTCCTTGTCCACCACAGCCTCGACTCCGACCAGCGAACCGTCAGCCTCGGCGCAGACCGGAATCCCGCCGCCGCCGCAAGCGATCACCACCACGCCTTCTTCGAAAAGCCGCCGGATGACGTCCTCTTCGACTATACGCAGCGGCGTGGGTGAGGGGACCACTCGCCTGTGTCCCCTGTGGGCATCTTCCATGACTTGAACCCCCTGGCGTCTCAATCGGACCGCCTGCTCCTTCGTGTAAAACGGTCCCACCGGCTTGGACGGAGTCTTCATTCTCGGATCCTCTTTGTGCACCTCAGTACGTGAGACCACGGCCACGACTGGCCTGTCGACCCCGTTCCGATGAAGCAGGCTCTGGAGGCATTGCTGGATCAGATAGCCCGTCTCGCCCTGTGACTGCGCCACGCACACGTCGAGCGGAAGTGCGTAGGCTTTGCCGCGGGCCGCCTCCATCCTGATCAGAATGTTGCCGACCTGGGGACCATTGCCGTGCGTGAGGACCACCCGGTGTCCCCGCCTGATCAACTCGACAACGCACGTCAAGGAGTTTTCCAGGTTTGCCGTTTGCTCGGCGATGCTCCCCTGCTGCCCGGCCTTGATCAACGCGTTGCCGCCGAGCGCGATCAGAACGCGCTCAGGCATGCCGCTTCACCTTCGCCACGAAGTTGCGCAGGACATCGTGCAGGGTCGGCCGCGAGGTCTCCTCAATCTCGTACGTCACCCGGCAGGCCGGCTGCCGGATGCGGATGACGCGGCGAAGGTCCACGGGGGTGGCGAGCATCACGAGCTCGCAGTCCACGCTCCCGATTGTCTCCTCCAGTTCGCTCACCTGACGCTGTCCGTATCCCATGGCCGGAAGCGCCCGACTGATATGAGGATGATCGGCAAACGTCTGCTTGATACTGCCGACGGCGTACGGTCTCGGATCGACGAGCTCCTTGGCGCCGAACTTCTGGGCCGCCAGGACGCCGGCGCCGAAGCTCATCCCTCCGTGCGTGAGCGTCGGCCCGTCCTCGACGACGAGCACCCGCTTCCCTCTGACCAGTTCGGGCTTGTCAACCGAGACCGGCATGCGGGTCTCAATGACAACGGCGTGCGGGTTGTACTCATGGATGTTGCGGCGGACGGCATTGATCTGCCCGGCATCGGCGCTGTCCACTTTGTTGATGATCAGAACGGACGCCCGCAGGAAGTTCACTTCGCCCGGGAAATAGGTGCGTTCGTGTCCCGCACGGTGTGGGTCCAGCAGGACAATTTCCAGATCGGGCGCGAAGAACGGGAGATCGTTGTTGCCACCGTCCCATACAATAATGTCGGCTTCGGCTTCTGCCTGATGCAGAATCTGCTCATAGTCCACGCCGGCGAAGACGACGTCGCCCGCCGCCAGGTGCGGCTCATACTCCTCCATTTCTTCGATCGTGCAGTCGGCCCGGCGAAGGTCCTCGATCGTGGCGAACCGCTGCGCCACCTGCTTGGAGAGATCGCCGTACGGCATCGGGTGGCGGACCACGGCGATCCGAAATCCCATCCCCCGGAGGATGGTCGCGATCTTGCGGGCGACCGGGCTCTTGCCGCAGCCGGTTCTGACCGCGCAGATGGAGACGACCGGCTTGTTAGACCGCAGCATCGTGTCCCGCGCTCCGAGGAGCTTGAAGCCGGCGCCCTTTGCGATGACGCGCGAGGCCGCGTGCATGACGTGTTCGTGCGAGACGTCGCTGTAGGAGAAGATCACCTGATCGATCCGGTGCGTTTCGATCAAGGTTTCCAGTTCCTCTTCGGGGCGGATCGGGATGCCGGCAGGATATAAGTGCCCGGCCAGGGCCGGAGGGTAGCACCGGCCCTCGATGTTGGGAATCTGGGCGGCGGTGAAGGCGACGACCTCATAGCGAGGGTCGCCACGAAAGACGACGTTGAAGTTGTGAAAATCCCTCCCCGCAGCCCCCATGATCAGCAGCTTGGTGCGGTCCACGCTCTTCCCTTGCCCATGGTGGCATCTCCTCCTTTTGTCAGGCGATACAGTATTGGGGGATAGTAGCCGCCAAAACTCTGCGCAAGCCACGCATAGTAAAACTCATCTGAGCCATATCTTTAGCGGCGAGCCAGCTCGCGGTGCACACAGACCGCTTTGAGGGTGCGAATCACGTCGTCATAAGACAGCCCCGGCGTCTTCCAACCCTTCGCCTCATCTGCCTTCAACACGATGTCGTTCATGGACAGGATGCCTTGCGGCTCTCCGTTCGCATTCATCACCGGCAGGCGTCGCACCCGCTTGTCCGCCATAGTCTTCAAGGCGTCCTGGATGTCGTCGTCGGGGCCGCAGGTGTATACCGCGCCAGTGATGCTCTCCCACACCGTAACATCCGAAGCTGGCCGGTTCTTCGTGGCCAGCGAGATGCAGATGTCTCGATCGGTGATCATTCCGATGACCTTGCCCGCGCCGTCCACCACCGGCAGCGCCCCGCAGTCATAGTCCCACATAACCTTCGCTGCCTCCGCCAAGTTGGTCCCTGGTCCGCATGAGTACACGGTCCACCTCATCACGTCTTTCACCTTCATAGTGCCCCTCCCTCCCTGCTGTACTGCCGGTTCACGGCCGGACACTACCCGTATATTGAGCAAGACGGGTGCCAGAAAGCTTTCCAAGGCGTCCACTTTTCACACAGCGATTCAAACGGTTAGTGTGTGACACCAGCGAGAACCGGATGTCGGGGAAACCATGTCGCCAAATGCCACAGGAGAGATAGGACGATCGTCCAGAAAATCCCCAAAAGAGATCAACTAGCAGGATCTTCGTTAGCGAAGCGACCTTCCGTCTGTATTGCTTCGCGGGCCAGCGGACGGATCGCTTCAATGACCTGGTCATGACAGGCCCCGTTGGTGGCGACGAGACCCCGTCGGTTGCGCAGGTCGCGCCCCCCATAGACAAGTGGAGCGCCGACGAGATCAGTCATACGACCGCCTGCCCCTCTCAGCACCGCCTCAGGCCCGCACGCATCCCAGGCGCTGGTGACACTTGAGGGTTCGAGATAGACGTCCGCGTGCCTGCTGGCGATGAGGCCGATCTTCAGGCCCACGCTTCCGCAACGGATTTCCTCGCGAATGCCGATTCGATCGCGCATCGCAGTAGCGAGGCGATGGCGGTGGGAGCGTGAAACGGCCAGTCGGAGGAGCTGTGGGTCCGTCTCTCTGGAGGCCGAAAGCGGCTTTCGCGTTCCGCGCTCTTCAACCCAGGCTCCTTGCGCTGAAATTCCAACGAACAGGAGGTCGCCCACGGGACGATACACCACTCCGGCTGATGCCCGACCGTCCTCAGCCAGTCCGATCATGACCGAGAACTCGCCGTTCTTCGCGATGAATTCCCGCGTGCCGTCCAGTGGGTCCACATACCAGACCCGGCCTGTGCGAAGCGCGTCCGAACGATCGTGGCTCTCCTCCGCAACGACACCGTCGTCGGGAAATGCCCGGCGGAGTCCTTCGACGATTAACTCATTCGATCGCTTATCCGCTTCGGTGACGGGGTCGGCATGTCCTTTGAGCGCGACGACAAAATCCGTGGCGTAGACCTGCATGATGATCATGCCGGCCTGGCGAGCGAGACGGGAAGCCGCCTCAATCTCGCGTGTCAACGTCCGCACTCCATGACCTTGCTCATCACCGTCATCGGAAGATCAGCACGGGACAGGGCGCCCTATGCAGGATTGTGTGCGACACGCTCCCGAGCAGGAACCGCGCAATCCCCTTCAATCCGCGCGATCCCATCAGGGTCAGGTCCGGCTTACTCGTCTCCACCTCCTGGAGGATCGCGCTCGCCGGCGGATCCTTGCTGACGATCCCCGTCGCGCGGTAGCCATGCGCGATAAGACGCGAAACGACATCATCCACGAAACCTTGCGTGCTCTTGACGATCGCGTTGGTGAGCGAGTCATGCACCGAGGCATCGGGCGGCCACGTGGAAAACACATACGGGATGGCGCAGAGCACTTTCACTTCGCCGGCCTCCTTGAACGGCTTGGTGGCGAGAAACTTGATGGCCGCATGGGCATCTCCAGGCCCCTGTAAGGGAAGCAGGATGTGTCGCAACGAGGCCAGGGCCCTGTTCACGATCAGCGTTGGACAGGGTGCGTACGTGACGACGCGATGCGAGACGCTCCCGAGCAACAGCTCTTTGACCGGGCCGAGGCCTCTCGCGCCGAGCACAATCATGTCCGCCTTGACTTCTTCCGCGACATTCAGGATCATCTCGGCCGGCTTGCCGACCTCCATGCGCTTCATCACGGGTCCGGTGTGCGGCGGGAGGATCGAGCCGACGAACTTGAGGACACGCTCCCCTTCCTCCCGTAATTTCCGCTCGACTATCCGGTCCAGTTCGTTCGCAACCTCCGGCACGACCATCGGAAAGGACGGCTGGGGCACATCAAGCGCATGGAGCACGGTCACCTTTTCCATCTTCGCCAGATGTTCGAGCGAGCGCGCTGCGAAATAGGATTGGTCGGACCCGTCAACTGCCAGTACAATTTTCATGGACGTTTCCTCCCGATTACACCTTGTTTTGCATCATGCATGCCAGCAAACAACGCTCATAACCCACGCGGTCACGTCCCGGGAAGCGGCTCTCCTCAGTCAGCATTCGGGAGGTACCGGCGGAACCAATCGAGCGCAAGAGTGGTGACCTGCTCCAAGGTCCCCGGCTCTTCAAACAGATGCGTGGCGCCCGGCACGATGGCTAACTGCTTCGGACACGTGAGCTGCGCGTAAGCCTCCTGGTTCAACTCGATCACCTGGAAATCCAACCCTCCCACAATCAACAAGGTCGGGGCCGTCACCCGTGCCAGGTACGGGGCGGCCAGATCCGGCCGCCCGCCGCGTGACACCACGGCCGACACGGCAGCAGGTGCTCTGGCCGCCGCCTGCAGCGCAGCGCCGGCGCCCGTGCTGGCTCCGAAGTACCCGATCCGGACCCCCAGGGTCAGGGGTTCCTGAGCGAGCCATTCTGTCACCGCCAGCAAGCGGTCTGCCAGCAAATCGATGTCGAACACCTTGCGCCGGTCCTCCGCCTCCTGCTCATCCAGCAGGTCAATGAGCAGCGACCCCAGACCAGAATCCTGGAGGACCCTGGCGACGGACGTATTGCGCGGGCTGAACCGTCCGCTCCCGCTGCCATGCGCGAATAACACCATCCCGCCCATGCTGGCCGGCAATCGCAGAATGCCCTTCAACAAGCAGGAGCCGACCTTTACCTCAACCGTCTCCTCTCTCCTTTTCTCGTGAACCTTCATTTTTTTCTCCTTCTTTGGGACCTCATGGCAATTTCTTGACCACCGGCATCGGGTTCACGGTCGTCGCCTGCGGCCCTTTCTCTCCGACTTCGACGTTAAACACCACCTCGGTGCCGTCCGTGAGCTCCTCGAACTTCAGATCGTGCAGAGCGTGTTTATGGAAGTACACCTCCCCCCCGCCCTCCCTCAAAATGAACCCGTACCCTTCCTTCGGGAACAGCTTGCAGATCACACCCCGCAGTGGCGGCACCGGGGAGGTCCGGACTTCGGTCGTCGCACGCTTCTCACGGAATTTCCGCAATTCAATCTCCACAGAGGAGAAGGCGGCCCGAATCGCTTCCTCGAAGGTTTTCTCTTCTTTCCTGGCAGTGATCGTGTGCCGGCCTGGCAACGTCACGGCCACGAACGCTTCGGCGACCCACTTGTGCTTCTTGTGGTGCGGATTCTTCGTCAGCGCCACACGCGCGTGGATCAGATCGTCATGGCCGGCCTCCAGATCGGCTATGCGCTCCCTGATTTCCGTCTCCCACCGAGGCGTCATTCCGACGTTTCGGCTCTCAATATGCAGGTCCATCGCTCCTCCTTACGAATCCGCCTAGCGCAGTGCGTTGAGTTCCTCATAGCGCGCCGCGACCGTCTGCCGAAGCGCCCCCCTAAGCGACTCCCCACCGAGCTGCCGGTGAGACAGCTTGCGCAGACGCGCCGCGAGGTCCACATCGCCCAGAGCCGTCTCCACCCACTCTGAGAAATCCTCGCGGCCGTCGTGATACTCCAGACTTGCAAGGGGCACCACGGGGAGCAGCTGCAAGAACTCGTACAGGCTGGCCGCCTCCTTCCCCGTACCGGCCTGGGCATCCCGAAACCAGAAACGCTTGCAGGGCGGCAGCGGCACATCCACGTACTTGTACAGGTGCCTGATGTGCGGGACCCGGCGGAGAGATGGCCGCAGACGGACGATCCGGCCGCCGCCCAGGAGCACGCCGTCTGCCGGTATCTCGGCCAAATTGGTTTCCGCGAGCCCGCAATCTCCGCAATGCTCCCTCACAGCCTGGATCGCCTCCGGCTCGGTCAGGCGGGTCAGCAGGCAATGATGCACTGATCGGAGGACCGCTGGATCCAGCCGGTCCGGCCGATAGGAGACGAAAGCCCACCCGCCCCTTTCCAGTTGGGGGACCAGTGCATTCGCAACCTCGCCCCCGCCGCGCGGGAGAATTTGCTGGGCCTCATCCAGCACAATCCAGTGAGGCCGGTACTTTCGTTCCTCCAGAGGGCGGAGCGCCCGCACCAACTCGACTAGGTAGTTGCTGCGGAGCGCCACCGGATACCGGCTGAGATCCAGCACCACCGACACGCCTCCCGCCTCCAGCAACGCCACGACTGCGGACGGCGGCGGCAAGGACGCCTGGTCGCCTTCCAACGCCACAAACCGCGGCAAGGCTCTCAGACCGCGGAAGTCCCCTTCGGGGTCCACCAGCAGGACCTGGTACTCCGCATGGTGCAATCCTTCGGCCAGCAAACCCACGACCCAGGACTTGCCCGTGCCGGAATCCCCGAAGACTCCGTGATTCCGTCCCGCCAGACGGGACGCCGGCAGTGACACGTGGCCGCCTTCTTCGTCTTGCCCGATCGGTATAAGCCGGTCCCGCCGCAGCGGGAGATCGAAATACTGGCCGCCCAGCGGGTAGCGTTCCAGAATTTCCAGCACACCGGCCGGTCCCGGCTTCTCGGCGACCAGGTCCGCGATTTCGCGCACGGCAAGAATCGCATCACCCACCGCGACCGCGACTTCGGCCAGCATCAGCATGGAGAGGTCGTTCTCCCCATCCCCGAAGGCCGCCAGGTTGTGCGCCGAGAAGCCGCAGATCGTGAGGAGACGCTCCAGTCCAGCCCCTTTGGCCGCGCCAGGCGGCAGCACCATGACGTTCCCCTTGTTGTAATCAACCGACGCGCCGCCGCCGAGACCGCTGATGACCTGCCACACCGCCTGGTCATGCGGCATCGTGGTGGCGGCAATCGCCAGTCCGCGTTGCAACGGAATCGTGGTCTCCTCCAGCGCTTTCAGCAGACGCGCATTCAGTTGGCCGAAAGGCAGGTACACTTCGCCCGTGGCGGTATGCGCCAGCACCGCCCCGTTTTCCCAAACCACCCCGGTGACCAACTCGCCCACGCGGCCCAGCGGGACTGACTCGAAGCACCGCCCCGTGACGAGAAACAGCGCATCGCCGTTGGCACGACACTGCTCCAGCGCATGCTCCAGCTCCGGAGGAACCGTGTCATTGACCGCGATCGTCCCGTCGAAATCAAAGGCCATCACACGGCGGTACACAGGAGTCTTGCCTCTCTTAGCTTTTCGACCTGGAGCCGATTACGCCGCCTGGTTCTCCAGTTCCATGCGCGCACGAATGATCTGCAACAGGTGATCCCGGGTGATCATGCCGAGAAGACGATTGCCTTTCGTGACCGGCACCTGATTGACGTCGGCTCTGTCCATCGCCTCCAACACCTCGAAGATCGGCGTGTCGGGATGCACGACCCGTAACCGGTCGTACGGGATCATCGCCCTGTTCACGGGGGTCACCGGCCAACGCTCCCGGGGCACGGTCTTGACCTGGTGGAGCGTCACCAACCCCTCGACGTTCCCATCCTCCGCGACCAGAAAACACCGCTGGCCGGTCCGCAGCATGTGATCTTCAACCAGTTCGGCGAGGCTCATGCGGCCTGACACCGTCGGACAGTCCAAGGCCATGATGTCCTTGGCCGTCAGCCCCTTGAGCGCCGTCCGCAGGCTCGCCTGCAGGACGCTCTCCTGCGCCATGATAAGCAGGAACCAGCCGATGAACGCGAGCCACAGTCCGTTGAACCAGTTGGCGGTGAATCCGATCAGGATCCCTCCCAGGATAAACATGTAGCCCATGGCCTGGCCGGACTTGGCGGCAATGGCCGTGGCTCGGGTAAAACTCCCCGTCATCCGCCAGACAACGGCCCGGAAGACCCGACCGCCGTCCAGCGGGAACCCTGGAAGGAGATTGAAGACCGCCAGCACAAAGTTCACGTGCGCCAGCCAGTCCGCCACGGCCTGCGCATGGTCCGACCAGCCCGCGGTGGCGACGGCGATCAGCTTGAATCCGATCGCCAGCCCCATGCTGGCGATCGGACCGACGATCGCGATCTGGAACTCCGTGAACGGGCGGTCCGGCTCGCGCGTGATCTGCGCGATCCCGCCGAACACGAAGAGCGTGATGGACCGGACCGGAATGCGCTTGGCCAGCGCGACGAAGCTGTGGGCCAATTCATGGAGGAGGATCGAGCCGAAGAACAGGAGGCTCGCGACGACGCCCATGGCGTAATGTTCGGTGTGCGGCCACTGCGGATATTCCTCGGTGAACAGCGTGGTCAGCGACAGCGTGATCAGCACGAGGACGATGAACCAGGAATAGTGGACCCCAATTTCGATTCCGCGGATCCTGGTCAGGCGGATGGATTGCCGGATCATGCGGTCACCCCCTTAGTGGCTAGTTACGCCCGGAAAAACGAGACGGCGATGAGAATGATGATGATCCATGTCACTCATACCGCAACGCCTCGATCGGGTTGAGCCTGGACGCCTTGTTGGCTGGATAGAGGCCAAAGAACACCCCGACCATGAAGGAGAACATGAATGCAATCACGACGGCCTGCGGCGCGAAGATGGCGGGCCACCCGGCGATGGAGGATACCAGGCGCGCGCCTACCATGCCCGCCACGATCCCGGCGATCCCTCCGATCGTGCTGAGGATGACCGACTCGACCAGGAACTGTAACAAGATCTGCCAGCGCTTGGCACCCACGGCCATCCGGAGACCGATCTCTCGCGTGCGCTCCACCACAGACACGAACATGATGTTCATGATGCCGATGCCCCCGACCACCAGCGAGATCGACGCGATGCTGAGCAGCATCAGCATCATCGTCCGGTTGGCCCCGGCCGAGGCCTGGGCGATGTCGTCCATGGTGCGAATCGTGAAGTCGTCGTCCTGCCCCGGCTGAATATGGTGCCGCACCCTCAGGAGATCCCTGATCTCGTCCACCGCGCTGGGTATCTGGTCTGCACGTTCGGCGGTTAGGAAGATGATGCCGACCGTCCCGAGGAATTTCGTGCCCAGCACCTTGCGCTCGGCCGTCGAGAACGGGATGACGATGACGTCATCCTGGTCCTGGCCCATGAAGGTCTGGCCCTTCGT
This sequence comes from Nitrospirales bacterium, assembly GCA_045403215.1. Classification (GTDB taxonomy): domain Bacteria; phylum Nitrospirota; class Nitrospiria; order Nitrospirales; family NS-4; genus NS-12. Next base: position 14,471 of record JAXIOW010000168.1, on the reverse strand, counting down.
CGCGAGCACGCCGAGGACGCGCAGCGGCACGTTCTTGATGCGGATCTGGGCCCCGATGATCTCCTCGCCTCGTTCGAACAGGTTGTCCGCGACGGTCTTCCCGAGCACCGCCACTTTCGCCGCCGTGTCCTCATCCGACTGCGTGAAGAACGTCCCTTCCGTCACCGGCCACTCACGGACGACCGGGAACTCGGTGGTCGTGCCGACGACCGGAGTGCGCCAATTCTTGTTCTCGTGGACAATCTGGAGCACGTCGCGGATCGCGTAGGACACGGTGGCGACGCCTGAGACCTTCTGTCCGATGTCCTTGGCATCCTCCACCGTGAGCGTGGACATGCCGCCGAGCCCGCCCCTGACGCCGCTGACCGTCATGGAGCCGGGAATGACGATGAGGACGTTCGTCCCGATACTGGCAATCTGGGCTTGGACCGACACGCTGGCCCCCTGCCCGAGACTGACCATCGCCACCACCGCCCCCACGCCGATAATGATGCCGAGCATGGTGAGCGCCGACCGCAAGCGGTTGCGTCCCAAAATGCGAAGCGCTTGCTGGACGGTCATGAGGAGGAAACTGATCATCGTATCCCCTTCGGGCCGACACCGAAGCCCGGCGGCAAGTCCTTTCGGGCCGAGCCTTCGGCGGACTCCATGCCGATGATCGCCGCATCACCTTCCCGCACGTCGCCTTCCACCACTTCCGTGTAGGTCGCATCCGAGATGCCGGGCTTGATCGGCACCGCACGCGGTATGCCAGCAGGGTCCAGCACCCAGACCGCGATCTTTTTCCGCTCCGTCGGCGTCCCCGGCAGCTTGAACCGCAGCGCGGCGCTCGACACCCGCAGCGTCTGCTCTTTCCGCGCCCGCACGATCGTGACGTTCGCGGTCATCCCCGGCTTGAGCTTGAGGTCCCGGTTGTCAGCACCAATCACCACGTCATAGGTGACCACGTTCTGGATGCTGATCGGCGCGTTCCGCACCTGCACGACCGTGCCTTTGAACGGCTGGTTTGGATAGGCGTCCACCGTGAACTCCGCCTCCTTGCCTTCGGTAATGCCGCCGATGTCCGACTCGCTCACGTTGGCGTCCACCTGCATTTTGGTCAGATCCTGAGCGATGATGAAGAGCGTCGGCGCCTGCAGGCTGGCCGCCACGGTCTGGCCGACGTCCACGTTCCGCGATACGACGATGCCGTTCACAGGAGAATAGATCGTGGTGTGCGCCAGATCCAGCGCGGCGGACGCCAGCGCTGCCCGCGCCTGCTCCATTTGGTCCTGGCTGACTCCCACCTGCTCCAGCGCATCTTGGTAATTGGTCCGTGCCAGATCGAGGTCGGCTCGCGCCACAAATTCCTGGCTATGCAACTCGGCCATGCGGTCCAGTTCGAGCTTGCGCTGAGCCAGGGCCGTCTTGGCCTTGGAGAGATTGCCGCGGGCCACTCTCAGGTTGGCGCGGGACTGATCCACTTTGGCCCGAAACGGCTCCGGATCGACCTGGGCGATCACCTGGCCCTGTTTCACCACCGAGTTGTAGTCCGCGTAGAGCGATTGGATGATGCCGGAGACCTGACTGCCGACCTGAACCGAGATGACAGGGTTTACGGTGCCGGTCGCGGTCACCAGAGCCGTGACCGGGCCACGGTCCACGCGAACCGTTTTATAGCGGACCGGGGGTGCGCCGGCCGACTGCCAGTACCAGTAGGCGGCGCCGGCGGCGGCAGCCGTCGTGATCAGGACCGTGAGCAAAAGCCTCCACCGGACGCTCCTTCGAGGAGGCGGCTCGCCGATTGTCGGACCCGGAGGTAACTTCGGGCCTTCAACTTTCACCGGGAGCGTCTGACCGGACCCACGGAGGTCCGACGCCTGGCCCGTCTGACCCTCTTCCACGATTTCGAGGCGTTTGCTCTCGCCTTGTTCCATTTCAGACTCCTTTTGCGAGCGGCGGTGGGGCGGGGCAGGCTGAACAGGTCAGCACCTGCTTCTCCCGGCTGCCCGTTCGAAACACCGTCACGCCTTTGCAGCCCAGCCGATAGGCCAGGAGAAACGCCTCGGCGACATCCTTTTTCGACGCGGTCGTGGACAGATTGATCGTTTTCGAGACGCCGCTGTCGCTGTACTCCTGAAAGACCGCCTGCATCCGCACGTGCTGCTCGGGCGTGATGTCATGGGCTGTGCGGAACAGGGCGCGGAGGTCCGCCGGGACCTCGCGAATGTCCTGGATCGACACGTCCGCGGCGACGCGCCGGACTAGCCGCTCCGGCTTAAGCCCAACGGAGCGAACCAGCTCGCCGAACAGCGGATGGACCGTCGTCAACCGCACATCTTCCAGAACGTGCCGCGTGAAACACACGCCGTAGAGCGGCTCGATGCCCGGGGAGCAGTCGGCGATGATGCTGATCGTGCCGGTCGGCGCGATTGTGGTCACGGTAGCGTTGCGCAGCCTGCGTCCATCCGACTCATGTCGGCTCCCCGTCCAGTTGGGAAATACGCCTCGTTCGCTGGCCAGCTCGGCGGAGGCGGCGCGGGCCTGCTCCCGGACAAACCGCATGACATTCTTCCCGGTGGTCACGGCCTCGGCCGACTCGTAGGGGATCTTCAGCTTGATCAGGAGATCGGCAAATCCCATCACGCCCAACCCGATCTTGCGATTGCCTTTGGTGATGGCTTCGATTTCCGGCAACGGGTACCGGTTCATGTCGATCACATCATCGAGAAATCGAACGGCTGTGCGGACGCACTCGCCCAACCGCTCAATCTCGATCCGGGGCTGCCTGGGAAAGCCGGTCACGAATCGTCCCAGGTCGATCGAGCCCAGGTTGCAGGATTCGTATGGGAGCAGGGGCTGCTCGCCGCAGGGGTTCGTCGCTTCGATCTGTCCGAGACGCGGCGTGGGGTTCTGGGCGTTTATCGTGCCCAGGAAGAGCACGCCCGGTTCCCCCGTCCGCCAAGCCGCGGCGACGATGCGCTCGAACACCTCGCCGGCCTCAAGGCGAACGACGCGACGGCCGGTCCGGGGATTGACAAGCTCGTAGGGTCGGCGCCGTTCCAAGGCGCGCATGAACGCGTCGGTCAGGCCGACCGAGAGATTGAAATTCGTCAATTCCTCCGGGTTGCGCTTGACGTCGATGAACTCCAGGATGTCGGGGTGATCCACCCGCAGGACCCCCATGTTAGCCCCACGGCGGGCCCCGCCCTGCTTGATGACTTCGGTCGTCTTGTTGAAGATCCGCATGAAAGACACCGGCCCGGAGGCGATGCCGCTGGTGGTCGCCACGGGATCGTTCTTGGGGCGCAGGTGACTGAACGAGAAGCCGGTTCCCCCACCGGACTGGTGAATGAGGGCCTGGTGCTTGACGGCGTCGAAGATAGATGCGAGCGAGTCCTCGACCGGGAGGACGAAACAGGCGGAGAGCTGCTGCAGATCCCGCCCCGCGTTCATGAGGGTCGGCGAATTGGGGAGAAACTCGAGCCGGCTCATCAAGTCAAAGAATGTCTGCGCGACCAGAGAACGGCGCGGGTGGGTAGCACCGTAGAGAGACTCCGCCTCGGCGATGTTCCAGGCAACCCGCCGGAACATCTGTGCCGGCGTCTCCACCGGCTGTCCGGCCGCGTTCTTCTTGAGGTATCGGATCCGCAGGACGGTCCGCGCATTGGGCGACAGACGGGAGCCAGGGGCGGGTTTCATGGGGACGTCTCTTGGATGTCGCGTGCCTCCACCAGGTAGCCGCGAATGCGCAAAGCCTCCATCACCCGTTGGGCTGCCGACTTCGGGCTGAGCCGTGTCGTGTCAATCACAACCTCCGGCTGGAGCGGCGGCTCGTACTGTTCCTGCAGCCCCGGGACTGTCTGGCTCACACCCTCGACCGCCTTGCGGTACGTTCCCTTGAGGTCCCGGTGTTGGCAGACCTCCAGCGGGCACACGATCGCGACCTCGACGAAATGCGGGATCAGAGTCCGCGCCAGATCCCGGTATTCTCGGCGGTTAGCGGTCGCATCAAAGATCACCGGCACCCCGTGCGCCACCAACCGGCTGCCGCAAAACGCTAGGGCGCGGTAAAAGAGGTCCCGCTCCTCCCGAAAGTACGTAGGGGTGGGCGTGATCACACGCCGCATCGCATCGGACTCCAGGATTTCGATCGCCAGCCCGGCCTCCGCCAGGGCAGCGCTCAACTCGCGGGCGATGGTGCTCTTGCCGGAGGCCGGCAGGCCGGTCAACCAAACGGCGAAGGCCTGACTCATGAGGGCGCTCCCTTCAAGTACTCGTTGACCCGCGCCGGATCGAACCGCGGCTGGTCGAGCACGTTCCCAATGAAGGCGAACAGCGAGCGGCGGACACGGAGGTCCAGGGTGGGATACCAGACCGGGCTGGCGATCACGAGCCCTCGAAAAGCAAAGAACGGCGGCGCGGCCTCCAGGATGTCCAGATCGGATGTGCCTTCGAGATACCGGTCCCAGAACAGCCTGAACAACCGTTCGAAGGGCCCACGCAAGTCACCCCAGCGACGGAGGGAAAAAAACAGGTAGTTGATCGCCATCGACGTCACATCGTCTGCCGGCTCGCCCCACTCGGCCCGGGACCGATCCAGCACCGAAAAATCCGTCCCCTTGCGGAAGAGGACATTCCAGGGATGGTAGTCCCCGTGCACCTGGGAGAGCCGGCCCGTCTTATCGCGCAGCCGCCAGCGCCAGGCGTTGCACCGCCGCTCGATCGACTCCAACAAGGCGGGCGTGATGAAGTTGACCGGGAAGGGGCGCGTCCCACGGGCCAAGAGCCTGTCTCGGCTGGCTCGGGGCGGGCGGGTGAGATGGCGCCTGGGGTGGGCGGGTGAGAATATGGGATAACTGTCCACGACGCCCATCAGGCACTCGCCGTGACCGATCAGGTCCCGCAGCGCCCGCCGGTACAACCCGGGAGCGCGTTTTTTGGTGCCGTGGATCTCAACGAGGTAATCAGCGAGGGCCCTCGCGCGGGCTAGGTCCTGCCGCTCCAGTTTTCCCGTCCGCGCGATCCTGGCCAGGTCCCGCTGGTACTCCTCACCCTCGACAAACTCAGACAGCAGGAAAAACTCGCGCGCGTCGGCGACGGAGCGGAGCTGGCCTCGCGGCGTGAAGGCCCCGACATCCAACGCCCGCACGTGGCGAGGCAGGCTATTGTACGTCGCGTAGTCCCACAGCATGGCGTGCGCCCGGTCGGCCATGTGCTCGTGTCCGTGCGGGCCCGGGCGCATCGTTTCCAACACCATGCGCCGCGCGCGACCTCTACTCCGCGCCTCGATCATAACCGGAGAGCCGTAGCCGAATCCTTTCAGGACACGGCGGGACTGCACATCCCCGATCCGCCCGAACGAACGGACCGTCGCATCCGGTCCCCATTGGTCCTGGAGGTACCGTTCGAGTGCCTGTTTGGAGATGTGCATCTCACGACGCTTTCAGCCGACCTTGACCTCGACCTTCTTCGGCTTCGCCTTCTCGGATTTCGGCACGTGGACTTTCAGCACCCCGTCCTTGAAGTCGCCAGCCACCTTCTCTGCATCGGCATCATCGGGAAGGGTGAAGCTCCGGGCGAAGCTCCCATAAGCCCGTTCGATCCGGTGGTACTTCTTGCCTTTCTCCTCTTTCTCGTACTTCCGCTCGCCCGAGATCGTAAGCACGCCGTCCTGGACCGATACCTTAACGTCGTCTTTCTTGACCTCGGGCAGCTCGGCCTTGATGAGGTACTCCTTGTCGTCCTCCGTGATGTCCACCAGCGGCGCCCATTCGGCCACCGTCATGGCCTCTTCTCTCTCGCTGTCCTTGCGGACGGGCGCCCGGCCGAAGATCGTGGCCAGCCGCCTTTGCATCTCATCCAGCTCCTTGAACGGATCCCATGTGGTTAACGCTTGCATGACAACACCTCCTTAGTTATTGATCGTTCCGGTTCGCCCCTATCAGTGGGCGTGACCAGCCCACGCCTACAGGAAAGTTTGGCAAACGGCATGCCATGGGATATCGCAAGGCAAATCAAATAATAACGCCACCTGGTGCAGCCCAGCTGCCGACAAAGACCACACTGCATCGCCGCCGCGTTGATGCAGAACGCCACACTCTGCTCGGTTCCCACGGTAGGTATTCCTTGATCATTCGGGCTATAATGCCGCCCGTGAGCGAGCGTCCTCCCGACAGCGACGAGCTCGTGGAAAGAATCCTTCGGTCCCCTTCGTATCGTCGGGCCGACCAGGACACCGACTTCCTGAATCGCGACGAACTCCGGCCGGTTCGCCTGCAACTCGAATTGCTCAAGCCGGAATTGATCCAGCATGAGGAAGGCATCCGCTCCACTATCGTGGTCTTCGGCAGCTCGCGGCTCGTCGAGCCCGCACAGGCAAGCGAGCTCTTGGCGCGCGCTGAAGCCGCGCTTGCCCAGAAGCCGGCTGATCTTGACAGGCGTCGGGCGGTCGAGACCGCGCGGCGGCAGCTTGCCTTGTCGCCTTATTACGATCAGGCCCGCGAGTTCGGGCGCCTGGTCTCGTCAACCTGCCAGGTTGACGGTCATCGCGAGCATGTGATCGTGACGGGCGGGGGGCCGGGCATCATGGAGGCGGCCAATCGGGGGGCCGCCGACGTCGGCGCCAAGTCCATTGGCTTCAACATCACGCTCCCACACGAACAGCGGCCCAATCCCTTCATCACGCCGTCCCTATGCTTTCAGTTCCGGTACTTCGCGCTGAGAAAGATGCACTTCCTGCTGCGCGCCAAGGCGCTGGTGGCCTTTCCGGGCGGGTTCGGCACGCTCGATGAATTGTTCGAGACTCTCACGCTCCTCCAAACCGGCAAGGTGGTCGGCTTGATCGTAGTGCTCATGGGCCGCGCCTACTGGGAGCGGCTCATCAACTGGCCCATGCTCGTGGACGAGGGCCTCATCAGCCCGCCGGACCTTCAACTCTTCCACTACGCGGAGACCGCCCAGGAGGCCTGGGACATCATCGCAGCGCATCACCCGCCGACGCCGCGGGCATGAAGATCTCCTTCCACGGCGCGGCTCGCTCGGTCACCGGCAGCCGGCACCTGATCCAGGCAGGCGGGGCGCGTCTCCTCCTGGACTGCGGCATGTTCCAGGGACGGCGCCAGGAATCGGACACCCGCAACCGCGACCTCGGCTTCGATCCGAAGTCCGTCGAAGCGGTTCTCCTCTCGCACGCGCACATCGACCATTCGGGCGCGCTCCCTGTGCTGGCCCAACGGGCGTTCCGCGGCAAAGTATTCGCGACCCGGGCGACCGTTGACCTGACGGAGGTGATGCTGGAGGATTCCGCCCACATCCAGGAAAGCGACTGCGAGTACGTGAATCGGAAGGAGAGCCGCAAGGGGAAGCAGTGCCGCCGTCCCTATTACGACACGGATGACGTGGGCGCGATCGTCCGGCGGTTCGAGAGCGCGCGCTATGACGATCCCTTCACCGTCCGCCCGCGCGTGAAGGCCACGTTTCACGACGCGGGCCACATCCTGGGATCGGCAGCCATCCGGCTCACCGTCGCGGCGCGCGGGAGCACTACGACCGTCCTCTTCACCGGCGACCTTGGCCGCAAGCAGATGCCGATCCTGCGGGATCCCGAGAGCCCTCCACCCTGTGACGTGCTGATCATCGAATCCACCTACGGCGACCGTCTCCACGACGAGGATAATGAGGCCGTGCGGCGCAAGGTGGGGGCGCTGGCTGCCCACGCGCGCGCGCACCAGAGCAAGATCATCGTGCCGGCCTTCGCCGTCGGACGGACACAGGACCTGGTGATGCGGATCAAGGAACTGGTCAAGGAGGGGCGAATCGAACCGCTGCCGATCTACATCGACTCCCCGCTGGCCTCCAAGGCCACCGAGATCTTCCGGAGACACCCGGAATGCTTCGATGAAGAAACCTACCGGACCTTCGCCTCCGAAGGCGACCCGTTCGCCGCCCGCTATATCCATTACGTGTCTTCGGTCCAGGAGAGCCAGCGGCTCAACACCATGAAGGGCCCGTGCGTGATCATCGCCGCGTCCGGCATGTGCGAAGGAGGCCGCATCCTGCACCACCTCAAGCACGCGATCCAGGACGAGGCGAACGTCATCGCGATCGCGGGCTTTCAGGCGGAGCACACGTTGGGCCGGAAGCTGGTCGAAGAATGGGAGACCGTGCCAATCTTCGGCGTGTCCACCCCCCGACGGGCCAAGGTGGTGCGGTTCAACGGCCTGTCTGCCCACGCCGACCGCAACGATCTGCTGGCCTACGTCCGCGCGATCAAGCCGGCGCCCGCCAAGGTATTCGTCGTGCATGGCGAGGAGAAGCAATCGCTGTCGCTCGCCGCCGCGATCCAGGCCGAGCACCCTGGGATTGACGTGATCGTCCCTGACCCCGGAACAACCTACGAAGTCTAGGCGCAGGCGCCCTACCGTGTCGCTTTTGTCCTCATCCCTGGCCTGACAACCTGTCGCATTTCTGGACTGCGAGCCGGACCTCGCCATCAGCCCAGCAGATCGATTCAGGCCTCTAGTCCCGCAACAACGCTGAAATCATGCGCAGGTCCAATCGGTTCACCACAACTGCCGGGGGGAATCGGAACTGGCACGCGCGATGCTCCTTCTCTTGCATGCAAGGAGACTACGATGCGCATCCTGGTGGCAGTCGACGGCTCGAACGAGTCCCTCTACGCGGCACGGGCGATCGAGCACCTCTCGCACGCGAACCAGGTGACCGTCCTCCACGCGCTGAATGTCCCGCGAGTGGCCTATCCTCTGGGGGGCGAGCCCACAATCATGGAGGACCTCTCTCGGACCATCGAACAAAGCATGCGAGAGGACGGGGAGCGCCTGCTCGAGCGGGTCTCCTCTCTTCTGCTGACGGACACGGGCCCGCTCACGAAACGGATTGAAAAGGGCTCGCCGGCCGAGGTCATCCTGAGCGTCGCCGAGAAGGACAAGGCCGATCTGATCGTGCTGGGCTCGCGCGGGCTTGGCCCGGTCAAAGAGCTCCTGCTGGGGAGCGTGTCGCACCGTGTCGTCACGCACGCCCTCTGTCCCACCCTGGTCGTCAACCGGCCGGTGCGCTCGCTGCGGCACGTCTTGCTGGCCGTCCAGGGACCCGAGGACGCCGCGGCCATGACGGCGTTTCTCGCCAGGCGCCCGTTCAGAAACCCCGTCGAGCTCACGGTCCTGACGGCGTTGCCGTTCGACCGACCGTTGTTTCCCGCCGGATTCACGAAAGTCGACGAGGCGATAGAGCGGTTCGTGGCCGGCGCGCGAAGCTTCGTGGAAAAGGTGGTGTCAGACCTCGGCTCGCTCCAGATCAGCGCGAGAGAACGCATCCTGGTCGGAGCCCCTGCGGTCGCGATTCTCGAAGAGGCCACGGCCGCCAAACCCGATCTGATCCTCATGGGTTCCCATGGCCGCCGGGGCATTACCCGCTTCGTTCTGGGCAGCGTGTCGCACGCCGTCCTGCACCGTTCGCCATGCCCCGTCCTGATCGTCCGCTAACAGGACTACTAGCACTCAGATTGCCTGACTCTCGCGGGCCTTGACGCAGGGGAGGCAGGTGGCTGTGGCGGGCAACGCTTCCAAGCGAGCGAGCGGAATGGGCTTATCGCACACCTCGCAACGCCCGTAATCCCCGTTGGCGAGCCACCAGTTCGTGCGCCTTTAATTCCTATCTGCTCAAGCTGAGCTTTTCCGTTGGCGGAAGAAATCCTGGGCAGGCACTGTGCGAAGCACGATGCAGAGGTCGTGCTGAAACATTGACACTTGGTCGTCCGCAACCCAAAACTCAATCACGCCTTGGCGGTCGCATAACCAACAGGCCCTCCTTGCACGATTGCAGACTGGACACACCATTCTGATTAGAGACAGCATAGGAGATAGGTCAGCCATGTTCCGCTCTCTTAGAAGTGTGAAATAGAATTAGGATGAGCGCATTTGCTCCTGGATCTCTCTTTCTGCCTTCAGCCAATCATCGAGGTCATATCCGTGCTGGTAGCCCCGCTCTGCATAGAGCGCATAGGCCCGCTTCGCAATCCGGTCGCTGAGATCATCATAAGATGACACCGGTTGTGTCATAGAATGGTGAACCGGTGGCGTAGCCTCGGTTTGTCCTTTGAACAATCCTTTCTGTGACACTGTTTGCCTCCTTTCTCTCCCCTGTCTCAGCGTCGGCCCACTTTTCCCCTTCACCTGCCTGATCTTCCTATGTCGAATCGAAGTTGTCGCTGATTGATTTGATATTGATAAATCATGTTCAGTTTTGTGCAACCCCTTGAGGTGTGATTCGCTAGAATTGATTTTGTAGATATCTCTGATTTAGTGGTTATTCATAAAGGGGGGAACAGAAAAATTACCAATTCAATGAAAACCAAATAACAAAACGTCCCTGCACACATCGAAAGATACACAACAGGATTCTATTAGGTTTTCAAGAACTAGATTTTCCCAACGAAGCTACTGTCGTCTATTGCGAGTGGCAGGGTAAACAGAAAGGATAGAACCTGGACGGGCTTACAGTGTGCGCTCGCGGGCCTTGGCGCAGGCGAGGCAGGTGGCTGTGGCGGGCAACGCTTCCAAGCGAGCGAGCGGAATGGGCTTATCGCACACCTCGCAACGCCCGTAATCCCCGTTGGCGATTCTTCCAAGCGCCCGGTCGATCTCTTCGATTTCCGCTTTTTCCTGGTCATCCAGCCGGGCGAGCAACCGAATGAAGGTCTCGTCTTGGCCGCGCTCCACCAGTTCGCTCTCGACGTCCGTCTCCAGCCAGTGCAGGTCGTCTTCGATCTGAGCGACCGAGCGAAACAATTCGCGGCGCCGTGTCAGGAGCTTGTTGCGAAGCTTCTCCTCTAAAGGAACCATGGGATCCTCGACCTCCTTGCGCAGTGCACAGCTTACGGATTCGGGTTGTAGGGGGCGAGCGTGCGGATGTAGCTGATCACATCCCACATTTCATCGTTGGTCAAGCGGCCCTTCCATCCATGCATCGGACTGAACGCGACCCCATTCGAGATGGCCACCAACAACTCGAGGTCTGTCTTTAACCGCGACCGGGGTGACTGAAAGTTCGCCGGAGACACGATCAGAATCTGGCCTTCCGGGCCGTTCCCCTCGCCGGCCGCGCCGTGGCAGCTTAGGCAGTGCTGGGCGTACACCTTCTGTCCGTTGATGGGGTATCCAGGCCATCCCTGCGCGGTCACCCAAGACGCGAACACGAACACCGCCAGGACTCCTATCAAGCTGGCCCGTATACTTGTCATCGAGCCCCTCCTCTCTCCGTCACCACCGATAACCCTTCAAGCTCATGAAGTAGCACGCCCGATACCACTCGGAGCAGATCGGGAGGACGTTCAAGAACCACGTAACAACGCAAGGTTACGGAGCAGGATTCTGCTGGAGAAGCGGAGAAAGAAACCTGGTGATGACTTTTGGGATAACAAACCAATAGGAGCTGTCCCCAAACGCCACATGCCGACAATCTAGGGTGACTCGGCTACTCACACGTCCCGGGACAGAAGAAGACGATGAAGACGAATACCGCAAGGCCAAGCAGCACCGCGCCGAGAATCATCCACTGAGTCCGTGTCATCGCCCCGGTTCTCCTTTCGCGCCATGACAGGCCTGGAGCATCGCCAGCGTCCGGCGCAGGATCTCCTCCGCGTCGGCCAGCGGCAAGTCTTCCTCCTGAAGGATTTCCAGAATCTTTAAGGCCAGGTGCAGTTTCTTCGCATTGTCAAGCATGTCCCCTCCCATTCGCCCTCAAAATTTCACGCGCGCGTAAAAAGCCTGCTTCACCACTTCCGCCGCCAGCACGTAGAGCGCCACAATGCCTCCCAGGACCAGCAGGAAGGAGGCCGGCAGCGGGGTGAATCCAAACGCTCGTCCCAGCGGGATCTCAGGGATGATGAGCGTCACGCCGCCGATCAGCAGCGTGGCCAGCAGCAGCCACCGCCCGGGCCGGCTCTTGAAGAAGGGTCGCCGGCTCCGGATCACCAGCACGATGACCGAGGCGGAGATCACGGATTCAAGAAACCAGCCGGTCCTGAATTGCTCCGTGGATGCCTTGAGAAGAAACAGGAGCGCCCCGAAAGTAAGATAGTCGAACACCGAGCTCACGAACCCGAACGTGAGCATGAACTTGCGGATGAAGGCGATGTCCCAGCGCCGTGGCTGCTCAACCAGTTCGCGGTCCACGCTGTCGGTGGCGATCGTCATCTCCGGGATATCGGTCAGCAGATTGGTCAATAGGATTTGCTTGGGCAGCAGCGGGAGAAAGGGCATGAAGAGGGACGCCCCGGCCATGCTGAACATATTGCCGAAATTGGCGCTGGTCGCCATGAAGACGTACTTGAGGGTGTTGGCGAAGGTCGTCCTTCCCTCCTGGACGCCCTGCACCAGCACACTGAGGTCCTTCTCCAGCAGCACGATGTCCGCGGCCTCTTTGGCCACATCCACAGCGCTGTCCACGGAAATTCCCACATCGGCAGCATGCAGGGCGGAGGCGTCGTTGATGCCGTCCCCGCCGTACCCCACGACGTTACCGGCTTTCTTCAGCGCGAGAATGATGCGCTCTTTCTGATTGGGCTCGACCTCCGCGAAGACGTGCACCTCATTCACCTGATTCAGCAGCGCCTCGTCGCTCATCAGGCGGAGATCCGAACCGGTCAAGACGCGCGGAGTCTCCAGCCCTACCTGCTCGCTCACATGGGCCGCGACCAGGCGGTTATCGCCGGTGATGATCTTGAGTGACACGCCGAGGCGTTTGAGATCGCCGATGGTCTCCGCGATGCCCGGCTTGGGCGGATCGGCGAATACCAGGAAACCCAGAAACGTCATGCCCATCTCATCGTGCTTGGAGATGCGCGAGGCCGCGCCGACTTCCCGATACGCGATGCCCAGCGTGCGGAAGCCTCGACCGCTCAACTCCTGCACGCGCTCCTGGATCTGATCCCGCACGGTGGCGATTTCCACGCGCGCTCCCCCGACAGCTTCAGCCGATGTGCAGACTTCGAGAACATTCGGCAACGCCCCTTTCGTGACCATCAGGCGCGAGCCTTCACAAGAGAACAACATGGACAAGCGCTTGCGAACGAAATCGTAGGGCTCCTCGTCCAACTTTTGATAGCCGGAGACATCAAACGGGCGATGGGCGCGGATCGCTTCGTCGATCGGGTTCATGAAACCCGTCTCGAAGCGTGCGTTGAGATACGCATAGAACAGCACCTTATCGTTGGCGGCGCCCGACACATCGAGCGCGGCATGCACGTGCACGACCCCCTCGGTCAAGGTGCCCGTCTTATCGGAGCAAAACACGTTCATGCTGCCGAAGTTTTCAATGGACGCCAGGCGCTTGACGATCACCCCACGGGCCGCCATGCGTTTGGCGCCGTGGGCTAGGTTGATGCTGATGATCGCCGGGAGTAGTTGCGGCGTGAGGCCGACCGCAAGGGCCAGGGAGAAGAGAAAGGCCTCCAGCACCGGGCGGGCGAGCGAGATGTTGATCGCGAAGATGGCGATGACCAGTGCCAGCGTGACCTCCATGAGGAGATACCCGAAACGACGGACCCCTCGCTCGAACTCGGTTTCCGGAGGCCTGAATTTCAAACGTTCGGCGACCTTCCCGAATTCGGTATCCCTGCCCGTACGAACGACCAGGGCCGTTGCAGTCCCGCTGATCACATGAGTTCCCATGAACAGGATGTTCGTCCGCAGGCCGAGCGGAATCTCGGCCGCCAGCACTCCGGCGATCTTCTCGACGGGATAGGTCTCCCCCGTCAACGCGGCTTCGTCCACAAAGAGGTCTTTGGATTCCAGGACCAGACAGTCGCCGGGAATCTTGTCGCCGGCCTTGAGGGCGATCACATCACCAGGGACGATCTCCTCGACGGGTATCTCCTTGGAATTGCCGTCGCGCCACACCGTCGCCGTGATGCGCACAATGGCGAGTAGTTTGGCAACTGCATCAGCAGCCCCCCGTTCCTGCCAGAATCCGAGCAGGGCGCTGGCGAAAATGATCGTCAGGATGATGAGGGCGTCGGTGGGATCGCGCAGAAAGAACGACAGCCCCGCGGCGGCGAGGAGGACGAGAATGATCGGACTTTTGAATTGCGCCAGCAGGAGCGCCAGGACATGCGATTCCTTCTTGGGCTTCAGCAGATTGAAACCATACAGCGCCCGTCGTCGGCTGGCTTCGTCGGAGGTCAGACCCTTCGGCGTGGAGCCAAGTCGCCTGAGCAACTCATCGGCGGGGACACTCCAAAATGCCGGGGGATGCCGGATCATACGCGCGACGCCAAGTACTCCACGCACCCGTTCAGGGTGGCCATCTTCGGGTAGTCCGCTTCGGGAATTTCGACGTGCAGCGCCTCGTGCGCGGCGATCACGAAATTCAAAAAGTCCATGGAGTCGATGTCCAATTGGTCGCGAAAGCTCACGTCCGGCTTGATCGTCGTGAGGTCCGCCTCGGGCGCGATCTCGCCGAGCGCCCGGAGC
>JAXIOW010000010.1:0-29304 GCA_045403215.1 Nitrospirales bacterium | reverse complement strand
CCCTTCACTTCATTGATGATCCGCGTCGAAATGGCCGCCAGCACCTCGGCGGGCAGCCGCGCCCAGTCGGCCGTCATGCCGTCCACGCTGGTCACCGCTCGCACGGCCACCACATGGTCGTACGTTCGCTGATCGCCCATGACGCCAACGGTTCTAACCGGAAGCAGGACCGCAAAGGCCTGCCAGACCTTCCGGTAATAGCCTGCTTTCCGGATTTCCTGCTCGACGATGGCGTCGGCCGCCCGGACAGTCGCCAGCCGCTCCTTGGTGACCGGCCCGAGGATGCGGAGCGCCAAGCCCGGCCCCGGGAAGGGCGGGCGCCAGACGATCTCGTCGGGCAGCCCCAGCTCCCGCCCCAGTTCCCGGACTTCATCTTTGAACAGTTCCCGCAAGGGCTCGATCAGCTTGAACCGCATGCGCGAGGGCAGCCCTCCGACATTGTGGTGGGTCTTGATCGTCGCGGACGGACCCTTGAAGCTCACGCTCTCGATCACGTCAGGATAGAGCGTCCCCTGGACCAACCAGTCTGTTTCGCCCGCCTTACGAGCGAAGGCTTCAAACTCCGTGATGAACAACCGGCCGATGATCTTCCGCTTGCGCTCAGGATCACTGACGCCATCGAGAGCTCCGACAAATCGAGTGGATGCGTTAATGAACTTCAACTTCATCTTGAAGTGCTTGGCGAAGGTCTCGCGGACCAACTGCGCTTCCCCCTGCCGCAAGAGCCCGTGATCGACGAACAGGCAGGTCAGCTGATCCCCGACGGCGCGGTGGGCCAGCACCGCGGCCACCGACGAATCCACGCCTCCGCTGAGCGCGCAGAACACCCGCCCGGCCCTCACCTGATCGCGGATAGACGCAATGGCGTCCGTCATGAAGGACCGCATGGTCCAATCCGGCTTCAGCCCGCAGATGTCATAGACAAAGTTCTTCAGGATCGCCGCCCCACCCTCGGTGTGCGCGACTTCCGGGTGGAACTGGAGGCAGTAGATCCGACGCCCGGACGACGTCGCCTTCATTGCCGCCACCGGCGAGTTCGACGTACGCGCGATGGAGCGGAACCCCAGGGGCATCACTTCGATCCGGTCCCCGTGCGACATCCAGACGGTCGGGTGCGCCCGATCCCCCTCCAACCCCTTGAACAGGTCCGTCGTGTCGTCGACCAGCAGCGGGGCCGGACCGTACTCGCGATGAGCAGCCCGCGCGACCTTCCCTCCCAGGACATGCGTCACCAGTTGCATCCCATAGCAGATGCCCAGAATCGGGATCCCCGCATCCAGTAGCGGGGCCGGGACGCTCGGCGCCTTTCGATCGTAGACGCTGGCGGGGCCGCCGGAGAAAATCAGGCCACCTGGGCGGCGTTCCAGGATCCGAGCCAGCGGGACGTTGTACGGCAGGATCTCGGAGTAGACGTGGGCTTCGCGGATGCGGCGGGCGATCAGCTGCGTGTACTGGGAGCCGAAGTCCAGGACCAGGATTCTCTCGTGCGCGGAACCCATCGCATTTGGAAGAAGGTTAGGGTTCAACCTCGACCCGGTAGTTGGGGGCTTCCTTGGTGATGATCACGTCGTGGACGTGGCTTTCCCGCAGACCGGCTTGGGTGATCTGAATGAAGCGGGCCTCCTTCTGCATCTCGGCGATGGTGCGGCAACCACAGTACCCCATGCCGGCGCGCAACCCGCCGACCAGTTGGTACACCACTCCCGACAGCGTGCCGCGGTACGGGACGCGTCCTTCGATGCCCTCCGGCACCAGCTTTGGCGCCGGTTGATCCTTCTGCGCGTACCGGTCCCGCCCGCCGCGTTCCATCGCACCGAGCGAGCCCATTCCCCGGTAGACCTTATAGGTCCGGCCTTGAAAGAGGACCGTTTCGCCCGGGCTTTCTTCGGTTCCGGCGAAGAGCCCGCCGATCATGACCGACGAGGCGCCGGCCGCGATCGCCTTGGTCACATCGCCGGAGTACTTGATCCCGCCGTCGGAGATGATCGGCACCTTCGCGCGGGCAGCCGCCGCCGCGCACTCCGCCACGGCGGTCAATTGCGGCACGCCGGCGCCCGCCACGATCCGCGTCGTGCAGATGGAGCCCGGCCCGACGCCAACCTTGATGGCATCCGCCCCGGCCGCGATCAGATCCCGGACCGCCTCCTTCGTGGCCACGTTGCCGGCCACGACCTCCACCTCGGGAACGCGGCGCTTCAACGCACGCACGGTGTCCAGCACCGCCTGGCTATGGCCGTGCGCGGTGTCCACTACGACCACGTCGACCCCGGCTTTGACGAGCAGCGCCACGCGTTGCTCGGCATCCTCCCCGACTCCAACCGCCGCGCCCACGCGCAAGCATCCGTGCTCATCCTTGCATGCGTCGGGGTACTGGATCCGCTTGGCGATGTCCTTGATCGTGATCAGCCCCTTGAGCTCGAAGCGGTCGTTGACCACCGGGAGCTTTTCGATACGATGCTGGTGCAGAATCTCCCGGGCCTTATCCAGCGTCGTGCCTTCCGGCGCCGTGATGAGGTTCTCTCGGGTCATGACCTGGGAGATCTTGAGATCCATGCGCGTTTCAAAGCGCAGGTCCCGGTTGGTCACGATGCCGACGAGCTTGCCGTTCTTGGTCACCGGAATGCCGGAAATCCGGTACTGCTCCATGATCTTGTGCGCGTCGCGGATGGTGTGGTCCGGCGAGATGGTCACTGGGTTCAGGATCATGCCGCTCTCGGATTTCTTGACCTTGTCCACTTCAGCTGCCTGGTCTGCCGCCGAGAGCACCCGATGGATGATCCCGATGCCGCCCTCGCGGGCGATCGCGATGGCCAGCCGGGCCTCGGTGACCGTGTCCATGGCGGCGCTGACGACAGGGACGTTGATCGTGATGCGGCGGGTCAACAGCGTGCGGGTGTCGGTTTCGGCCGGCAAGACGGTGGATTTGGCGGGGACCAACGCCACATCATCGAAGGTCAGTCCCACCGGCAAGGAAGGTTGCAGCATGTCGTTATTGTTTCGGCGTCGACCAGAGATGCGTGCCCGGGGATTCCTGTTGGATCGTCTTCTTCTCCTCCAACGCGGAGGCTTCGGACTCGGCCACCTCGGCCTGCTCGCGCAGTTGCAACTCCCCTTCGTCGGCCGTCATGAATTGCTGCACCCGGAAATTGGAACTGTCGAGCACGAAGACCGAGCCTCGCCGGTCTACCGCGAGGCCGTAGGGAAAGTTGAACTGCCCGCGCGCGCCGCCGAACCCGCCCCACTGCGTTTCGAAGTTCCCGTCCCGATCGAACTTCTGGAGTCGGTGGTTACCGGTATCCGTCACATACACGAAGCCGTCCCGATCGACGGCGATTCCCCACGGATTCCAGAACTGGCCGGGCTCCTGTCCCTTGGTCCCCCACTTCACGAGAAGCTGCGGAAGGAAGTTCGTGCTGGTGTCAAACTTCTGGACCCGATGGTTGCCCATGTCCACGACGTACACCGCTCCGTCGTTTTCGTCCACTGCGATGCCGCGGGTGAAATAGAACTGGCCGTCCGCGTTGCCGAAGCTGCCCCAGGACATGATGAACTCGCCGCTGCGGTCGAATTTCTGGACGCGAAAATTGGCGCTGTCCACCACGTAGACGTAGCCCCGGGGGTTATCGACCGCCACGCCCCAGGGGGCGTTGAACTGCCCCTCGCTGCCGCCTTGCCGCCCCCATTTGGACATATAGCTGCCCATCTTGGCATCGAACCGCTGGACCCGGTGGTTGTTGGTGTCGCAGACGTACACGACTCCTTTATCGTCCACGGCGATGCCGGTGGGGTTGTGGAAGTTCGTGGGCGCGGTGCCGAACATACCCCAGAGGTTGACGAAATTCCCCGCATTGTCGAACTTCTGGACCCGGCAGTTGCCGGTGTCCACGACATACACGTTGCCGTTCTGGTCGCACGCGAGGCCGAACGAGGGCGTGCCGAACTCCCCGCCGTGCAGGAGGTGGGCGCCGCTTCCGGCCTTGCCCCAGACGTTCACGCAGACATAGCCGGACGTGTTGAGCAGGATGGAGTTGGTCGCCGGGGCGGAGATGTTCCCGTACCCGTCCTTGAACCAGACATAGACGGTCTTTTTGCCGTCGCCGGGCGAGAGGGTAGCGGGCACCGTGGCGCCGAACTTGCCGACCGGCTCCACGTCGACCCACCCTGGCATCGACGCGGTCGGCGTGTTGGGCACCTCCGAGATGAAGTAGCCGGCAACCCCGGAGTCCACATCGTGGGCCGAGATCGTCAGGACCACGTCGGAGAGGTTCGTCATGAACGCCCCATGATTGATGATCATGTAGGGGTTCTGCGGCGCGGCCAGGTCGATCATCGTCGGCGACGCCTCGACGACAGGAGACGGAGGGCTCTGCGTCCCCTCCACGCTGACCGCCGTCAGGGCGAAATAGTAGGTGGTGCCGTTGGCCAGCCCGACGTGGGTGTACGGCGAGGCCACGCCTTCGACGCAGGTCCCCGTCTGGGACGTCACATTCGGTTCGGTATGGTAGTAGAGGTTATAGGACGCCGCGCCTGGCACGTCCATCCAACTGAGGGTCACTTCGGTGTCACCCGCCTTGGCGATCAGTTCGGCGGGCGCCGACAATTCCGTCGTGCCCTTCTCCGCCGGAACCTGCGCGGGGGACTGGGTGCCTTCCACCGGCGCAAACTTCAGGACGCGGGCGTTGCCGCTATCCACGACGTAGACGAAGCCTTCCCGGTCGACCGCGATCCCGTAAGGGAAGTTCACCTGGCCCAAGGTGTTGCCGCGGTTGCCCCACTGGCAGATGAAGGCGCCATTGCTCGTGAATTTCTGGGTCCGGTGGTTGCCGGTATCCGTCACATAGACGTTGCCCAGCGCGTCGACCGCGATCCCCCAAGGGCCGTTAAACTGCCCCGGGCCATTGCCTTCCTTGCCCCACTTGGCCAAGAAATTTCCCCGGCTGTCAAACTTCTGGACGCGGTTATTGATCTCATCCGTGACATAGACGTTCCCGGCGAAATCGGTGGCGACGTCCCGGCAGTAGAAGAACGCCCCTTCAAAGGCGCCGTCTTTGCCCCACATGAGGATCGGCTCCCCGTCGGCCGTGTACTTCTGGACCCGGTTATTAAGGGTATCGGCGATGTAGATGTTGTCGTCCTTGTCGACGCCAACGCCCCACGGATTGTCGAAGACCCCCTGCGAGGCGCCCTTCCAGGCGAAGCCGAACTTGCCCCAGACGGTCAGGAAGTTCCCGTCCTTGTCGAACTTCTGGATGCGATGGTTGTTGGCGTCAATAATGATCAGGTCGCCCTGGGAGGTGCAGGCCAGGCCCCGGGGGTAATAGAACTGGCCTTCGGTGTCGCCCGGCTCGTCGCCCAGGCGCATGAGGAACTTCCCATTTTTGTCGAACTTTTGTATGGTATGCGTGTCGGTGTCGGCCACGTAGATATTGCCCTCCCGGTCCATCGCGATCCCGGTGGGCGACTTGAACTCCCCGTCATCATAACCTTCGGTCCCGAAGTGCATGGCGCACACGTACGGGGCCGGGACACCCATGACCTCTTCGGATTCCGGGCTCTCCCCATTCTTCGTGACCGCCGTGACGACATAGTGGTAGCACATGCCGTTCGCCAGGTCGGTATGGAGGTACGGCGGCGCGGCCGTGTCGATCAGGGTTCCGTTCTCCTTGGTCACCCCGATCTTGGTCTTGAACCGTTCCATGCCGACGGCATCGTACCGGAAGCGGTCGAATTCCTTGCCTTCCTTGGTTACGCCGCGGGTGGTCTTGTAGTAGATGTTGTAGAAGAGGACGCCGGGAACGGGCTCCCACTCGAGTGTCAGCTTGCCATCCCCGATCTTGACCGTGACGTTGTGCGGCGCCCGCGGCAGGTTAGATTGCTCCGCCGTCGTTCCCCCGCCCGGCTGCGCGGAACCATCGACGGTCAGCGCGAACCGGACACGTGGATGCCAGTCGCCGTCACGCAGCGTCATGGCACAGACTCTAGCACCCGTTTCTCGATGAAGTCAAGGAAGCCAGCGCGGCCCGTGGAGGCTTATAGATACGAGACTGGACGCTTGGTCTGGGCAGGGGACTGCCCAGCAGGCAGAGGCCCGCCGAGGAGCCGAACGAGACGGTCCTGGGCGTCAAAAATGGAAGGGATAACCGCAAAGAGGCGGGCGGCCTTGTCGGTAAAACCCTCCTCCTCGTACAGGACGGCGAGATCGTACTTGACGTAGGGCCCCCCCCGCCCCACGCACCAGGGATCGGCCAAGGCGCGCTCCAGCAACGCGATCGCCGTTTTGGTGAACCGCTGGGCTTTGTAGCACGCCGCAATCATGGCACACGCATCGACGAACCGCGTCGGCCCGCGGGCGGCCTGCTTGAACTCTTCGATGGCTTCGGCCAGGAGGCCCATTTCCTTGTAGGCAACACCCAGATCATAATGCGTCTTATACTCGTCGTCGCCCGCTTGCGCCTTGCCCCCTTTGCGGAACTCCTGGAAGAGAGCTTCGACGTCCGGCTCGCGGCCTCCGGCTGACATCCCTGCCACAGCAGGTGGCACGGCCTTTTCAGCCAAAGCCGCCACCGGCCCCACTTTGAGGACGGGCGGCTTCTTCATCTCCGCCAGTTGCACTTTCGGGCTTGGCCTTTCGGTCTTCTCCACGGCCGGTACCTGAGTCACTCGAACCTTGAGTTGGAGAAAATCGCTGTCGTCAGGTTCCGCCATGAGATAGGCATCGATCAGCTCGGACGCCTCGTCAGGCCGGCCTTTGGTGAGCCAAGCCTTAGCGATGGGGTACAAGATGTCGTAGGCAGGGGAGACTTGGCCCTTCTTCAAATAGACGAGCCCCAGGATCGCCAGGTACTCGGGTTGATCCGAATCTTCAAGCAGGAGGGTCCGGACCATTCGCTCGGCTTCAGCGAGGTCGCCATTCACAAGCAAGCGGCGGGCCTCCGTCAGGGAGCCTGGTGCTCCCTCAGCGCCAGGCGCGGGCTGTAAGGGTGCCGACAGCGTTGACTCCGGGAGGCTCAATTCGATGCCCCCCTCCACTGTTTCCTCCTGCACCACATCGGCGACGGTCATCTCACCGAGCTCCGGTGCAGCGGGCTTCGGCTCTCCCAACGCAGGCTGATAGGGAGTGTCCAATCGCCGGCGGGCCTCCGCATGGCCCGGCACGAGCCCGAGAATCTTTGCATAGAGCGTGCGGGCCTCATTCGCACGGCCTTGACGCTGATATTCCTTGCCGACGCACAGGAACTCCTCGATGGCCACGTCCTTGAGCTTCTCCTTCAGGCAGAGCTCCGCCACACGCAGACGCACATCCATATTCTGGGGATCGACCTTGGCAATCTTGCGAAAGAGCGTCAGCGCGTTCATGGTCTTCCCGGCTTTCAGGAAAAGCTTGGCGCTCGACAAGTAGTCGGCAACGGCGTTGTTCATCAGGCCCCGGACGACATTCAGGTCGCCGAGCAGTGTGTAAATCTCGGCGCGGTCCGGCTCGAGTTTGAGGACTTTCTTGTAGACGGCGATGGCTTTCAGGTGAAAGCCTTCCTGAAGGAAAAAACGGGCGGCCTTGTTATAGGCGTCGATCGCTTCCGCGTTGGCGTTGCTCTTGCTCGCGAGGTCTCCGATGGTGTTGTACACATTCGCATCATTGGGGGAATCGTCGAGAAGTTGGCGCCAAGCTTCGATGGCCTCGGCGTACTGGCCGGAGTCCGTGAGCTTGCGGGCGCGCTCGAGTGTCGCTTCCTTCTTATCAGGAGCCACGGTTACTCCCTCATGGCTAACAACCTGGTGTACCTTAAAGCGGCTCTGTCCATTACGTCAAGAATTGCACTTGGCCAGAAACGACAAGAGCCCACCCCCGGGATGGGCCCTTGCAGAGCGGATACTATGGCAAGGGTGGCTCCGCCACACCCTGCGTGGACCTAAACGACCTTCACGACGTTCGAAGCTTGAGGCCCTTTGGCACCCTCCACGACCTCAAACTCGACGTTTTCGCCTTCCTTGAGGCTCTTGAACCCTTCCCCCTGTAGGGCTGAATAATGGACAAAGACGTCCTGTCCGCTTTCCATGCGAATAAACCCGAACCCCTTGCGATCATTGAACCACTTGACAGTGCCTTTGCTCTTCACACCGCCCTCCTTTCGTCACCCCAGCCCCACGGAAGATCCACCGTGCCAGGCCTCCATACCTGAGAAAGCTCCCTACGAATCAGCGGGACAATTTGCGGGTGTGCATCTATCACAGCCCCTCACGAGTGTCAAGTGGGGCGTCGCCGCAATTTGCTTTGCCCCGAGCCTTCCAGTATAAGTGTCGCCGGGAGCGCTGTTTTCGCGTGCGGACGATCGACCGGTACATCCTGCAAGAGCTCGGCGTGCCGTTTGCGCAGAGCCTCGGCGCGCTGACGTTCATCCTGATGACGCGGGAGATCCTCCGGCTTGTCGAGCTTCTGATCAACAAAGGCGTAGGGCTCCTGCCCCTGCTGAAGACCTTTGTCCTGCTGCTGCCGTCCTTCTTCGTCTTGACCCTGCCGATGGGCTGTCTGATCGCGTCCATCAGCGCGTTCAGCCGGCTGTCCTCGGACCGGGAACTCACCGCATTGCACGCGACGGGAGTCAGCGCGTGGCGCCTCCTTCCCTCCGTCTTGCTGTTTTCGTTCGCGGTTTTCCTGATGACCCTCACGCTGGCCCAATTCGCCCAGCCCTGGACGGGCCAGTCCTTCAAGAAGATGGCGCTGGTCATGTTGCGCGACCAAGTGTCTCTGGCACTCGATGAAGGGGTCTTCAACACCCCGACGAACAAGGTGGTCATGTACATCGGCGAGCGCGGCTTACCGGACGGTCCCTCGGGGATCTTTATCTCGGATACCCGGACCCGCGGCGAGCCTCGGGTCATCGTGGCCCGCGACTGGACAGTCATCAACGACCCCCTCCACAACCGCCTTGGTCTGACGCTTCAGGACGGCACCATCCATGTGAATCCGAAGAACCCCGACCAGTATCAGACGATCCGCTTCACCGCCTACGAATTCAAGCTGGACCTGACCGAAAGCCTGGCCCCGGAGCCCGAAGAACGCCTGTCGCTGTTCGAAATCCGCCAGAAGATCGCCGAGACCAAGGGGCAGGATCCTCGCTACCTCCGGCTCCTGGAAGACTACTATAAGAATTTAGCCTTCCCGGTCTCCACGATCCTGTTTGGCTTGATCGGGATGCCGCTCGGGATCGTCGTGAAACGGTCTGGCCGGGCCGGTGGCTTCGCCGTGGGGATTCTGGTCATCGTCCTCTTCTATGTCCTAAACGTCCTTGGCGACTTCTGGGTTTCGGCCCGCGTCCTGAGCCCCTTCGCCGCCGCCTGGTTCCCTGATACTGTCTTTGCCCTGGCCATCGTCTGGCTGTTCCACCGGCGCATGCGCACGTAGCTCATACGAGGAAATCGATGTCGCTCCTCATGTCGTATCTCCTGCGCGAGCACCTCCGGGTGTTTGCGACCTGCCTGGGCGGCTTGGCCGTCGTGTACCTCGTCGTCGACTTTGTCGAAAAGATCCGGAAGTTCGTGGGCTACCAAGCCGAACTTCGCCATATCCTCTGGTACTTCGCGCTGAAGTGCCCCGGCATTCTCTTCCAGATCACACCGCTCGCCGTTCTGATGTCCACCCTGCTGGCCGTCTCGATTCTGTCTCGGAACAACGAGATCACCGCGATGCGCAGCAGCGGCATCAGCCTCTACTGGGTCTCCATCCCGTTCCTTGTCATCGCGCAGGTCCTGAGCCTCCTGATGCTCTGGGCCAGTGACGCCGTGATCCCGGGCGCAAATCAACAGGCGGAAGCGCTGCGCGAGATCAAAATCGAAAAACGCAATCCGCGCGCCGTCTTCCAAGCCAATGAGATCTGGGTGCGGCTGGGCAATCAAACGTTCATGCGGGGCGACCTGCCCGATGACAACGCGCCACGCATCTATGGCATCAGCCTGTACCGCCTGGAGCCGGACTTCGCCCTCCGGGAAGTCGTCTCCGCGAGGGAACTGCTGTACGAAAACGCGGGCTGGGTCTTGGTCTCCGGCGTCAGCCGGACGTTCCAGGGCGACCAGGGTGTCCGGTCTCAGTCCTTCGACCGCCTCCCCATTCAATTAAACCAAAAGCCCGAAGATTTCCGTCGCACCATCCGCATCGACTCCGACGCGTTGAGCCTGCGCGAGCTGGCCGCCTATGTCGAGCGGCTCCGACAAGACGGGTACAACCCGGCCCGGTACGCGACGGATCTGTTCGGGCGCACGGCTTTTCCCTTTGTATGCCTGATCATGGCCTTGATCGGACTCACCATGAGCCTCATGGAAACCGGCTCACGCGGGACGGGGTTGGTCAAGGGAGTCGGATATACCCTGCTGGTCGGTTTCCTGTACTGGTCGACCCACTCGGTCGCCTTGGCCTTGGGACGGAGCAGCGTGCTGCCCCCGCTGCTGGCCGGCTGGACAGCCAACATCTTATTCCTGTGTTTTGCTGGGTACTTGTTCCTGCGGGTTCGGCAGTAGAAGCCCTATCCAGATGTAAACAACTCCCTCCAGAAAATAACCTTGGCGTTAAAGTAGCCTGCCCAGGGGAGAAAGATCGCCGCATAGGCCCCCACGTGGCCGAGATAATACAGGCTGATCCCGGCCTGGGACGCGATCCCCACGACGTACATCGCCAGTACGAACCGCCGGCCCGGATGAAGTGGCCCAGTGGCCGGCAGGTCCCGCTTCACCCGCTTGTACTCCTTGGCGGCCTCCAACAGTTTCTGCTTCCGCGCGAAATACTCCGGACAAATTCCCACCAAGTACCGTTCATACCGGGCATGGCCCCACCCCCAGACGGCACCGAACAGGAACAGGATCGTGCTTCCCAGCAGGGCCTGGGGGGTGAGTTCGTCTTGGATCCACATCAGCACCATATCCCCGTAGCCGGCCAACAGCGTGACCAGCGCAAGCGGGATGGTCGGCAGCATCAATCGGCTCTTCAGGTACAACCGGGCGCGTTCTCGTTCATCTTCACGCCGTCGCGCGGTCAGGATCTTGGGCATGCTCTCGGTTCCAACCTTCCCAAGAAATCGGTGGTCCGGTTCGGTCGCCCCCTATATCCTGTAGTGGGGCTCATCGCAACATGGCGGCCCGCATTTGAAACCTGTGCGCGGGTGCCGCGCACGAGTTCGGTCCGCCAGAATGCCGACACGGTTCGTGACGTCTGTGCGTCTCGGCTCCCTGCGCAGTCCTCCCATGCCCGGACACCATGGGACCTTTACACAGGCCCGCTTTCGAGACTCCGGTTTTCCGAGGCCGCACCTGCCTTGAGCATCTCGTGACACCGTTCACGCATCCATCGCTAGACGCGGCGCATCGTCACTTGACAGACGATTCTTGCACCGCCGTCTGTCCACAATTTCTGGGGATACGCTGGGGATAGCCTTGTGCACGCCGGGGAGCAATCACTCCCATCCGGCTGCACCGTCCCCGTGCATAAAATTTAGGCGAAAATTCTACCACCGCACCAACGAGTTAGACAAAAGTTTCAGACGCAAACTATACGCTGTCTCACTACCACATTCAGAATTCAGACTTCTGTCCCTAGGCAGTAACGATGCCGAGGTACAGTTCGACACAATTGTCATAACGAGACCCTCACGTCATGCGGTCATTCATCACTCATCTCACACCGACCGCCGCGAAGAGACGGTCGACCTGCAAATGCTTTTGCAGATGGTCGGCCCAGCGGTCCAGCGAAGATCGCAGTCGTGCCGTGACTGCCTCAGAGACCGACCGATCTAACGGGTGCAGCCCTTTTCTCTGACGCAGTCGGTTCAACCACTGACGGCGGAACCCTGGCCGGTCAAAGACACCGTGGATATACGTCCCCCACACCAATCCGTCTTCGCGACACGCTCCGTCCGCCGCTTCGTCCTCCGCCCCAGCGTGCCGTTCTCCTTGTGAAAGTCCCTCGCCAGAACGGTGCAGAATCCAAAAGCCGGGAGGGACAGAGCCGCGGCGAGTGCGGCCCATGTGGATTTCGTACCCGGATACCGTATTGTCGGGCGCCACGTTCCCGAGCAAAGGACGTGCCTCAACCTGCGTCGTCCTCTTCTCAGGCAGCAATTCGGTCGCCACATCCAGGAACCCCATGCCGGGTGTCCGCCCGCCAGCTTCGACACCATACGGATCGGATACCTCCCGCCCCAGCATCTGATAGCCGCCGCAGATCCCCACGAGTTCCCCGCCCCGGTCCACATGATGCGTCAGCGCCTCGACAATCCCCCTGCTCCGCAGATGCTCAAGATCGGCGATCGTATTCTTGGTGCCCGGCAGCACCACGACGTCCGCCCCGGCCAGATCGGACGGCGTGGCCGCGTAGCGGAGCGCCACATCGCATTCGCCAGCCAGCGCGTTGAAGTCTGTGAAGTTGCTCAGATGGGGCACCAGCGTCACTGCCACATTCACCGCCTGCGCCGTAAAGGGGGTCTGGCGATAGCGGTCCCGCTCCACGCTGTCCTCCTGATCCAGCTCCAGGTCACGCAGAAAGGGGAGGACTCCCAAAACGGGCACTCCGGTACGGGTTTCCAGGAAGGCGACTCCGTCCGCAAACAGGCCAAGGTCACCGCGGAACTTGTTCACTACCACCCCCACCAACCGCCGGCGCTCGGCAGCGGAGAGGAGGTTTATGGTGCCGATCACCTGCGCGAAAACCCCGCCGCGATCGATATCGGCCACGAGGACCACCGCGGCGTCGGCGAATTCGGCGATCGCCCAATTGGCCAAATCCCGGTCGCGCAGATTCATCTCGGCAGCGCTGCCAGCGCCCTCGATCACGACGACCTTGTAGGCGCGGGCCAGCCTTTCATAACTGGCACGCACGATGTCAAAGAGTTCCTTGGTCCGCTCGAAATAGCTGCGCCCGTCGTATTTGGCCCAGACGTTCCCATGCACAATGACCTGCGAGCACTGATCGGATTCAGGTTTGAGCAGGATGGGGTTCATGTCAACATGCGGTGGTAGCCCGCAGGCCTCCGCCTGCAGCGCTTGTGCCCGTCCAATTTCACCGCCATCCGCGGCGACGAAGGAATTCAGCGACATGTTCTGTGCCTTGAAGGGAGCCACCCGCACTCCTCGCCGGGATAGTAACCGACAGAGGCCCGCGGCAATGACGCTCTTGCCCACGTCCGAGCCCGTTCCGAGAACCGCGAGGGATCTTGCGCGGCCTCCGGTTGCGTCCGACTTCATGCGGTCGGGCTGTCTCGTTCCCACAGCAACTCCGGTTCCCCTTGGGTTTTCGCGACCCACCGCGCCAGCACGAACAGCGCATCGCTGAGCCGGTTCAGAAACTTTAGGATCGATGCATCGACAGGCTCTTCCCGCGAAAGCCGCACGGTCTCACGCTCCGCCCGACGGCACACGGTCCGCGCCTGATGGAGCAAAGCAGGCACTTTCCCTCCTCCCGGCACGATGAATTCCTTCAGCGGGGCCAAGTCCTTCTGGCATGTGTCAATCATGCGTTCCAACCGGGAGACATCTTTTGCGGTGATCTGGGGCATGTTCTTGAACACCTGCCCGGGGGTCGTCGCCAGGATGCCACCCGCGTCCAGCAGTTTATTCTGAATCCAGCGAAGCTCATCGTCCAGACGCGCTGCTGACGCGTGCTTCCCGACCAGATCGGCGTTGAACGCCCGCACCACCCCCACCAGCGCGTTCAGCTCATCCACGCTACCGTAGGCCTCGACCCGTAGGCTGTCTTTCCAGACCTGCTGCCCGCCGGCCAACCGCGTCTTTCCGGCATCCCCCGTCCTCGTGTAGACTTTGGTGATACGCATCGCTCAGTTCTCCTTCCTCCCAACCTTGCGGCCCCGCGCTTTCAAGGCCGCCAGGAGCGCCAGCGTCACGGTGGTTTTGCCGACCCCGCTGTGCGTGCCTGCAATGACCAGCCGCGGATGCTGCATAAACAGTCCTAAGCGATCACTCCATCATTAGAGAGCATTAAAGATATAGCTCAGTCCTCCATAAATAGCGATGCCGGGAGCAGGAACGACAAATCTTTCTGTTGCTCCACCTCCTGTAAGGACATTGGTCGCAATAATGCCTGACGTTGAATACTTCTGATCTAAGATGTTGTTCACCATCAGGAAAGCTCTCAAGAGTCCCCCTGGCACCGATCTTTCGTAGGCTAGACGTGCGTCCATTCTGAAATAGCCCGGTAGGCGCGGTTGAGAATTAGTCTCATCATTGAGGAAAAACTGCGTGCTCATATATAAACCTGTGAGAGAGAATGTCCATCCGGCGATCGGATGAAAATTGCCGGTCGCGCCTATCCGGTGCTTTGGAACAAGAGGAAAAGTATCACCGGGGGTGACAACCCGGGAAGCTGAAAGCCTGAGAGGAGTTAAGATTTGCGCCTCCGTATAGGTGTAGTTCACAACAGCATCGAAGTAGTTGCCATATCGGGCTTTCATTGTCGCTTCGATCCCACGGCGGCGAGATTTATCGATGTTCCGATTCTGGCCGTCACCGGCGCTGAAATCACAGAGGATGCAGGTGAAGAGAATTTCGTCCCGCACATCGGCTTGAAACACTGTGACATCTAGCTCATAGGAGGAGCCGAGACGATTCTTCGATCCGATCTCGTAATTCCTCGAGCGAACGGGCTTCAGGTTAGGATTCGAGCCGAAGGGGCCCAGCGCAAACAATTCAAGAAACGTTGGAACACGAAATCCTTCGCTGTAATTGAAGTAGAGACTATTGTTCGGCGTCACCAGATAAGACAGGCCCGCTCTCGGACTGGTTCTGTTATACCGCTTGCTTCCATTGTTTGTAGGGTCGAAATTGTCCGAGAAATTGAATTGGTCGTGATCATATCGGACTCCGGCGGTGAGAATGAGCTCAGAAGTGAGGGAGAAGGTGTCCTGTGCGAACAGAGCGAAAATGTCCTCACCGGTAGTCGTCGAGCCTGAAAATGAGCCTAGGCCAGTGAATGTTGACAACGATCGGCTACCGACGTCATTGCGGGTGAATTCCGCGCCTCCGGCGAAGACGTTCTTGTGTTCGAACGGCGCGGCTTCATGTCCGAACTGGACCGTCCCGCCTCGGGCCTCTATTTTGTTTTGAATATCGCTCCTGCTCGTTTGCCCCACCGTAAAAAGCTCCTGCGCCAAGTGCCGGTGAAAGAGATTCCCGGTGAGCGACAATCCAAGCGACAGTTGTTGGCGTCCGGAGAGGGTCACAAAATTCTGCTCGGAGAGATTAAAATCACCTGGGGTAAAGTTCCGTTTCGGATCTATCGCCGCCTGGCTCAGCGGTAACGAGCCGGCTTGCAATAAACGGCTTCTGACATAATTGTAGGAGACCGATAAATCGGTACTGTCGGTCGGCCGAAATCCTAATTTTCCCAAACCCCGTGAGATGCGGGCATCGGACTCGTCGCGGAAGCCGCCCTCGATCTCCCGACTGAAATTCGCAAAGTAATCCAGCTTTCCGAGCGGCCCGGCTGTATTGATCGTGTACCGCTCTCGATGAAAGCTTCCAAACAGCGTCTCCGCATTTGTGTAACGGCTGTCCTTGCCCCGCTTCGTAATAATATTGATGACGCCGCCCAGGGCATTTTTGCCATAGACCGCCGATGCGCCAGGGATGATTTCGATTCTTTCAATTGCCTCAACAGGAATCAGATAATAGTTGACGCCATTAAAATCAGGCTCGTTCACCCTCACCCCTTCCACAAACACACTTGTGCCAGACACTGGCTGATTGTTAAAGCCGCGCAGATCGACCCGTTGTTCGAAGGCGTTGCCGACCTCATCAAACATGACAATGCCTGTGGACCATTGAATCGCTTCCTGGAGGGTCTTGGCTCCTGAACGGGCAATGTCTTCAGAGGTGATGACGGTTACTTTTGCGGGCAAGGTGCGCGGGTCTACCGGATCGCCCGGTAGTCGAGTACTGGAAACGACCACTTCTGGTAGAGCCTCAGGAGCGGGCTCTGCCGCTTGGATGGATTGTGGTTGAAGAAGAAACGGGATGAGAAACAAAAAATAGAAAACCGCAAGCAACTTGGACATGACGACACCTCCCTTTGGCTCGAAGGGCTAGTTCGTGATGGCCGACAAGCGGGTTTCCTGACTTGCGGATCCTCGTTCCCCTACGCCTTCCCATGCGCCAGACGCGCACAGTGGCTCGTCGGTAGGGTCACTCACCGCTTACAGTGGCGGCACCGTGATGGCTTCGCACCATCTTCCCCTGACTTTGTCGCCCTAGTGGCTGAACCTTCCTCCTTTCAGACCTGGTTATCCCTGTATCCTGTTGAGCGATCCAACTCAGCCGGTGGATACGTGCCGGCCGAGTGAAATCGTTATTCGTTAAACGTTATTCGTTAAACGTTTATTAGCCACCCGTTTAACGTTTAACGATGCACGTGGCCCCACCTGCGGAAGCGTGACCCGCGGGGTCCCGGCTTCGGGGTGGCGGTCAATGATGACGTCACAGCCGTACACCGTGCGAATATGCTCGGGCGTCACCACCTGTTCAGGCGCGCCGGCTCGATAGACCCGTCCTGCGTGCAGCAGCACCAGCCGGTCGCAGTGCTGACTGGCGAGATTCAAATCATGCGACACGACCACGACCGTCACGCCCTGATTCCGGTTGAGGTCCTGGAGCAGGGCATAGATGTCTAGCTGGTGGTTGATGTCGAGAAAGGCGGTCGGTTCGTCCAACAGCAAGATGCCGGCCTGCTGGGCCAGGGCCCTCGCAATGATGGCCCGCTGGCGCTCCCCGCCCGACAGCTCCCGGAAGGTCCGGGTCGCCACCGGCAGAATGTCCATGGCCTGCATTGCGTGGCGGGCGATCTGGAGATCGGCCTGAGAATCCCACCCCCACCCCTCCTGGTGAGTAAACCGCCCCATGAGGACCAGTTCAGCCACAGTGAACGGGAACAAGACTTGACTCTCCTGCGGCACCACCGCCACATGGCGGGCAATCTGCCGCGGCAACAGGCTCGCCAAGTTTTCCCCGTGGAGCCACACGGCTCCCTGATTGGGACGGAGGAGTCCCGCCATCAACTTCAAGAGCGAGGACTTGCCCGCCCCGTTCGGTCCGATGAGGCCCAGGAATTCCCCCTCGGCCACCTCCAACGAGAAGTCGCGGAGCACCCAGTCCCGGGCGTACCGGAACGAGACCTCAACCAGCTGGTAACACAGGCCCATAGGCGTTACAGCATCTGCGCGCCGCGGTGTCGGATCAGCAGGTAGATGAAAAACGGGCCTCCGCACAACGCCGTGATCACCCCCACCGGCAATTCTGTGGGAGCCAGCAGGCTGCGGGCGACCGTGTCGGCCACCATCAGGAACACGCCGCCGAACAAAGCGGCCGCCGGCAAGAGGAGCCGGTGATCGGCGCCCAGCATCATGCGCATCGCGTGGGGCACGACCATCCCGACAAATCCGATCAGGCCGCTGACGGCCACTACGGCGCCCGTCACCAAGGCAGTGGTCAGGAAGACCAGGAGCTTCACACGCTCGACCGCCAACCCCAACCCGCGCGCCGCCTCCTCGCCCAGCGCCAACAGATTGAGATTCCGCGCCTGCCCGCACAGCATCCCGATCCCCACGGCCACCAACACGGCCAACGCCCCCAGCCCTGCGTAGCCCAACGTGGTCAGGTTGCCCATGAGCCAGAAGAACATCCGGAAGGCGCTCGTCGAGTCGGACACGCTGGTGATGAACAAGATCAGCGCGGAGATGATCGCGTTGATAATCACACCCGCCAGCAAAAGCGTATGGACGGGCACCCGCCCCTCCGCCACGACCACCCGATAAATGGTGACGATCGTGGCCCCGGCACCGAGGAACGCGAACAGGTGGAGCGCGGAGAAGCCCGCAAACGCCCAACCGATCCCCATCTGCAGGGCCAGGACAGCGCCCAGGGCGGCCCCGCTGGAAACGCCCAGGATATATGGATCCGCCAGGGGATTGCGCAGCAGGGCCTGGAGCGCCACCCCGACGGCCGCCAAGCTGGCCCCCACCAGGAAAGCCAACAGGACTCTCGGCAGTCGCACTTCCAGTACGATCACGCTCCGGCTGACGCCGGACGCGCCCGTCAGGGTCTCCTCACCGCCACTGAGCAGAATGCGGGCCACGTCGCCCAACGGGATCCGCTCGGATCCGAATTGGAGGCAGGCCACGCCACCAATCAGCGCGACAGCCACCAGCAACGCGATCACCCGGCTCCAGCGGCTGACCGTCAGCACCGGCAGCGAGAGCACCCCTGTTTGGATGTCGGCGTGGGACGGCGTCGTCATCGAGTTTTTGCGCCTCCGGTCGCGGGGAACAGATTAGGATGGACGTAGCGCGCCATCAGCTCCGTCCCTTCGATCACCCGCGGGCCCGGCCGATTGATCAGTTCTCCTCTGATCTGGTGCAGCCGGTTGTGGGCCACGGCCGAGAGGTTCGTCCACCGGCGCCAGAACTGTTGCTCTGCTTCCGGGATGCCCTCCGTGGCCCCGACCGGGAACAGAATGACCTCCGGATCCTGCCGGAGCACCTCCTCCACCGACACTTTGGGATAGGGCGCCTGCGCCCGACCCACGACGTTCTCCCCGCCCGCGGTTTCAATCATGTGATGGATGAAGCTGCCTTGCGCCACGCTGATAAGGGGGTCGGTGTTTACGACATAGAATGTGCGGACCCGCCTGACCGAGGCGGTTCGGCGCCGGATTTCGGCCAGCCTGTCCCGCAGGCCCTGGACGACCCGCCGCGCCTCCGGTTCATGTCCCACCATCCGGCCAACGGTGCTGATATGCCCCAGCACATCCTCCAGAGTCTTAGCGGACAGCACGAACACTGGAATCTTGAGCTGCTCAAGCTTGGCTAGAACATCCTGGCGAATGGAGTCAGTCCCCATCACGAGATCCGGCTTGAGCCCCAGGATGGCCTCCAGGTTGGGAATCGCGGCGCCGACCTTGGGTCTGGTCTTGGCCTGCGCGGGATAATCGCAGAAGGTCGTGACGCCCACCACTTCGGCGTTCAGCCCCACGGCGAAGAGGATCTCGGTCACGCTGGGCGCCAGCGAGACGATTCGGCGGGGCGCCTTCGAGAGGTACACCCGCCGGCCCAGATCGTCCACGAAGGTCTGGTCGGCGAGGTTGGCCATGAACGGCATCCCGGTCAGGATGCCCGGCTGCCGGCGCTTCATGACTCCCCTAAATAAAAAATCCTCAAGGCCGTCGGCTGGACCTTAAGGATTACACCCGGACTATCGTATGTAGCTTGCACCCTCACCACCCCTTTTCCACGAGGAGAGGTTGGTTAGCCTTGACTCGGGCAGGTCTTCTGGCTCGTGGTTCGTCCTACTGCTCACGCCTTCCCGGCCCGGACGCCTTGGCGCCCTCGGCCAGTGGCCTATCGTGAGGTTCGTCCCCACTCACAGCGGCGGGACCGCAAGGGTTTCGCACCCTTTTCCCTATGCCCGAATCTCTGCGTTGTGTGCGCTGAATCTAAAGCGGAGACCAAATCAAAGTCAAGGGAATTCTGGTTTGAGCACCTGCTCAAGACGGTCACGCACGACCGTCAGGCGGTGACGCACGGGGTGTGACGGCGCAATTATCCGCGAGGAACTGATGGCCTGGGCCATGCTCGTCAATTCCGCCAAAAGCCGGTCGATCTCGCGGTGCTGGTCCTGGAACGCCTGTGGCGGCGTCAGCGCTGCAAATTGCCGCTGCCAAGTCTGAAGCCGCCGGATTCCGTGATCCAGCGTGTCGGCGACGTCGCCGGTCTGTCGCTCGCGTCGATCAACGGCGGCCAGCATGCCCTCGACTTGAGCCAGGCTGTTCTCTGCCAGATCCCGGACGTTGTGGAGGTAGGCGCGGGCTTGGGGAGAAAGCGGCGTCCTGACTCCCGCATCGGGCTCGCGCGTCGAGAGATACTGGACCCCTGCCATGATCACCAGCGCGGCCACGCAGGCGGCCACGATCAGCGACCGGCGCGTCTCCCGCAGATAGCGTCTTGCCTCCACCTTGGGCAGGCTCATGTGATGACGCTGCTCATGCCTGGCTGGCGTGCCGTCCGGCGCGCTCCCGCAGCGCCTCCAGCCGGCGCGCGTTCTCCTCGAGTTTGGGCAATTGATACGTGCGATCGGTGGCCACCACACGCTCCAGTAGCTCGGCCGCTTCGGCGATTTTCCCTTCGTCCTCTCTGATCCCGGCGAGCAGGTAGTAGGCCCCGGCCACGCGCAGCTCATCACGCAGACGACGGCTGATTCCGAGACTGGTCAGCGCGCACGCGGCCGCGTCATCGTACCGCTTGCGCAGCACATAGGTCTTGCCGATCATCCGGTAGGCGTCCGCCACGCCGGCGTGATTGCCGAGCCGGTGCATCAGCGTGAGCGAGCGCTCGTAGTGCGCAAGCGCCTGCTCGTACTCCCCTGTCTCGCGGGCCACCAGACCAAGGTTGGAATACAGCACCGCGAGGGCCGCGTCGTCCCCCGCCCGGATCAGCAGGTCAAACGCCTCGAGATAATAGGCCCGCGCCCGCTCCCATTCGCCGGCGTCGGTGCGCAGGTTGCCCAGATTCGCCAGCGTGGTACCGATGCCTCGCTCATCGCCGAGGATCTTCTGCAGCTCGAGCACTTCCTGATAGTACTGCTGCGCCTGCTCCCGCCGGCCGCTGACCGCGCAGACGTTGCCCAAGTTGCCCAGTGTGGCCACCAGCGCGCGCCGGTCGCCGGACTGCCTGTCGCAGGCCAAGGCCTGTTGATAGGAGTCGTACGCTTCCGTATAGAGGCCGCGCCCGAAGTATTCGTTGCCGATCTGATTGAGCCGGTCGGATGAAGAGGTGGGCATGGGCTCCCGGTGCGATGTCCGCGTCAGGACTCGATCGCCCGCCGCACCGCCTCCTTCGCTCCCGTGAGGATCGAGGTCCCGTCTCCGACCAGGACCGTATCGAAATTGTACTTGAGCAGCCGCGCGAGGGATTCCTTGGCCTTGTTCACGTCGGCGAACCTGTCGGCCGGCAGCAGATTGAGCTGACCGGCCGGTTTACCGATGAGCGCGTCGCCGAAGATCAGGTAGCCTTTGCCCATGTCGAGGAACAGCGCCGATTCGCCGGGCGATTTCATGTCCTTCAGGTGAATGCCCCAGAGCCCGCCCGGCAGCAGCTCACCGTCGCTGTACGTCTTATCGACGGGAATCTCCATCAAAGGCGCATCGGCCTCGGGCGCATAGACTTTCGCCTTGAAGTCGCGCCGGCAGGCCTCGGCTTCTCGGACATGATCACGGTTCGTCAGCAGGATGTAGTCCACCGCGTGTCCATCGAGGATCGCCGTGCGGTCGGCGGGCTCCATCGGCGGCGGGTCCACAAGGATACAATGGTCGTTGACGGTGAGGAGCAGTCCGTTAAAGTCGAGCTGCTTCTCCTGGGAGAAGAAAGCCCATTGCTGGATGCCGGGCGCGATGGTCTTCATGAGGATTCCTCACAGCGCAGTGATGGTGCTGTGTATCTCGCTGGTGACCTTCTTCAGGATGTCGGCGTCCTCCGGGAGATCGAGAATGTCTTCCTCGCTGACTGTCATGAACTTGCGCTGACCACCCTTGGTCAGGGAGATCAGAAACATGCCCCGGCTCGGCGTCACGGGAATGACGATCTCCACCGACGGGTCAATGCTCTTGACCAGTTGCACGAACTTCTCTTTCCCGCCAGCGAACTCTTCTTCCATCAGAGCGCGCCTCCGGGCTTGCCTGCGGCCAGCAGCTTGTCCACTTCGGCTTTGATCACCTCCGTGGCGCCGATCTCCATCGTTCCTACCCGCTGCCAGCGGATCGTCCCGTCCCGATCGATGATGTAGACGTTGGGGATGAACCGCCCACCGCCATAGAGCCGATCGGTCTCCTTCTTGGGATCAATCATGTAGGGATAGGAAATCTTAACAGGAAACTCCTTTAAAAACTCCTTCACTTTCTCCTTCGAGTTGCCGGCCGAATTCACGCCCAGGACCTGGACGTTCTTACCCTGATACGCCTCGTGGACCTTCTGCAACTCGGTCCCCTGGATCAGGCACGGCTCGCAGATGTGGAAGAGGCCGAGCACGACCACCTTACCTTTATATTGGGCCAGGCTGACCGTCTGGCCATCAATGGTCTCCAGTGAAAAGTTCGGGGCCGGATCGCCGACCTTAAAGAAACCCTTCGCCTGGGCAACGACCGCCAGCACTCCGACCATCAGGCTTGCCAGCACGAGACGGTTG
This sequence comes from Nitrospirales bacterium, assembly GCA_045403215.1. Lineage (GTDB taxonomy): Bacteria > Nitrospirota > Nitrospiria > Nitrospirales > NS-4 > NS-12. Next base: position 7,083 of record JAXIOW010000010.1, on the reverse strand, counting down.
AGGTGTTTCATGTGCCGTTCCTCCCTCTCTGTAGCCCGCATCTTATCATGGCGAAAAAATCACTGGCAATGGCGTCAGATCAGCCCGCGCTTCTGTAGATAATCCTTGTCGATCGTGATGTCGGGCTGGCCTCCACGCTCGCGGCCGGGGAAAAGTCGCTCGACGTACTTGCCGATGAGATCGGCTTCCAGGTTCATGGCGTCGCCCACGAGCTTGACCCCGAGCGTCGTGACCTGCGCCGTGTGCGGAATGATGGTGACACGGAATCCCCGATCGGTCACCTCGTTGAGGGTCAGGCTGATCCCGTCGACCGTGATCGACCCTTTCGGCACGCAATAGCGCAGGACCTCGCGGGGCGCTTCGATCATGAGCCGGAGCGCATCCGCCTCCTGGACGCGGGCACGGATGGTCCCGATCGCATCCACATGGCCGGTCACGAGGTGCCCGCCGAGGCGGTCCCCCAGTCGCATGGCCCGCTCGAGGTTGACCGGATCGCCGGCTTTCAGCAAGCCCATCGTCGTGACCTTCACCGTCTCGGGTGAGATGTCGGCTTTCAACTCCGTGCGGTCGAATCCGACCACGGTCAGGCACACGCCGTTCACCGTCACGCTGTCCCCGACCTTCAGGCCCTCGAGGACAGTCTTAGCCAGGATCGAGACGCGGCTCCCCTGCCGCGTCATGATGACCTCCTTGACGACCCCCATCTCCTCAATGATGCCGGTAAACATCCCGCCTCATTCTCCCCTTTTGAGAGAGCCTAGTACGGTCCGCCCACCCCGTCAAGAAGCCGACCCGACTGGATGTTCCACCCCAACCGAGGCGCGGAACACGCCCGCCGCTACCAGGACCAATCCGGCGATGATCGGAAACGCCAGTTGGAAACCCAGTGCGCCGATCAGCACACCCGACAGGATCGGTCCCGAGGCATGACCGATGTCCATGATCGTCCCCTGCATGCCCATCGCCGACCCCAGCGTCTTGAGCTCCGACAGATCGGCGACGAGCGCCGCGGCCGCCGCGTTCACGATCGCTTCGCCAAAGCCGAAGAGGGCGGAGAGCGCCATCAGCCCCGCAAACGGCGTGGTGAACGGGATCGCCGCCAGCGACCCGGCGCAGACCACCAGTCCCAGCAGGATCAGCGGGCGCCGGCCGATCCGGTCGGACGCCCAGCCCATCGTGGGACGGGACACGAACGAGGTCACGCTCTGGACCCCGAACAACACCCCGGCCTGCGCCGCGTCCAGCCCGATGCCGATCACGTAGATCGGCAGGAAGGCCATCAGCGCGCCGTTCGCCACCTGGCGCGCGCCGTCGGTGGCGCTCGTGATCACGACTCGAGCATTCCCCAGCACGGTTCTCGCCCCGCGGGCCATGTCGGAAAGCACGGCCGCCGGGCCAGCGCCGGATGCGACCCGTGGAATTTTCGGCGGCAGCTTCATGAGGAGAAAGAACAGGACGGCAATCGCTCCCATGACACCGGCTGTGACGAATGCGGCCGGAAAGCCGGCGGAGACCACCAGCCATCCGCCCAGCAGCGGCCCCAGCATCGCGCCGGCCTGGGTCGCCGCGGTGTAGGATCCGTAGGCCGCACCACGGGCATCGCGGCATAGATCGGCCACAACGGCCAAGGCGATCGGCGCGAACACTGCGGTCGCCATGCCATGCGCGAAACGGAGCGCAATCAGCCACCTTACCTCGGAGACGAACTGATAGAGGAACGGCGGAATGGCGAAGGCGAGCAGCCCGAGCAGCATGAGCCAGCGGCGGTCATACAAATCCGAGAGCGCCCCCGCCGGCCATTTGAGAAACACCCCCGTCACCGTGGAGGCGGACACGATGAAGCCGATGGCCTCCGGGCTGGCGCCCAGCGACTGGGCGAACAGGGACAGCACGGGCATTCGGACGAGGTTGTAGCTGATGAAGGCGAAGAGCCCGACGCCGCACAGCAGGATGAAGGGTCGTGTCAAGCCCGGCCTCTTTAACGTGGCCTGCCTTCGACGAGGATGTCGGGGCCGACCCGCGTGACTGTCATGGTTTTCAAGATCACCGCGTCCCGCAGATGTGCCGGCGAGTCTCCGCCGACCGCGCTGATCGCGTCCCGCCCTCCTAGGATCTTGGGCGTCAGGAAGAAGAGCACCCGGTCCACGACCCCCTCGCGCAGGGCTGAGGCATTCACTTCCGCGCCACCTTCAATCAAGAGCGATGCGATCCCTCGCCGCCCCAATTCTTTCAGCAGGCCGCGCCACGAGATGCGTCCGGGTCGCGCCGGCAACACCACGACGTGAGCACCCTTCTTCTCGAGAGTCGCCCGCTTGGTTGGTGATCCTGATGAGGTGGTCACGATCACCGTGGAGGCCTGGCCGTCGGTGAGCACCTTCGCAGTCATCGGAATGCGTAGAGAGGGATCGAGCACGACTCGTAGCGGAGCCCGTCCGCGTGGAGGGCCTGTTCGGACCGTGAGACTCGGATCGTCCGCCAAGACGGTCCCGATGCCCACGAGAATCGCATCCGAGCGCGCGCGCGGGCGGTGCACCATCTTCCGCGCTTCACGGCCGGTGATCCAGCGCGACTCACCCTGCGCCGTGGCAATCTTCCCGTCCAGAGTGGACGCGACCTTCAGGGTGACGAACGGCTGGCCGGTCGTGATGAGTGCGCGGTACGGCTCGATGAGCCGATCGGCCTCCGCGGCCCCAATGCCTACTTTGACTGTTAGCTTGGCCTGCCGCAACGCGGCGAACCCACGGCCACTGACCCGGGGATTCGGATCGCGCGCGGCCGCCACCACCCGTTCAATGCCGCTCGCAATGATAAGTGGAACACACGGCGGCGTGCGCTTGTTCAGGTGACAGCAAGGCTCCAGCGTGATATACAGCGTCGCGCCGTGGGCCTGCCGGCCGGCCTGACGCAGGGCTACCACCTCGGCATGGGGCCCACCGGCGCGCTGGTGATACCCTGCACCAACGACACGGCCTCGGCGCACGACGACCGCACCCACCGGCGGATTCGGGCTGGTCTGGCCCGCGCCGCGCCAGGCCAGTGCGAGGGCCTGCGCCATGAATCGCTCTTCGGAATCTCGATTGGTCTCAGGCAAAGGGGAGCTAGTGACGGGTCCGTCGGTGGGTCGCCGTCCGTGCACGTCGTACCGGACGCCGCGAAGCGTGGCGACCAGCATTCGCTTCATCTGCGGTCTTTATGGCGGCCTGTGCCGCGGCGAGCCGCGCGATCGCCACCCGGTACGGCGAGCAACTGACATAGTCGAGGCCGAGGGAATGACAGAAGACTATGGACGCCGGATCGCCTCCATGCTCGCCGCAGATCCCTAGTTTGATATCCGGCCTTGTCCTCCGGCCCCGCTCGATCGCCAGCTTCATGAGGCCTCCGACCCCTTCCTGGTCGAGCGTGGCGAAGGGGTCGGCGTCGAGGATATTCTCAGGGGTCTCGCTGAGCCGCAGGCCGCAGGCCCGGCACTGCATGGTCTTCTGGTCCACCTCGCGGCTGAGACACCGCGGGCAGCGGTCACGGCGGTTCATGTAAAAGTCGGTGAACTTCGCGGCGTCGTCGCGGGAGAACCCGAACGTCGTCTGGGTGAGATCGTTCGTGCCGAACGAGAAGAAGTCCGCCTCGAGCGCGATCTTGTCGGCGGTGATGGCCGCGCGCGGGAGCTCGATCATGGTCCCGACCAGATAGGGAAACTTCGTCTGGCAGCGGCGCATGGTGTCGGCGGCGACTTCCCTCACCAGTCCCTTCTGGGCCTTCATCTCGGCGGCCAGGCCGACCAGCGGGATCATGATCTCGGGCACCACCCTGATGCCTTCCCGCGTGACCTCGCAGGCTGCCTCCATGATGGCCTGGACCTGCATCCGAGTGATCTCCGGCATCGTAATGCCGAGGCGGCAGCCGCGGAGGCCCAGCATCGGGTTGAACTCGTGCAGTTCCTCGATGCGGGCCAACAATTTCTTTTTCGCTTCGATGCTGGCCGCGTCCGCGCGGTTCAGCTCCATGCGCGCGATCTCCACCATCAGCTCCTCGCGCTTGGGCAGGAATTCGTGCAGCGGGGGGTCCAGCAAGCGGATGGTCACCGGATAGCCCTTCATCGCGCGGTAGAGCCCGATGAAATCGCTCTTCTGCAGCGGCAGGAGCTTGGCCAGCTCGCGCTCACGGTCCTCACGGGTCTTCGCCAGGATCATCTGCTGCATGATCGGGATGCGGTCCTCCGCGAAGAACATGTGCTCGGTCCGGCAGAGACCGATGCCTGCCGCGCCGAAGCCGCGCGCAATGATCGCCTGCTCCGGGATATCCGCATTGGCCCGCACGCCGAGCGTCCGGAACTCGTCGGCCCATTTCAGCAAGGTGGAAAAGTACCGGTACTTCTCGGACTCCTCCGGCTTGAGATGCCCCTGGATGACCTGGATGATCTCGGATTCGACGACCGGAATCTCGCCCGCGTACACGGCGCCCGTGAAGCCGTTGATGGAGAGCGCGTCGCCCTCCTTGAGCGTGAACGACCCGAAGCGGATGGTCCCATTGTCTCTCACGTCCAGCGCTTCGCAACCCGCGACGCACACCTTGCCCATCTGGCGCGCCACCACGGCCGCGTGGGACGTCATGCCTCCCTTGGCCGTGAGAAAACCGACGGACGCACTCATGCCATGGATGTCGTCCGGGCTGGTCTCGCGACGGACGAGGATCGCGCGCTCACCCCGCTCCTTCATCTCCACTGCCCGCTCCGGCGTGAGCGCAATCTTGCCGGCCGCGGCGCCCGGCCCGGCGGGCAGGCCATTGCCAACCGGCTGGTGCTTGCCTTCTTGTTTCGGATCAAAGATGGGATAGAGGTACTGGGCGAGCTGCTCCGGCCCGACGCGCATCACTGCCTCGCGCCTGGTGATCACGCCCTCCTGGACCAGATCCACCGCGATCCGGACGGCCGCAATCCCCGTGCGCTTGCCGACCCGGGTCTGGAGCATGTAGAGCTTGCCTTCCTGAATCGTGAACTCCAGGTCGAGCATGTCGCGATAATGGCGCTCGAGTTTCTTATAGGTCTTCATGAGGTCCTGATAGGCCTGCGGGAGGGGCTTGGCCAGGGCCTGGACGGGGAGCGGCGTGCGGATGCCGGCGACCACGTCCTCTCCCTGGGCGTTCAGCAGGCACTCGCCGAAAAAGTTCGGGAGCCCCGTGGCGGGGTCCCGCGTGAACGCCACACCGGTCCCGCTGGTCTCCCCCATGTTGCCGGACACCATCGCGACTACGTTCACCGCCGTGCCCCAAGTGTCCGGAATGTCATAGAGCCGCCGGTAGGTGACCGCGCGCGCCCCGTACCAGGAATTGAAGACAGCGTTGATCCCCATCTTGAGCTGCTCGTACGGATCGTCCGGGAACTCGCGCCCGGTCTCCTCCTGGACGATCCGCTTGTAGCGTGCGACCAGGTCCTTCAACACCGCAGCCGTCAGATCGGTGTCATGAACCGCACCCGTCTCGGCTTTCTTCTCTTTCAGGACCTCTTCGAACCGCTCGCGCTTAAGGTCCATCACGACCGTCGAGAACATCGCGATGAACCGCCGGTAGGCGTCATAGGCAAACCGCTCGTTGTTCGTCTTGCGAATCAGCCCCTGGACCGTCCGGTCGTTGAGCCCCAGATTGAGCACGGTGTCCATCATGCCGGGCATGGAGGCCCGCGCGCCCGATCGCACCGAAACCAGCAAGGGGTTCGCCGGATCGCCGAACTTCGCCCCCATGGCCGCTTCAAGCCGCTTCATGTACCGGAAGACCTCTTCCCAGAGCCCCGGAGGATGTTTTTTCTTGTTCTTGAAGAACGCGACGCAGGCTTCGGTGCTGATGGTGAACCCGGCAGGGACCGGGATGCCCAGATTGGTCATCTCCGCCAGGCCGGCGCCCTTGCCGCCCAGCAGGTCCTTCATGCCCCCTTGCCCCTCGGCTTTCCCGTTGCCAAAGAAATAGACGTATTTCTTAGTGGCCACGCGTCCCTCGTAGAATACCTAAATGCATGGTTGAGCTATTCAAATATAACTACCCTAAATACAGGTATCATTTCTGCTCGACGTTGACCTTGGAAAAGTCGGCGTACTGGCGGAAGAGGTTCCGCACGCAGACCAGCAAGGCCAGGCGGTTGTGGCGGAGCGTCTCGTCGCCGACCATGACCATCACCCCATTAAAGAACGCATCGATGGGGGCCTTGAGGGCCACCAACGCCCTGAGGGCATCCTCGTACTTCGCATCCTTTATAAGTTCAGGGACCACATCTTCCGCCGCGCACACGGCTGCGTACAAGCTCTTTTCAACCACTTCCTTCAGCAACCCGACGTCAATCTTGTCCCCGGCCTGGGCTTTCGTGATGTTTTCTGCGCGCGTGAAGGCGATCACGAGCGCCTCGAACTCCGGCCTGGCCGCGAAGGCCTGCAGGACCTGACTTCGGACCAATATGTCCCGCGGGTCAAACGCCCCGGCCTGCCACCGAGCCAGCACCGCCTCGACCAGATCGCCGCGCAGCTTGGCGACCTCCTGAGCATAATACCGCAGCCGCTCACTGAAAAAGCGTTGCAGCTCGCCGGCCGCCTTGTCCTCCACCGGAACCCCCTGCTCCTTTAACAGCCGGACGGCGTCCTGAATCGTCGCGTTGAGCCCCAACGAGAGCTGGCCCTCGACCAGGATGCGAATGACGGCATAGGCATGGCGCCGAAGGGCGAACGGGTCCTGCGATCCAGACGGCACCAGTCCCACTGAAAAGAACGCCGCAACAGTGTCGAAGCGGTCGGCGAGCGAGAGGATTTTTCCGGCAAGGCTCGCTGGAATAGCATCCTCGGCAAAGCGCGGCCGGTAATGCTCGGCGATCGCGTCGGCCACTTCCTTCGACTCCCCGTCATGGCGGGCGTACTCGCGGCCCATAATGCCCTGCAACGTCGGAAACTCCCCGACCATGCCGGTCAAGAGATCGGCCTTGCAGAGCTTGGCGGCCTGCCGGCAATGCTCGACCGTGTCGAGGTCGCCGAGCGTATCGGCCAGCTTCGTGGCCAAGGCCGTGACCCGCCCCACGTTCTGATAGAGGGTGCCGAGCGTCTGGTGGAAGGT
>JAXIOW010000079.1:0-22068 GCA_045403215.1 Nitrospirales bacterium | reverse complement strand
TCCGGCTCGACCGGAATCCCCAACGGCCGGAGCAACTCCAGATAGTAGTGCACCTGATGCCTGCGCCGGATCTTCGGAGTCAGCGGGACCCGATGGGTGAGCAGGAACGACCGTCCATCGGTCGCATACCCGTAGCGATTGGGGATGCCGGCCAGCGCCGTGATCGCCGCAGCTTCGAAGGCGTTCTGGAACAGGATTGCCAGATCGTACCGTCCGCGGCGCAAGAGCCGCGCCAAGGTCAGCTTGCCGCCCAGCCCAGCGTGCGGCCCCGGGTCGCGGTACAGCACGATCTCGTCCACCGCCGGATGGTGGTGCAGAAGCTCGGCGATCGCGGGCTTGACGAGCAGGGCGATTTTCGCCCGCGGGAAGCCCTTCCGGATGGCCATGAGCGCCGGTGTCGTCAGGACCGCGTCGCCGATCCAGTTCGTCCCCCGGACCAGAATCCGCTTCACCGCCCCCGGCCTGGTCAACCGTTTAAAACGCCCCGTGTCCATTCCTCATATCCTTCATGCCACTGCAGTTCGATCCGCACCGCCCAGATCGCGATCTCCTGCTTGGCCACTTCGTCAAGCTGCGACAGCTTCACCGCATCTTTTTCCGTTGTCACGATCCGGTCCGCACCCGCCTGCTCGGCCGAGCGCCGGATTCTCCCCAGATCATCCTTTAAGTATGCGTGATGGTCCGCAAAGACGCAATGGTCCGCGACCGTTGCCCCAGCCGCCGCGAGGAGCCGCCGGAAGGACTCTGGATTGCCGATTCCGCTCACAGCCAGCACCCGCTCGCCCTTCAGTGCGGACGGCTCCACCGATACCGAGCTTCCGACCTGCACGACCGCGCTCGGCGCGAAATCCGTGATCCAGATCGGCACCGCCGGCGCAACCGCGCGGACCGTGGCTTTGAGCTCGTCCAACCGCTGGGCCTGCGACGCGCGTGTCACGAGTACCGCCGAGGCACGCGCCATGGCCGAGAGCGGCTCGCGCAGCCGTCCTCGCGGAAGCAGATATCCATTGCCGAACGGTGCGTCCGCATCCAGGACCAGGATATCCATATTCCGCCGCAGGGCCAGGTGCTGATACCCGTCGTCCATGATCAGCGTATCGACATGATAGCGGTTCAACAAGTGCCGCCCCACCGACGGACGGTCGGCGCCGATCGCAACCGGCACGCCGGGGCAGCGCTGCGCGATCAGAAAGGGCTCATCCCCCGTCTCGCCCGGATTGTCGAGAATCGATCGCCCGTCGGAGACTTCCAGAATCGCGTCCGTGCTGCGCCGTTTGTATCCGCGGCTGATGACCCCGACCTTCCGGCCGCGATCCCGCAATGCCGCAGCCAGCGCGATCACGACCGGGGTCTTTCCCGTCCCTCCGACCGTCAGGTTCCCCACGCTGATCACTCGGCAGGGCAGAAAGTACTGGGTCTTCAGTCCGCGGGCGTAGAGCGCCTGCCGCACCCGCACCGCAACCCCGTAGAGGTGCGACAGCGGAATCAGCGGTGCAAGGAGCCACCCCGCCGGCGTCCGGTCGTCCACCGCAAGCAGACGTTCCGCCCGTTGCAACGAAGTTATTCGTGGATCGTTCATCGTTAATCGGATCCCATGGGGCCGTTACTCGTTATTCGTTATGCGTTAAACGTGGGACAGATGCGTCATAGACTTTGGCCATCCCTTCGATTAACGAATAACGTATAACGTTTAACGAATAACGGTCAACGTCCTTCGAGGACGTTCGCAATCAAGGCCACCGTGCGCGCCAGCGCCCCCTGGTTCTCCAGCACGAGCTGATATGCGGCCTTGCCCATCGCCTCCAGACGGGATCGGTCCAGGAGCAGGGATGTCATGGTTCGTGTCATTTCATGGGCGTCGCGCACCATCACGCCCGCGCCGCAGGCGAGGAACTGCTCTGCCGCCTCGGCGAAGTGATCCATGTGTGCCCCGAAGACGACGGCCTTGCCCCAGGCTGCCGGCTCCAGCGGGCTGTGTCCGCCCACGTTCACCAGGCTGCCCCCCACGAAGACCAGCGTCGCGTCCCGATACAGCGTGGCCAGCTCACCCCGCGTATCCAGGACGATCACGCGGGGACCGGTGATCGGCGCGTCTCCGGCGCCGGGAAGCTTCGTCCGTCTCACAGCGGTGAACCCGCGCGACTGCACGACCCTGACCACGTCCTCGGCCCGCTCGATATGCCGCGGGGCGAGGACCAGGACCAGCGCCGGTGCGACGTCGAGCAGACGGCGGTAACAGTCCAGCACCGCCTCCTCCTCGCCCGGATGGGTGCTCCCCGCCACAAACAGCTCCTCGCCCCCCGCCAATCTGAGATCCTGCCTGGAGATCGTCCCCGCGGTCGCCTGCGCCGAGGCGGCGACCTGATCGTATTTGAGATTGCCGATCCGCACGACCCGCTTCGTCTCCACGCCGAGCTGGATCATCCGCTCCACATCGCGGTCGGTCTGCATGGCGCAGAGGGTAAACGCCGCCAGCACGCGGCGGAAAAAAGGCCGGAGCCGGCGATACCCGGCGAAGGAGTCGGTCGAAAGCCGGCCGTTCACCAGGATGACGGGAATCCGCCGTGCCGCCGCCTCGCGCAGGAAGTTCGGCCAGAATTCCGTCTCGACCACCACGATCACGTTCGGGCGTACGGTCTGCAAGGCGGACCGGACCGACCAGCTGAAATCCAGCGGAAAGTAGAGATGCTCCGCCTGCCCGGCCAGCCGGCGCTGGACTGTTTCCTTGCCGGTCTCGGTGACGGTGGACACGAACACGCGGGCGGCCGGATGGCGCGTCTTCAGCTGCTGGACCAATGGGACCACCGCCGTCGCCTCCCCCATGGACACGGCGTGCACCCAGATCGTCGGGCGCCCATCACGGCAAAGGACCAGATCTCTGGGCAGCCAGCCCAGCCGCTGACGCAGGCCCGGGCGGCACCGTTTCTTGGCCAGCAGGATCGCCAAAATCACCGGTGACGCCAGGAGCAGGAGAAGATTGTAGAGAACGAACATAGCCGCTCGTTAAACGTTAATCGTTATACGTTATTCGTGAATTCCTGGAATGAATACAGTTCCGTTTAACGATTAACGAATAACGGTTAACGAGTAACGTCGCCGACCGCGTGATCCGCCTCATCGCCGAGCTTGTTGAGCGCGGCCTCCACTTCCACCCGCTTCGCTTCAAGCTGCACGTGGTCTGAGTCGCGGGGCACCCAGATCGGCTCGCCCCACGCAAAGCAGGCCCGGCTGAACGGCAACGGGACCTGGAACCGGTCCCAGCTCCGGAAGAGTTTTTTTTTGAGGCAGCGAAGGTTAATGGAATGATCGGCTGCCCCGTCAGCTTCGCCAGCTCGACCACGCCTGGCTGCGCGATGCACCGTGGCCCCCGCGGGCCGTCCGGGGTCACCGCCAAGTCGGCGCCCTCACGCCCCAGCCGCGCCATCTGGCGGAGCGCCCGCGCGCCCCCGCGCGTGGTGGAGCCGCGGATGGTGTCAAAGCCGAACCTTCGCACGATCCGATGGATCAGTTCGCCGTCGCGGTGCTCGCTGATCAGGATATAGAGCCGTGAGCCTCCATAGCACAGGGGCATCATGAGCTGGCGGCTGTGCCAGAAGGCGATGATGACGCCACGGCCCGACTCCCAGAACGCCCGGACGCGCTCGGCGTGGAGCGTGCGGGTCCGCAACGTCACCCCGAGGGCCCGGACTGCCGCATAGCCGATGGGCGGCAGTATCGCCAGTTTCAACCAGTTCCACATACCTTTGAATGGCCCGCACATCGTTATTCGTTAATCGTTAATCGGGAATGCCCCCCACCCTCACCCTCCCCCTCGAGGGGGGAGGGATGGGTGGGGGTGCCGTTTAACGATTAACGTCATTGTCCCCGTGATCCTGGAACTGCATCTGGTAGAGCCGCTGATAGATGCCGCCGCGGGCCAGGAGATCATCATGGCGGCCTATTTCGACCAGACGTCCCCCGTCTAGGACGACGATCCGGTCGGCGCGCTGGACGGTGGAGAGCCGATGGGCGATCACGAACGTGGTCCGGCCTTTCATGAGATTGGCCAAGGCCATTTGGACCATGCGCTCTGACTCCGTGTCCAGTGACGAGGTCGCTTCGTCGAGGATGAGGATGGGGGGGTTGCGCAGCAACGCCCGCGCAATGGCCAATCGCTGGCGTTCCCCGCCTGAGAGCTTCACTCCGTTTTCCCCGATCATGGTGTCGTACCCGTTCGGCAGCTTCATGATGAACTCATGGGCATACCCCGCGCGGGCGGCCTCCATGATGGCCTCGTCGGTGATCTCGTCCTTGCCGTAAGCGATGTTGTTGCGCACGGTGTCGTCGAACAGGAGAGTCTCCTGGGAGACGATCCCGATCTGCCGCCGGAGGGCCGCCAGGCGAATCTCGCAGAGGTCCACGCCGTCGATGAGGATCGCCCCTTCTGTCGGATCGTAGAAGCGGGGAATGAGGTTCACGAGGGTCGTCTTACCGGCGCCGCTGCTCCCCACAAGAGCCAGCACTTCGCCGGCCCGGACCGTCAGTGAAAGATCGCGCAAGGCCCAGGTCTCGACGCCATCATAGCGAAAAGACACCCCGCGCAGCTCGATCGAGGTCTGCACCCCGTCGAGGCCCTGCACGCCGGTATCGGTCGCCGCCTCGGTCTCGACATCCAGGACGGCAAAGACCCGCTCGGCTGCCGAGAGGGCTTGCTGGATCGTCATGTTGGCCGACGCCAGGCGCTTGATCGGGTTGTACATCAGGAACACCGCCGTGAGGAAGGAGAAGAACGTTCCCGGCGTCATTGTCCCCCGAATGACCAGCGAGCCTCCATACCAGATGATCCCGGCCACCCCGATGACCCCAATCGCTTCCAGCACGGGTGACGTGATGGCGGAGACCTGGGTGGATTTCATCCAGGCGCGGAAGTACGCCTCGTTGTGCCGTGCGAAGCGCCGGTCCTCGGCGGGCTCCCGCGTAAAGCCCTTGACAATGCGGATGCCGGTCAGCGTCTCCTGCAAGGCCGTGGACATGTCGGCCGTCCGTTCTTGGCCGATCGTAGCGATCCTCCTCAGCCGATTGCCGAACCGGACTATCGGATAGATCGACAACGGGATCACGGCACTCGACAGCAGGGTCAACTGCCAGTTCTGATAGAACACCACGCCGAGCAGGACCAGGAACGTCAGGCTTTGCTGGAAGAAGTCCTTGACGACTCCGGACACGGCGCTCTGAATCCAGTTCACGTCGTTGATGACGCGGGACATCATCCGGCTGGATGGATTCTTGAGATGGAAGCCGACCGGAAGCCGCATCAGGTGGCTGAAGAGCCGCTGGCGGATGTCGGTCACGACGCGGGTCCCAACGTAGACTATCAGGTAGGTCTGGCCGTAGTTCGCGATCCCTTTGAGCACCGACACGGCCATCAGCGCCACCGGCAGGAGGATCAGCCACGTCGCGTTCCTGTTGATGAAGATCTCGTCGAGAGCGGGCCGGACGAGCCAGGCATAGGCGCCCGTAAAGGCAGCCACCAGCCCCGAGCAGACCGCAGCCGCAAGGAGGCGCATCCAGTAAGGTCGCAAATACTGCAGCAATCGCAGATACAACTTCATCGCACGCCCGCCTCCTGGCCGCGAAGCTGCTCGAGCACCACCTCCGCCGCGCGGCCCGACGCCCCTGGCGTCCCGAGCAACGTCCGCACGCGGGCCATCTCGGCCCGCATCGTTTCACGAGAGGACGCGTCGTCGAGGATGCGCCGCGCCTGGTCGGCCAGACAGGCCGGCGTGGCGTGATGCTGGATGAGCTCGGGAATGAACGGCCGGCCGGCGACGAGGTTGGCCAGGCCGATGCTGTGGACTCGGACCAGCAGGCGCGCGAGCAGGTAGGTGAGCCAGGGCAGCTTGTAGACGATCACCATCGGGGTGCCGATGATGGCGGCCTGCAAGGTCGCCGTGCCGGAGGCGATGAAGAGCAGATCGGCGGCGGCCATGACCCCGTTCGGGTCCCGCGCGACCAGGCGCACGTCCAGCCCGGCGCCATCGCACAGGCGCTTGATTTCGTCCGGGTCCACCGTCTCGGCGAGCGCCAGGATCGCCTTGAGCGCCCGGCCCTGGCCCTGCAACAGCCGCACGGCCTCCAGCATGACTGGCAGGAGCGCGCGGACTTCTCCGGCGCGGCTCCCCGGCAGGAGGCCGATCACGCACACCTCGCGCGGCAGGCCGTAGGCGGCGCGCAGGCGGTCCCGATCGTAGGATGGCGCCACCTCATCCAACAGCGGATGCCCGACGAACGTGCAGGGAACGCCGGCGCGGCGGTAGAGCTCAGCCTCGAACGGCAGGATGACCACCACGTGGTCCACGCGGCGCTGGAGCCACCGCATGCGGCGCGGCCGCCACGCCCAGAGCTGCGGCGCGATGTAATAGACCACGCGACGCCCGGCCCGCTTGGCCACGCGGGCGAAGTGGAAATTGAGGCCGGGATTGTCGATCAGGACGACGAGGTCGAGGGGGTCCCGTCGCAGCATCCGTCTGATGGCGAGAACCCGGCAGGCCAGGGCGCGGACCGCGGAAGGCCCGACGATCCCGATCACATTCAGGTGGCCGAGGCTCTGCACCAACTCCACGCCGGCGGCCTGCATGCGCGGGCCGCCCACGCCCAGAATCGAAAGCTCGGGGGCCTTGGCTCTCAGGGCGGCGGCGAGATTGGCGCCGTGCAGATCGCCCGAGGCTTCACCCGTGATGATGAGAATGCGTGGTGATCTTGTTGATGATGGCATAAGCCAGTTCCAGCGCAGCCGCGCCCTCCCGCCCTGAGACCAGCGGCTGGGCGCCGGTGCGGACCGAATCAAGAAAGGCCTCCAGCTCGAGCTTTAAGGGCTCCCGCCCGTCTCCCCGGACCTGCTCCGTCAGGACCTCGTAGCGCCCCGAGGCGCCCATCGTCCGCCGCCCCACGACGGCTGTCTGCTGCGCCAGATCGACGACCACATAGCCTTCCGGCTCGAAGATGCGGACCTCGCGGAGCTTGGACTCGGCGACGCGGTTCGCGCTGAAGGTCGCCACACAGCCATTCTGGAAAACGACGCGCGCGTGCGCCACATCGGTCGTGGCGGACAGGATCGAGACGCCGCTGGCCTGGATCTCCCGGACCGGCACACTGATGAGCCCCAACACCAGGTCCAGGTCATGGACCATCAGGTCCAGCACCACGTCCACATCCGCCCCGCGGGAGGTGAAGGGAGCCCAGCGCCGACACTCAATGAGCGTGGGCTCCTTGATCGCACCCCGCGTCGCGCGAAAGGCAGCATTGAACCGCTCGATGTGCCCGACCTGCAGCGTCACACCGCGGTCCGACGCGGCGGCCACCAGGTCGCGCGCCTCCTCCTCGGACGCCGTCATCGGCTTCTCCACGAGCACATGGAGCCCGGCCGACAGACAGGTCCGCGCGATCGCGTGGTGCAGGAGCGTCGGCGTCACCACGCTCACGGCATCTACGTCGGCCAGCAGCTCGCGGTAATCGGTCACGGCCCGGCAGCCATGCCGGCCGGCGATCGCAGTCGCCCGCGCCCTGTCCACATCCGCGACGCCCACGAGCCGGGCTCCTGCTAGCTCCGCAAACACCCGGGCATGGTGCTGGCCGAGGGATCCGACGCCGATGACGCCCACCTTGATTGATCTCATAAAACCCGTTATGCGTTATACGTTATACGTTATTCGTTAATCGTGAACAGCCAAGACGATTAACGTTTAACATTTAACGTCTGTATCCCCACGACAGCGATGCCCGCCGCATCAGCGGCCGTGATGGCTTCCTCCCGATCCAGGAACACCGCCCGGCCGGCTTCAATGGCCAGCACCGCCGCGCCGCAGTCGGCCATGGCCCGGATGGTCCCAGGCCCGATCGCTGGCAGGTCGAAGCGCCGATCCTGTTGCGGCTTGAAGCGCTTGACCACGACGGCGCCCGATCGCGCCAGCTTGCCCCCGCGCTGGACCGCCTCATCCGTGCCCTCCACCGCCTCCACAGCCACGATGACCCGGTCCTTCACCACCACGCACTGGCCGATGTCCAGACGGCCCACCGCCCCGGCCATCTCCCACCCGAACTCGATGTCGCGCCATTCCCGTTTGGTGGGCGCCCGGCGGGTGAGCGTGCCCTCTTCGACCAGCAACCCGTCGAGTCCAAAGGTGGACTCCCGGATGCGGATGCCCTCGTCCTCCAGCTCGGACGCGATGGCGCGCAACAGCGAGTCGTCCTTGCGGACAGACACGCGGCGCAGCAGCGCAAGTGAGCGCAGATCGGGGCGGATGTCGGAGAAGAGATGCGTCTTCTTGACGCCGCCGGCCATGACGGCCTGGCGCACGCCGTCCTGCTTGAAGGCCTTGATCAGCCGCCGGAGCTGGCCCAGCGCAATCCAATGGATCCGGTCCACGACCTTCTCCAGCGAAGGGTCGGCCTCCCCAGTCAAGGCCACGGCCGAGACGCGGTAGCCAAGCCGCCGCGCGTTCTCCGCAAACAGGAGCGGGAAGCGCCCGTTTCCGGCGATCAGACCGATCCATTCTGTCCGTGCGTCCGGCATCTTCGCCCCTGCCGATCGGTCGGAGGCCGTCCTCACGTCGGATCACTCCTCCGCGCGTTCATCCGAGCCCTTGCAGATGCCGCGCTTCGTGCCGTCCAAAAACTTCAATAGAACTTGGACATCCTCGGACGCGCCGAACTCGTCGCGGACCTTTTTGACCGCTTCGGCCAGCCGCAGGTCCGAGCGGAAGAGCGTCATGTAGACCTGTTTGAGCCGTCGGATGCGGTCATCCGAGAACCCCTGGCGTTTGAGCCCGATGGTGTTAACCCCGAACAGCCTGGCGCGATACCCGCCGGCCGCCCGCATGAACGGCGGGACGTCCTGACCGACCGCCGAGCACCCTCCGATCATGCTATAGGCTCCGACGCGGACGAACTGGTGGATGCCGACGAGCCCGCCCACGATGGCGTGATCCCCGATCGTGATGTGACCGGCCAAGGTCGCGGCATTCGCCATGAGTACCTGGTTGCCGACGTGGCAGTCGTGGGCGATGTGCACGTAGGCCATCAGCACGTTGTGGTCGCCCACGCTCGTGACTCCGCCCCCGAAGGCCGTCGCGCGGTTGACGGTGACATACTCTCTTAGAATATTGTGCGAACCGATCCGGACGTAGGTCTCCTCGCCATTGTACTTCAAGTGCTGCGGCGGGGCGCCCAGAGACACGAACGAATGGACCTGGCAGCGTTCCCCTACCTCGGTCCAGCCCTCGATCACGACATGCGAATCGATCCTGGTTCCGCGGCCGATGCGGACGCGCTCGCCGATCACGGTATAGGGTCCCACGCTCACATCATCGGCCAGCTCGGCCTTGGCGTGCACGATGGCGGTCGGATGCACCTGGGGGCTCATGGCTCGTCCTCCGGCGCAGCCGTCCCGTCAGTGACCATCGCCATCAACTCGGCTTCGCAGACGAGGCTGTCCTCCACATAGGCTTTCCCCCGCATCTTCCAGTAGGGATGGCGGGCCCGGAGGACATCGACCACAAACCGCAACCGGTCGCCCGGCACGACCGGCTTCCGGAACTTGGCCTTGTCGATCCCCATGAAATAGACCAGCTTCGCCCCGCTCGGGTTGGCGGACTTGAAGGCAAGGACCCCGCCCACCTGCGCCATCGCCTCGATGATCAGGACCCCGGGCATGATGGGCCGCCCGGGGAAATGCCCCTGGAAGTACGGCTCGTTGACCGTCACGTTCTTGATCCCGATCACCCGCTTCCCGATCTCCAGCTCCTCGATGCGGTCCACCAGGAGAAACGGATAACGATGGGGCAGGATCGCCTGGATTTCGGTGCTGTCCAGGCACAGTCCCTGGCTACGACCCTGGCTCACTTTGCCCCCTTGGCATCCAATTCCTTCATCACGCGCTCAGTGAGATCGAGCGAGGGGTGGCTGTAGATGATCAAGGACCCGGCGTTGTTGTCGCTCTTCTCCACCACGAGCGTGATCTTCTCCTTATCCGCGATGCTCCGGACGATCTGCTCGATGGTCTTGTTGAACTCGTCCAAGACCTCCTTCTTCTTCGCCTGGACCTCCTGGTTGAGCTGCTGGACTTTGCGCTGGTACTCGACCATTCTGCGGCGGAAGGACTCTTCCTTCTCCTTCTTGGCCTCCGGGCTCAAGACGGCGCCTTGCTTGACGAGGTCTTCTTCTATCTTCTTGAGGTCTTCTTCCTCCTGATCGATGAGCTTCTGGCGGACTTTGACGTACTCCGCCAGCGAATCCTTGATCTTCTTGCCGGACTTGGTCCCGTCCAGAATCTTCTGGGGCTCGACGACGCCGACCTTCAGCTCCGCCCCCCACGCCGGCGCCCACACCGCCATTGCGAGCGCGAGCATCGCACCCAGAATCATGTGTCCCTGCTTCATACGGTTGCCCTTTCTCATGCTCTAAAAAAGCGTGCCGACCGAAAACTCGAAAAACCCTTCATGCTCTCCAGGCCGCGGCGCGAGATTGAAGCCGTACGACAGCCGCAGAGGCCCGAACGGCGAGATCCACCGGGCCTCAACGCCGGCCGACTTGCGCAAATTCAAACTCAACGCCTCCCCGTCATCAAACCCTTTCCCATAGTCGAAGAACACCACGCCTTTCACCTTCAGTTCGGGCGCGATGGGGAAAATATAGTCGAAATTGAAGATGAGCTGCTTGGTTGCCCCCAGGGGGCTGAGGTCCGACGCCGTGGGACCGGCCCGGCCGAAGCTGAAGCCGCGCACCGTTTGGATGCCGCCCACGAAGAAGCGGTCGCCGACCGGAAGCTGACTGCCTGAGCTGTAACTGTGGGCCACGCCGAGCCGCGCCCGCGGGGAGATGACGGTGTCCCACACAACCGGGAAATACCACACGCTGTCCCCTATGTACTTGTAGAAGTCGTTGGACCCACCCAGCGGGCCGCCGGCGAACTCGAGCGTGAGTCCGTACCGCGCGCCTTTGCTCGGATCAACATAGACATCCCGCGTGTCACGGGCGAGGCCCAGGATGATCGCATCGGTAGTGCTCGTCCCGATCTGCTGCTGGATCAAGATGGGAAGCTGGTCAACGGGCACGTTGGTCGAAGTCCCTCCTCCGCCTAAAAAGAGTTTGCTGGCAAGATCGTTGGAGATCGTCACGCGCTCCCGGAGCAGGCTCACGCTGCCGCTCAGGTACTCCGAGAACCATTTGCCGAGCACGATGTCGCCGCCGACGCGTTCTTCGAAGTAGCTCACGAAAAACGTCTCGCGCGCAAACAGATCGATCTGGGCCGACACCGCCTCGTCGAACAGGTAGGGCTCGCGAAAGGTGATGACTCCCAACGACCGCCGCTGGCCGAGCTGTCCACGGATCTTGAGGAGCTGGCCCCGTCCGAAGAGATTGCCTTCCGTGATGTCGGCCACGATTCCCAATTGGTCCAGCGAGCTGTAGCCCCCGCCCACGCTGAACGTGCCGGTGGACTTCTCCTTGACCTTCACGTCCAGATCGACCGTGTTCGGATCGACCTCCTTCGGAATGATCTCGACCGTCTCGAAGTAGTTCATGTTCTTGAGGCGTTCGTAGCTGCGCTTCATGGCGGCGGTATCGATCAGTTCGGCCTCGTTGACGCGCAGCTCACGTCTGATCACCTTGTCACGGGTCTTGTCGTTGCCGGAGATGTTGATGTGTCGGACGCGCACCAGGGCTTCTTCCTTGACCTCGAAGGTGACCGTGGCGGTCTTGGAGCCTGGGTCCGGCAGGATCTGCGGGTTCACATCCGCAAACGCGTACCCCTTCGTGCCGTACAGGTCCGTGACCCTCGTGAGATCGTCCCGGATCTCCGCCATCTTGACGACTCCGCCAGGAGCCAGCTTGCTGCCGGTTCGGAGTTCCACCTCCGAAAAGATCGTCTGTCCCTGGTAACTGATCTTCGAGAACGTATACTGCGGTCCCTCAACGACGGGGAACCGGACCGTGAACCACTTCTTGTCGGCGCCCAGCTCGACCGAAGGCGTCCCGACCTGGACAGTCAGGTACCCTTCGTCCAGATAGACCTGGCGGAGCCGCTCCACATCGTTGCCCAACTCGTCCTTTTTGTAGATGCCGGCATCGTCGTACCAGGAAGTGAGCCAGAAGTACTCGCGGGTCACGAGCGCCTTCTTGAGCTTTTTCTCCGGAACGGCCTTGGCGCCCTCTAAGGCGACAACCTTGATGCGGGCCCTGGAGCCCTCCTTGATGAAGAAGGTCAGCGATTTCCGATCACCATCCAGGGACTTGATGACCGGCACGAGGCGCGCGCTGAAGTAGCCTTCATCCTCGTAGAGAAGCCGGAGGCGCTCGACGCTGTCTTTGATCTGTTGCTGGTCCAGGAACGACTGGGGGCGGACCGTCAGTTTTTCGGTCAGTTTCTCGTCCTTGATGTTGTCGTTGCCGTCATAGAGGATTTCCGTCACGAAGGGTTTCTCCGTGACGACGAAAATCACCGCGACGCCTCCGGCCACCGGCTCAGTCTCCACGCGGACGTCCTCGAAGTACCCCATCTGGTAGACCGCGCGGATCTGCTCCCTGATCTTCTCTGCGATGAACAGCCCGCCTTCCTTCAGCGAGATGCGGCCCCGGATGGCCGGCGCCTCGATCCGCTTGTTGCCCTGGATTTTGATCGCCTTGATCAGCTGAGCCGATTCTTGCGCGATGACGAGACCCTGGCCGTAGGCCCAGAGGAGCCCGACCCACATCAGGCCCCAGATCCCCAATATCGTGGACACTCTACGGGTGGCCCCGCCTCCGAATAGCACACGCCCTGCCAGTTTGGCACCGGAACGGCGGCCTCTCGTGCGGCAAAACGGCACCCTTCCCCATCCTCTCCAGACACACGGAGCAGCCTCCGGCCATTCATCGAAGGCTTGGCTGAAACGTCGCAAAAAATCGAAGAAATTCTACAGATCGCCCTGCGAGAAGTAAAGGGAAAAAGCCGGTTGACGGCTCTCCCTGGTTCGCTTGACATTGCGGGGATTGGCCCGTAGAATCCGATCGATATGTCTGCTCGGAAAGTCTCCAAGGCCATCATTCCTGCCGCTGGCCTCGGAACCCGCTTCCTGCCCGCCACGAAAGCCTCGCCTAAAGAGATGCTGCCGTTGGTCGACAAGCCCTTGATCCAATATGCGGTCGAGGAAGCGGTCAGTGCCGGCATTCAGGACATCATCGTCATCACAGGCCGGGGCAAACGGGCCATTGAAGACCACTTCGACCTGTCCTTTGAGCTGGAAGAGAATCTCAAAGAAAGCGGAAAAGAGCAGGTGCTCAACGAAATCCGCAGGATTTCGGAGCTGGCAAATTTTTGCTATGTCCGCCAACGGCACGCCAGAGGCTTGGGGGACGCGATCCTCTGCGCCCAACACCTCATCGGGAATGAACCGTTTGCAGTGATCCTCGGCGACGAGGTGATCGATGCGCCGGTCCCTGCCATCGGGCAGTTGATCGAATGGCATGAAACCTTGGGCACCCCCATCCTGGGCGTGTACGAGGTCGAACCCGAGGAGGTGTCTCGCTACGGCATCATCTCCGCCGAACCGGCGGGGCCGCGGCTCTTCAAAGTCACCGACCTGATCGAAAAACCGTCGCTGCGGGAGGCCCCCTCACGGCTGGCTGTGATCGGCCGCTACATCCTACCGGCAGCAATCTTTCCCGTGCTGGAAAAGACGCTCCCCGGCAAAAACCAGGAAATCCAGCTCACGGACGCCTTGCGCACGCTGGCGCGCTCGTCGCCCATGCACGCGTTGCTCGTGAATGGCATCCGACACGACGCCGGCGACAAGCTCGGCTTCCTCAAGGCCACCGTCGAGTTCGGCCTGAAGAATCCCGAACTGGGTGACCGGTTCGCCCGCTATCTCAAAGGGCTCAAGCTCTAGGACAGGGATGGCCGAGCAGGTTCAGAAAGACCCATCCCAGGTGGTGATTCCGGAACGCCTCCCGCTGCTCCCAATCCGTGACATCGTCGTTTTCCCCTACATGGTCCTCCCGCTCTTCGTCGGCCGGGAGATGTCCATCAAGGCTATCGAAGCGGCGCTGGCCGGAAACCGGACCATCATGCTGGCCGCCCAGCGCTCGCTGGAGGTCGAAACCCCCACCCCGCAGGACATCTACACCGTGGGGACGGTGGGGATGGTGATGCGGATGCTCAAGCTGCCGGACGAGCGGATTAAGATCCTCGTCCAGGGTCTGGCCAAGGCCCACATCGAGGAGTTCGTGCAGACCGAGCCCTACTTCGAAGTCCGCATCAGGCAGCTTCCCGAAGTCAAAGTGCAGGGCCAGGCCCTGGAGGGGGAGGCCCTGATGAGGACCGTGAAAGAGCAGCTCGAACGGCTCGTGAGTCTCAGCAAGGTCCTGATGCCGGACGTCATGGTCGTCATCGAGAACCTCCAGGACCCGGGCCGGCTCGCGGACATGATTGTGTCGAACCTCGGGCTCAAGGTGGAAGCCGCCCAGGAGGTCATGGAGATCCAGGACCCGATCCCCCGGCTCCGGCGCGTCAGCGAGCTCCTGGCGGCGGAAATCGAAGTCCTCTCGATGCAGCAGAAGATCCAAGCCGAGGCCAAAGGCGAGATGGACAAGACTCAGCGGGAGTACTACCTGCGTGAGCAGCTCAAGGCCATTCAGAAAGAGCTAGGCGAGCTGGATGAGCGGGCCGAAGAGGTCGCCGAGTTCCATAAGAGCATTAAAGACGCCAAGATGCCGGAGAAAGTCCTCAAGGAGGCCGAAAAGCAGCTCAAGCGCCTCGAGAAGATGCACCCGGACACCGCCGAAGCGGCCACGGTCCGGACCTACCTCGAGTGGCTGGGGGAGCTGCCCTGGGGCAAGAAAACCAGGGATAACCTCGACATCAAGGCGGCCGCGAAGGTCCTGAACGAAGACCACTACGACCTGGAAAAGGTCAAGGAGCGGATCCTGGAGTACCTGTCCGTGCGGAAGCTGAAGGACAAGATGAAGGGGCCGATCCTCTGCTTCGTCGGGCCGCCCGGAGTAGGCAAGACCTCCCTGGGCAAGTCCATCGCGCGGGCGCTGGGACGGGAGTTCGTACGGATCTCGCTGGGCGGCATCCGGGACGAGGCCGAGATCCGAGGCCACCGCCGGACGTATGTCGGCGCCATGCCCGGCCGCATCATCCAGGGCATCAAGCAGGCCGGCTCCAGCAACCCGGTCTTCATGATGGACGAGGTGGACAAGGTCGGCGCGGACTTTCGCGGCGATCCCTCGGCCGCGCTCCTGGAGGTCCTGGACCCGGAGCAGAACCACGCCTTCAGCGACCACTACCTGGGTGTCCCGTTCGACCTCTCGGAGGTCATGTTCATCACTACGGCCAACCTCATCGACCCGATCCTCTCGGCCCTGCGGGACCGCATGGAGATCATCGAGATCCCCGGCTACTCGGAGGAGGAAAAGCTCGGCATCGCCAAGCGGTTCCTCATCCCCCGCCAGCTGACCGAGCACGGGCTCACCGAGAAGCACATCACCTTCACCGACCGGGCGCTACACCGCATCATCAACGAATATACTCGGGAAGCGGGCGTGCGGAACCTCGAGCGCGAGATCGCCAACGTGATGCGCAAGGTGGTCAAGAAGATCGCAGAGGGCGACGACCGGCTCTACACCATCACCCCGGCGGCCATCCCCAAGTACCTGGGCGTGCCCAAGCACCAAAGCGAGAGCGACGAGAAAAAAGACCTCGTCGGGGTGGCCACGGGTTTGGCCTGGACCGAGTCAGGCGGGGACATCATTCACATCGAGGCGACGATCGTGAAAGGGAAAGGCGCCCTGACCCTGACAGGACATCTCGGCGATGTGATGAAAGAGTCGGCCCAGGCCGCGTTGAGCTACGTCCGCTCGCGGGACCGGCAGCTGGGCATCAAGCCGGGCGTCTTCGCCAAGCACGACATCCACATCCATGTGCCGGCCGGCGCGATCCCGAAGGACGGGCCTTCCGCCGGGATCACCATGGCCACCGCGCTCGCCTCCGCCTTCACCAACACGCCGGTGCGGCACGACCTTGCCATGACCGGCGAGGTCACGCTGCGAGGGCGGGTCCTGCAGATCGGCGGGCTGAAGGAGAAGATCCTGGCGGCCAAGCGGGTCGGCATCTTCACGGTGATCCTGCCCAAGAAGAACGAGAAAGACCTGGCGGACATCCCCAAACATCTCCTCAAGGGAATGACCTTCCACTTCGCCGAGACGATGGACGAGGTCCTCAGCTCGGCGCTGCGCCGCATGCCGGCTCGCCGCGGCGCGCACGCCAAGTCGGCCGTCCCGTCCCGCCGCTCGACGATGAGCCGGCGTCCCGACGCCGCTGCCCCGTCCAAAAGCCACTGATGCGACAGAGCCGGATCGGCGAGTTCGAACTGATCCGGCGCCTCCGTCGGGCGACAGCGTTCCCGCGCAACGTGCAGGCGTCAGTCCTCGCGGGCATCGGCGACGACGCCGCCATCCTGAAGCCACGGCCCGGCCGCGTCATCCTGGCCACCACCGATCTCCTCGCCGAACGCATCCACTTCGACCTGACGTTCACCAGCTACCGGCAGCTCGGCTATAAGGCCACGATGGCCAATCTCAGCGACATCGCGGCCATGGGCGGCGTCCCCCGGTTCCTGCTCGTCGCGCTGGCGTTGACTCCTCGGGAGACGTCCCGCGATGTCGAAGCGACGTATGAGGGGATCCGTGCGGCGTGCGACCCGGCCGGCGTGGCAGTGGTCGGCGGGGACACGTCCGCTTCCCGCACCGACCTGTTCCTGGCTGTGATGGTGCTGGGGGACGCCGCCCCGCGGGACGTGCTCCGGCGGTCCGGCGCTCGCGCGGGCGACCGCCTCTATGTGACCGGCACGCTGGGCGACGCCAAGGCAGGATTAGAACTGTTGCAGACGCGCACGCGTACCAATTCCTACCTGATCACCCGGCACCTGACGCCGACGGCCAGGCTGAAGGAAGCGCGGCATCTGGCCGACGGCCGGCTTGCCTCCGCGGCCATCGACGTGTCGGACGGCCTGGCCGGCGACATCCGCCACATCTGCGAAGAGAGCGGGGTCGGGTGTCTCATCGATGCGCGACAGCTCCCCCTCTCGCCGCAACTCCTCACCCACGCGCGGGCCCGCAAGCGGGACCCGATCGCTTACGCGCTCAGCGGCGGGGAAGACTACGAACTCCTCTTCACCGTGCCGCCCGCCAAGGTCGCCCGCGTGGAATCGCTCATCCGCCGGCGACTGCTGCGGGCCACCCCCATCGGCCAGATGACGCCGCGGCGCCGGGGGCTCCGGCTCATCGGCGTCGACGGCTCCGTCCGCCCGCTGACGGCAAAAGGGTACGAGCACCGCGTATGATGTCCCGGGCCGCGATCAAGGAGAAGATCCGCCAGATTCTCCATCTAGGTGATTCGCCGCAACGCACCGCCCTGGCCTTCGCCGTCGGGACCTTCATCGCGTTTTCGCCGACGTACGGTCTGCACACCCTCACCGCCCTCTTGTGTGCATGGGCATTCCGCTTGAATCTTGTCGCCGTCCTCGCGGGCGCTTTCATCAATAATCCCTGGACAATCTTACCGATCATAGGAAGCAGCATGGGCGTGGGTTTGCTCCTGGTTCCGGTCGGCGCTCCTCCCGCGATTGACTGGAATGAGTTTGCGTCTCAAATGCTGTGGGACCAATTCTTGATGCTTTGGCATCAATTTAGGCCCTACCTGTTCCCTTTTGTCCTGGGGCATCTCGTCACGGGGATCATCGCCACAGGGCTTGCGTACATCCTCACCTACCAGGCCATTCTGCGATTGCGCGCGCACCAAGCGCGGACCAAGCACCTTGCCACCCCCCCGCCATCATGCTAGGATTCCGAGGTGAATCCCCGTCCCTCGCTGGGCAAATCCCATTACGACGGCTCGGCGCTCATCGCCGACCCGATCCACCAATACATCACCTTCACCGTCCCTTTCGCCGTCCCCGCCGGGGGTAAGGCGCGCGCCGCGCAGCGGGAAGCGACCGAGAAGGACCTGATCGATTCGCCCTGGGTCCAGCGGCTGCGCTACATCTTCCAGCTCCAGAGCGCCCGGTGGGTCTATCCGTCCGCCGAGCACAGCCGGTTCGTCCACTCGCTCGGGGCCATGCACGTCGCCGGCCGCTTCGCCCGGCACCTCTACCCCTTCTTGCAGAAGGTCGTCCCTGACGCGCCGTCGGCCAACTATGTCGAAGAGCTGCTGCGCGTCACCGCGCTCGTCCACGACATCGGGCACGGCCCGTTCTGCCATTTCTTCGACGACAACTTCCTGAGAACGTTCGGGCTCACCCACGAAAGGCTCGGCCAGCTCA
The DNA here is from genome assembly GCA_045403215.1 of Nitrospirales bacterium. GTDB lineage: Bacteria > Nitrospirota > Nitrospiria > Nitrospirales > NS-4 > NS-12. The sequence goes on along the minus strand of JAXIOW010000079.1, from coordinate 3,733 downwards.
TCATCCGGGAGCATCTCGGGCCGATCATCCGCAAGATCCGGCGAGGCCCGTCCGGGCCGTTCGCCACCGGCGAAGAGTTGGACCCCGACCAGATCGCCCATCTCATTTTGAAGGACAAAAGCAAGGACATCTCGCGGATGCCGCGGTGGCTCAACTTTCTGCAGCCGGTCATCTCCGGCAGCTACACGGGCGACAACCTGGACTACGTGCTGCGGGACTCCTACATGTGCGGCGTGGCCGTCGGGCCGGTGGACCTGAGCCGGCTCATCCACTACACGATGATCACGCCGAAAGGCTTCACCATCCACAAGACCGGCCTGCCGGCCCTGCAGATGTTCCTGAACACGCGGATGTACCTCTACTCCAACGTGTACTACCACCGCACGACGCGGGCCATCGACATCCACCTACGCGAGATCTTTGGCGACACGATGCGGCTGGTCTTCCCCCACGACCCGCGCAAGAAGATGGAGGAGTACCTGCACCTCACCGACTGGTCGCTGCTCGAAACGGTCAGAGTCTGGAAGAAATCACGCCAGGCGGCGCAGCGGCAGCTCGGCGAGGAATGGGCTCTTGTCCTGGGCCGTGATGTGAAGTGGAAGATGGCTTACAACACGGTGCTGAAGGAGAAGGGCCAGGAGCGCGGGATGGATTTCCCTCCGCCGGAAGTTCAGGAAGAGAGGATCAGAAAGGAGTTGCCAGCACGGTCATCGAATATCGAATTCAAGGTGGACATGGCCCCGCTGGATCCGCGGCCGGACCCCAAGGACACGCGCGGCATTCCGCTGTACGTCTATGATCCAGCCACGCAGGCCGTATCCACGGAGCCGCTGGAGGACTTCCTGGATCTCCTCCCGACACGCATCGTGGTGTTCCGCGTCTACGCGCCCAGCCACGACTACGACGCGGAGCTCTCCCGCGCCGCCGCCGCCGTCCTCAACAAAGCCCCCTCCAGCATCGACACCAACGTCTGACTCAAAGGGGACAGGCTACTTTTCTGATCCCTCAAGTTTTATGATCCTACAGAAAAGTTGCCTGTCCCCTTTTTCCAGTCTCAGGTAAACGCAAAAGCGTCTTTGAGGAACGATTTTAGCCTTATGTTCCCTCCATCATCTTTACGCCTTTCCAATTCGAAATAACCCAGATCATCCCTGACACGGAAATTACCCGTTTGGTTAAAGTAAGGTATCTCCCTTAAACCACTTGCCGGAATCAGCGGCGTGTCAATGCTGCTCCACACTTGGATCAGAACAACGTGTATTCGCTTTCCATCCCACTCACTGCCATCCAACTCTATAAGTTTGGATCTTAACTCAAACTCAAGACGGTTCCAGGCTAGATGCGACCACTTTCTGTCTCGCTCAGGAACTAAGACAAAGCCCACAATTCCTGACTTTGCAGCTTCAATGAAATAAGGAACCCTGCGTCGAGGTTGAGCAAGATGATCTAACTCCCACTCGGATCTCGGTGGACCAAACGAACAACCATGTGCCTCAGACATGTCTTTAAGCTTACGCAAGATGCCCTTGTAGTACTTCTTATCGTCACCTAGGTCTATGAGTGCAAGGACATCAGACAGCGCCATGCAGCCACACCTCCCTGGCACCAGCTAATTCGTGACCCTCTGGATAAATTCTTCGTGCAGATCAAAAACTTTCCGAATGCGCCCCTCTAACTCGTCCAAAGATTGCTTTATTGAGTCGGGAAATGTGGAATCAATATACTTCCAGTAGTCGCGGGTCAGATCGAGGCTGAGTATCCCTAGGCCGAGTAATGCCTGTGGCCTTGGCTCATGCCAGTCCCTGCGAGGTGTAAATAGACCGTCACTAGTTCGTTCCAGGTGATTACGGTGCAGGTCTTCCCAGTTCCCGTGAACCGCGTGATTCGGCAACACGTATAGGGCCAGGAACCCTGCCTTCAGCCCAATTTTCACTGCACGTCCATAGATAGAATCGGGAACGGACCAGCCCTCTTTGTCGTTAGAGTCAACCTCCTCTAATTTTACATCAGAGGAATCAAAGCTTTTTAGGATAGATTTTCGAATTCTCTCCTCGAATGGAAGGACCTTGCCAGCTCGTGATGCTACGTCCTGGTCTACTTGCTCCCACAACTGCTTTTCGCTGCGAAGGCTGTATCGGACGTACGAGTTGAACAACGCAGGATCGCTTCGGAAGATGAGATATCGCGCATTGACAATGGTTTCGAAAATTATTCTGGCTAGAAGATCTACAACCTCACGCCTATGCTGGCAGGTTTGGTCCAAGACGGCGCTCATGAGTTTACTAGCTCGCACAACGAGGCCGCATAAAATTCCCTGGTCACGACTCCAACCGGATCTGCCATAGGGCAAGATTTGACCAGTTACAGTTACATAGATGGAAGCCTCTTTGATCAATTCGACCGCTGCCTCCATGAAATCGGACTCGTCTTCTGTCTGACGCAAGAGGCTTTCGTTGGGAAGGTAACGCGAAATCTCTGGCATGCCAGGGTATGGCATCAAGCACCTTTTTGGATAAGAATTATGGTGACCGGCTGCTTTTTCTGATGCCTCCACCACGTAAGCGGGGCGAGGGCAACCGACCATAGCGCGAGCGGGTGAGCCGACCGGAGGCCCGCCACCGCCTAGAGCGCGAAAGCGTGAAGCCGGTGGAGGTGGTCGGCGGCAGGACCCGCTTGTCGCTGAACAGAAGGGGGACAGGCAACTTTCAGAAAAGTAGCCAGTCCCCTTGTCACCCTATCCCAGCACCATCGGCAGCGGGCGCAGCTCGCGCCGCAGCGGATCGAGGACGTAGCCCAGCGCTTCCAGCGAGACCATGCCCAGAAGCGTGTTGTCGCCTTTCTCACCGAAGATGACAGGCGAGGCGCCCGGAGTTTTCTGAAAAGAAAACAGCGCATTCCCAAACTTGCGAATGATTTTGGTTCCGTCCGCCAAGGTAAACTCCTTGGAGCCGCATGGTTTGATTCCCAGCCGCTTGAGGTCGGCCTTGGGAACGACACTGTAGATCGCGCCTGAATCCACAAGAAATTCAACCTTCAACCGCTTCGATGGGTCTGCAGGGTTGATGACAGTGGCTTTGATATAGGTGAGCCCCATGAACTTCGTCCTCTCCTGTCTCGGTGTGAGCGAAATCTTGCGCCTGTCTCTATGAGACACCGGGAGGAGAGTAAAAGTTACAGCCGGAAGCGACATTTGAAGAGACCCTACCTGGAAGACAGGCTAGGCCAGGTAAGTATGGGAGTCAAGCAGGTGGCACCGATGTCGCCAGAGGCGCGGGTGACACCGCATGGGCGCCCAGAGGCAGCGCGGGGCGTACAGCCGGGTCTGCGGGGCTTCGACGGCGAAACGCCCAGCTGCGCTGGGCTATGCGGGGGCAGGACCCGCGAGCCGCGGGCGACAGGACCCGCGTTATAGGGATACTAGAAAGAGAAGGCAAGCGAGAGTTACTTCTGTTTCTTGCGCGGGTGGGTGTAGAAGTAGGTCCAGACGGCCCCGAGCACGCTCACGACCGCAATGACGGTCATGATCTGATCAAAGGGCGTGAAGCCGAACGTCATGGGTTACCTCCTAGCTTACGGTGTTCCGAGCGGGAGCTTGGCGAGAGAGAAGGGGTTGACGCGCGAGCCATTGAGCCAGGCCGCCCAGTGGAGGTGCGGGCCGGTGGCGCGCCCGGATTGGCCGACCGTGCCGATCACGTCTCCGCGCTTCACGCGCGCGCCGTCCGTGACTGTCGCC
>JAXIOW010000186.1:0-3687 GCA_045403215.1 Nitrospirales bacterium | reverse complement strand
CGAAAAAACACGGCGCAGCGATCGACGACAGGGTGTCGATCGGCCGCAAGGTGGGCGCGAGGTTCACGGCGTTTAGTGGCATGTTGCGGGGGCGTAACCTCGTGATCGTCCCGAATCGGATGATCGTCCAGTCGTGGCGCGCGAAACCGTGGAAAAAGAGTGATCCCGACTCGATCCTGATCTTGCTTTTCCATAAGGTCGGTCGCGCGGACAGATCGAGTTGATTCATGTCGGCATGCCCGACTACGACTATCTTCCCATCAAGAGAGGCTGGACGAAATACTATTGGATCCCCTGGAAAAAATATCTCACGGCGCGGCGTTCAAGATAAGAGGAGGTTTCTATGCAACGCATGATTGGATGTTTTACCCTTTCGGTGCTGCTGATCGGACTCAGCGGATGCAGCTATCTCTTCTATCCCCGCGCAGGCGACTACGCAATACAAGCCAAAGGCGCGACCGGCGTTGAGACGATGATCAACCTCACTACTATGATGGAGGCCACGGCGAGCAAGGCCAAGGGCGGCAAAGGCGTCGATACCGCCTTCGATGATTTGCACAATCAGTTCCATGCGCTCAGTGATGCGTTCTGCGGTGTGACGGACACGCAGGCCAAGACGCCGGCTTACGACCTTGCGGTGACGCACAAGAAGGAATTGACGACCATCTTCAAGCGGCTCTGGAAATTCAAGGGCGACCAGCCGCATCGCGACCTGCATCTTGATCTCTTGAGAGCCGAGCTAAAGGAACTGCGCGACACATTGCAGACGATCTAGTAGCGTGCCGCAAGGGACTCGCCGGTAGTCGCGCCTTCCGGCTCACGCCGGGACATCCCGGTGAACCGGCGCGTGGGACGCCGGGTGGAAAGGAAAAACATGACGCAACAGACATCCGAACAGGCCATCGACAGCCAGCGTCAAGACTGGAACCGCGTCGCCGGAGGCTGGGAGAAGTGGGATCGATTCTTCGACGAGCAGATGGCGTTTCTGAATCACCGGCTCGTGGCCGATGCACGGTTACGATCCGGCATGCGTGTCCTCGACCTCGGTTCGGGTACCGGCTATCCCGCCCTGCTCGGCGCACAAACTGTTGGGCCGAGTGGAAGCGTGATCGGGCTGGATCTCGCCGAGCAGATGCTCGCCGTCGCGCGACGCAAGGCCACGGCGCTGGGTCTCGCGGGCGTGACATTCCGCACGGGCGACGTAACCGTGCTTCCATTTGAGGCCAACTCGTTCGATGCGGTGACCAGCCGCTTCTGCTTGATGTTTCTTCCAGAGATTCCGAAGGCCGCCGCTGAAATCGCACGCGTGCTGAGGCCCGGTGGCTGGGTCGCGGCGGCTGTCTGGTCTGCGCCCGACAAGAATCCTTCGATCGGCCTCTCGATGGAGGCGATCAAGAGTGTGATTGAACTGCCGCCACCAGACCCCACTGCCCCCGGCATCTTTCGGCTAGCCAAGCCCGGCGATCTCGCCAGCATGTTGCAGCAGGCCGGATTGGTCGATGTGATTGACCAGGAATTTCTCGCGGAATGGTCGTATGCCTCAGCCGAGGAGTATTACACGAGCCTTATGGAAATCGCGGCACCGGTACAAAATCTCATGGCAAAACTCTCTGCAACTCAAATACAAGAGGTGAGGAGCCTCATCACCCAGGCTGCGACCCAGTTCCAGCGTGGCAACAGAATCACCTTCCCCCTCGCCGTCCGGATGGTCGCGGCACGCAAACCTCTGTGAGACTACCGTGGCGCCGAAGCACGACGGATTCAAGGACTTCGTGCTGGATCAACTCAGCGATCTTCAGGGTTTGACTTGCCGCGCCATGTTCGGCGGATATGGGCTGTACTGTGGTAGGGTGTTCTTCGGCATCGTCCAGAAGGGCCGGCTCTATTTCAAGACGAATGCGACCACGGCGACACGATATCGCGAGCGTAAGATGAAACCATTCAGACCCAACGCCAAACAAACCCTCAAGAACTATTACGAGGTCCCGCTGGACGTCCTGGAAGATGCGGGAGAGCTGACAATATGGGCTCGGCAGGCCAGCGAGCTCTGATGGCCTTCGCGTGGCACAGGCTCAACCGCGTCCCATACCGGCGCCTGCTTCTTGTCGGACTACTCAGTTGTGTGTGTTCCTTTCCTGTGTGGGCCGATGAGCGCCCGACACCAAAGAGCTTGTGGCAGACAGTTCTTCCTCCTCCCACCGCCTATCAGCCTCCGACGCCGCGGAGACCGTGGGTGCTCCGCGATCGGGAGATCGCCCTCGACCTCTCACTGCTTCAAATTTTGAAGGATGCCGGGGCTAGACCCCATCCCAGGATAAGCGTTGAGCTGTTTGATGGCGCCAACCACGAGTTGGATATCACGTCGACGATCTCTCGTAGCAACGATAGCGCCGTCATCCGCGGTACGTTCAAGCCGCCTTCAACGGGAGACTTTACCTTTGTCGTTAATGCCTCGCTCCTTGTAGCGACCATGCAGCTGGGCGATCGCCTCTACAAGACCGAGCACATCGCCAACGGCCGGCTGCGGCTCCTCGAAATCGACCCCGAAAAAATGCCGCCGGATTGACCCCCTCCTCTTCAAGCCGTGGCGATTCCCTGCTCGCTGTGCCACACTCATCTATGCCTCAGCAACCGACAATCTGGACCGTCGGCCATTCGACCAGACCGATCGGTGAATTCATCGGCTTGTTGGTCACCCATCAGATCAATCTTCTCGTCGATGTCCGCACCGTTCCGCGATCCCGCTACAATCCACAGTTCAATACGGATACGCTGGCCCAGTCGTTGCGCGATGCCGGGCTCCAGTATCGCCACTTGCCGAAGTTGGGCGGCTTACGAAAACCGAAGAACGATTCCTTAAACAACGGATGGCACAACGCCAGTTTTCGCGGGTACGCCGACTATATGCAGACGGAGGAATTCCAGAGAGCCCTTGAAGAGCTTATGGCGTATGGCACGAACATGAAGACGGCGATCCTGTGCGCCGAGGCTGTCCCTTGGCGCTGCCACCGCTCGCTGATCGCCGATGCGCTGGTCGCGCGCGGCTGGGAGGTCAGGCATATCCTCTCACAGGTCAAGGCAGACGAGCATCGGCTGACGCCCTTCGCGGTCATCGACGGCACCACACTCATCTATCCTCAACCACTTGACCCCCTTGATCCTCTCCGACTCTTCTGACGTAATGTGGTACTCGTGGCTTGCCGACCTGATCCTGTGCTTACATGTCGGCTTTGTCCTCTTCGTGATCGTTGGCGGGCTGCTTGTACTGAGGTGGCGGTGGGTCGCATGGCTGCACCTGCCGGCTGCTGTCTGGGGCGCGGTCGTCGAATTCAGCGGATGGATCTGCCCGCTCACGCCGCTGGAGAATTGGTTGCGCACGCAAGGTGGCAAGACCTCCTATCGCTCCGACTTCATCGCGCAGTATCTATTGCCGGTGCTCTACCCTGAAGACATGACACGAGACCTTCAGTTGCTGCTGGGCACAGGGGTGGTCGTCCTCAATGCCGCCGTCTATTGGTGGCTTTGGCGAATGCAGGCGCGTGGTGCTTCTCGGAATCAATAGGGTTCAGTTGCGCGGGCGAATGTATAAGTTATCATACCTAGGTATTATATTGTTCACGCGCAGCCTGTTCCAGGGAACGGGGGCCGCCCAAGAAGTAGCCTCGGCAGCGATCCCTTGTGTGCCTA
>JAXIOW010000132.1:0-1901 GCA_045403215.1 Nitrospirales bacterium | reverse complement strand
AATTGTACGACAGCGTCAGCAACGGCAGCCTTCCCGATGGAGCCGCCATTGCGGACGTGCGCGCGATCTGCGTGCATGCAACCGACGTCGCCATCGAAACAGCGACCACGTGCTATCACTTCGCCGGCAACACCGGTCTGCATCACCCGCACGTCATGGGGCGGCTGCTGCGCGATTTGAATACGGCGGGCCTACATCAAGTGATGAGCGATACCGCTTACGAGAACCACGGCAAATTTCGCCTGGGTCTGCCGGCCGATCCGCTGGCCTGACAACAAGGCTCGCACGCCGAATGTCGCACCAGCTTTCGACATGGAGAATGCGGCGCCGATCACTCGCTGGAGGGTCGGCGGCTCAACTTGGATCACAGTAGATGGGGTAACGGGCCGCCACCCGGGTCCGCCCGCCGCTCGCTCGCTACGGCGCTCTGTAAGGCGCGCTTGCTCGCGGCGTGCGGACTAGGCGGCCGGGTGGTCGTCCCTCAATCTGATGGTGTCAGTGATTCGGAGTCGGCATTCCGCCTGCTCCAAGCATCATCGAGGGACGACCATGGACTACTATGCAGGAATCGACGTGTCATTGGACTGCTCGAGCGTGGCGGTTGTGGACGCGAGCGGCAAGATCGTTCGGGAGGGGAAGGTCGCGAGCGATCCGGGGGCACTGATTGCGTGGTTTGGCTCGCTCGGATTGAAGATGGTTCGGATCGGGCTGGAGGCTGGGCCGCTGTCACAATGGCTTTATGCGGCGATGAAGGCAGCGGGTCTCGAGGTCGAGTTGTTGGAGACGCGGCACGTGCGCAATGCGTTCAAGACGATGGCGGTGAAGACCGACCGCAAGGACGCGCGCGGGATCGCCGATCTGGTTCGGGTCGGCTGGTATCGGCCGGTGCATTGCAAGTCGATGGATGCGCAGGAGACGCGCGCGATGCTCGGCGCGCGCACGCTGGTGCAATCGAAGCTTCAGGACATCGAGGCGAGCCTGCGCGGCCTGCTGCGCGGCTTCGGGCTCAAGGTCGGGCGAACCACGTCGCCCCGCTTTGGAGGGCGGATCAAGGAGCTGGTCAGCGGACACGCGACCTTGCAAGTGATCGCGGACTCACTTCTGGCGGTGCATGCCGTGCTGCTGCGCGAGTTCAAGAGCTTCGAGAAGCGGGTGCGGATCATGGCCCGTGATGACGCCAAGGCTCGGCTGTTGATGACGACGACAGGCGTTGGGGCGATCGTGTCGCTCACCTATGCCTCCGCCATCGACGACCCCGCACGGTTCAAGAAGTCGAAGCAGGTCGGGGCCCATTTCGGGCTGGCGCAGAAGAAGTATCAGTCGGGCGAGACCGACATCACTGGTCGAATCTCGAAAGTCGGCGACAAGGGCGTGCGCACGGCGCTCTACCAAGCCGCGCACATCATTCTGACCAAGCCGGTCAAGGGCTCGGCGCTCAAGAGCTGGGCGCTGCGGCTCGCCAAGCGCGTCGGCATGAAGAAGGCGAAGGTGGCGCTCGCCCGCAAGCTTGCCGTGATCATGCATCGCATGCTGGTCGACGGAAAACCGTTCAACGTTGCCGCCGGCGCGGCGGCCTAAAGAGGAGAGATCGAGAGTTTTCGGGTCGGTCACGACACCAGCCTTCCCGAAGCGGAGTCCCTTGCCGGGACGATGGATCAGGTCAGACCGCTGCCCACAGAGTGGCACTACAACCACGCACACGTAGATTGGTCGGCCTATCCTCTCCGAACCCCATCTGGTGGCGGTCCCGGCCCTACTTCGGGGCCTGGCACCGACCCCGTACAGAAGCAAGTTCCCGGCGAGTGGATAGCCGCTAAATCGAGGGTTGACGTTTTGTGGCCCGTTACAGAAGGGTGGGCAAAGGCGCGGTCCAAGCATTCAGCGTTCGCCGCGTAAAGGCG
>JAXIOW010000093.1:0-21156 GCA_045403215.1 Nitrospirales bacterium | reverse complement strand
GGGGGTCCTGGATCCCTAGATCGCCAAGGCGATCCAGCGGGCTGCGCAGGAGGTGATCGGCGGCCGGCTGGACGATCAGTTCACCGTGGATATCTTCCAGACAGGCTCCGGCACCTCGTCCAACATGAATGTCAATGAAGTCATCGCCAACTGGGCGGCTGAACTGCTGGGCGGGGAACGGGGAAGCAAGCTTGTGCACCCCAACGATCACGTGAATCTCGGACAGTCCAGCAACGACGTGATCCCCACAGCGATCCACGTCGCGGCCCTGGAGCAGATAGACAAGGCGCTGATTCCGGCCCTCAAGCGGCTCTATACGGTCCTGGCAGCCAAGGCCAAGGAGTTCGACGACGTGGTCAAGATCGGGCGCACGCACTTGCAGGACGCGACCCCTATCCGACTCGGTCAAGAATTCTCGGGCTACGCGCGACAGATCGAGTTGGGCATTCAGCGAATGGAGCGGGTGCGCTCTTCGTTGGGAGAACTGGCGTTGGGGGGCACCGCGGTCGGCACGGGCTTGAACGCCCATCCGGAGTTCGCCAAGCGCGTGATTGCGTTGCTGGCCCGCGAGACCCGCTGTCCGTTGAAGGAAGCAAAGAACCACTTTGAAGCCCAGGCCGCCCAGGATGCGCTGGTAGAAGCCAGCGGGGCGCTCCGGAACATGGCGGTCAGCCTGATGAAGATCGCCAACGATATCCGGTGGCTGGGCTCCGGGCCACGGTGCGGGCTCGCGGAGATCCTTCTGCCGGAGACCCAGCCTGGCTCCTCGATCATGCCGGGGAAGGTCAATCCCGTCATCGCTGAGTCCGTCATGATGGTGTCGGCGCAGGTCATCGGGAACGATGCGGCCATCACCGTCGCGGGACAGGCCGGCAACTTCGAGTTGCTCGTGATGCTGCCGGTCATGGCGCACAACCTCCTGCAGTCCATCGCTCTGTTGGCGCGGGCCTCCGAGAACTTGGCCGTCCGGTGCGTGGAGGGAATCGTGGCCGATCAGGAGCGGTGCCGCGCCGGCATTGAACAGAGCCTGGCCATGTGCACGGCGCTCGTGCCGGAAATTGGGTACGAAGCGGCGGCCGAGATCGCCAAGGAGGCGTATCGGACCGGCAAGACAGTCCGCCAGGTTGCGTTGGAGAAGAAGGTCCTGCCGGCGGCGCGCCTCGACCACCTCTTGGATCCCTGGCGCATGACCGAACCGGGCTCGACCGGCGGCAAGCCACTTTGACAATTCCTTTTTGGTTATGCTAGCTTCGGCGCTTATTTTTGCCTAGGTAGGGTGGCCCTGGACCGAAGACTCTTCGGATGAGCACGAAACATTTGATCATTGTCGTCGGCGCCGGCCCGGCCGGGCTGTCGGTCGCCAACGTCATGTCTAGGCAGGGACATGAGGTCGCGGTACTCAACCGGGACATCAAATTCGGCGGGCTCGCCGAGTACGGCATTTTCCCCAACAAGCACAAGTTGCGCGGCGGCTTGCGCAAGGGCTACTGGGAAATCCTGACGCGCCCCAACGTCCGTTACCTCGGCAACGTGATGGTCGGCAACGGCTACCATCTGACCGTGTCGGAGCTGCGCGCGCTGGGGCCCAGCGCGGTGGTCTTCTCGACCGGGGCTCAAGGCACGAAGACCATCGGCGTGGAGGGGGATACCGCCAAAGGGGTCTATCACGCCAAAGACTGCGTCTACCACTATAACCTGCTGCCGGGGTTCAGTACCCGCCCGTTCGAGATGGGCCAGCGCGTCGCAGTGATCGGCATCGGGGATGTGATGGTGGACATCGCGCACTGGCTGTCGCGCCGCCTCCGCGTTGCGGAGGTCCACGTGATCGTCCGGCGCGGGCCGGCCGAGCGCAAATACAACCCCAAGGAGATTCGCGCCGTCTGCGCCTATATCGATCAAGACTCCCTCCAGAAGGAGATTGCGCGGATCGCTCCGCGCCTGGAAGCGGTAGGGCAGTCTCCCGAGAAGGTCCTGGCCGAGATGCGGGCGGAGTTCACGAAGTGCGAGCCGCCGGAGAGCCACACCCGTATGCACTTCCATTTCCTGTCCTCCCCGAAGCGCGTCCTCACCGACGGCCGGAACCAGGTCATCGGCCTGGAGGCAGTGGACACGAAGCTCGAGCTCAAAGGCGCGGATCCCGCGGCGGTCGGGCTGCAGACCTGCTACACGATCCCGTGCGACAGCGTCGTGTTCGCCGTGGGAGACCGCGTGGATGAGGCGGTCGGGCTTCCGTACAAGAACGGAGTCTTTGTCACGAACCCCAACCGGACGCAGAACGATCCCGACGACAGCCTGTTTCAGGCCTACGACGAAGCGGCCGGCGCGGTCATCCCGGGGGTGTTTCTCTGCGGGTGGGCCCGCAAGGCCAGTGATGGGCTGGTCGGCGTGGCCAAGCGGGACGGGGAGTGGTGCAGCGAGGTCGTCCTGCGGCACTTGGTGGACAACGCACTTCTGTCTGCGGAGGAGATCTCACACAAGCTGAAACGGCTGGAGGCCTTGGTGAAGAGCCGGCAACCGGACGTCGTCCCGGTCGACGAACTGCTGGCGTTGAGCGGGATGGAGCAAGAGGAAGGGCAGCGCCGCGATATCGAGGAGTTCAAGTTTCCCACCAACGAGGAGATGCTCGCCGCCATTCGCCGGAAGAAATCCATGGCGAAAGTGTCGGCGTCCCGTTAGCTCTCCCCCCACTTCAGTTTTTTCCGCAACATATCGTAGTAGGTACGGTCCGCAAAACGGATCAGCCGCGTCTTGTACTCCGACGCGCGGACCTCGATCAGGTCGCGGGGCTGGAGCGCGATGCCGGCCTGCCCGTCGAACGTCACCATGGCGCCCTCGTCTTTGCTGACCAGCATCACCTCGACGTGCGCCTCCTGGGGGATGACAATCGGACGGTTGGTGAGGGTGTGGGGACAGATGGGGGTGAGGATCAGCGCGTGGACGGCGGGGTTGAGGATCGGCCCGCCGGCAGCCATGGAATACGCCGTCGAGCCGGTCGGAGTCGAGATGATGAGCCCGTCGCCCCGCAATCCCGTGACGAATTGGCCGTCGATGGAGATCTCCAACTGGACCATGTGGGACAAGGCGCCCTTGCTGAGCGCCACGTCATTCAGCACGGAGGCCGCGGCGACCTGCTTGCCCATCCGGACGATGCGGGACCGCAGCATGAGGCGTTCCTCTTCCGCGTAGGTATTGGCGAACACCTGTTCCAGCGCCTTGAAGAGCTCGTCGCGCGTGACCGCGGTGAGGAAGCCCAGCCCCCCGGTGTTGACGCCCAGGATCGGAATGGGGCGGTCTTCGACGAGGCGGGCTGACGCCAGCAGAGTGCCGTCCCCGCCGAGGACCACCAGCATGTCGGCAAGCGCGGTAAGGTCCTTCCTGGGATAGGAGGCGGTTTCTCCGACGAGCTTGGCGGTGGCGGGATCGAGCAGTGGGTCCTTGCCCAGAGCCCGTAACCAGGGGAGGAGCTCCTTCAGGAGGGCCTTGGTATCGGGCGACTCCGCTTTGACGAGGATGCCGATGCGTTTCATGGGCGGCATTTTAGCCCGGATTGTTCATGAATATCTACTGCGCTACGACATTCATGAAGAATCAGGGCTAGCCGCGCCGATTGATTGTCAACGCAGACGATTTCGGTGTAGAACCTACAGTGATCTTTTGCGGTGTGTGCAGCGTGTGGCGGTGGTTGCGCGGGAGCGCTCTTGACACTCATACGACCACCCGGTAGAATACTGGCAGAATTCTCCACACACGGCGTGACCCACCTGGAGGAGACACAGGATGTTTGAACGGTTCACCGACAAGGGCAGAAAGATCATCGTCTTGGCGCGCGAAGAGGCCGAGCGGCACCAGAACGACTATCTGGGCACCGAGCACTTGGTCCTGGCCATCCTTCGCGAGACCGACGGGGTAGCCCTCATGATCCTGAAAAAGATGGGGCTCTCCACCGAGCAGATCCGTCTCGAAATCGAGCGGAACCTGCCAGGAGGCGGCACGACGATGACCTTCGGGGAGATTCCCTTTAGCCCACGGGTGAAGAAAGTCATCGAGTATGCGGTCGAAGAGGCCCGGTTGCTGGGTCACAACCACATCGGCGGCGAGCATCTCCTGCTGGGCCTGCTCCGCGAGGAGGAAGGCATCGGCGGGAAGATTCTCCGGAGCCTCGGAGCCAACCTCCTGACTGCCCGCCAGTTGACCGTGTCGTTTCTGCGGAAGAGCTCGCCGCGGGAGCGCGACCGGAAAAGCAACACCCCGGCGCTGGATGAATTCGGTCGAGACCTCACCCATCTCGCGCAGGAGGGCTCGCTGGATCCGGTCATCGGCCGACAGGATGAAATCGAGCGGGTGCTGCAGATCCTCAGCCGGCGGACCAAGAACAACCCCGTGCTGATCGGAGAAGCCGGCGTCGGTAAGACGGCGATCGTCGAAGGCCTCGCCCAGCGGATCGTGAGCGCGGAGGTGCCCGACAATCTCTTGAACCGTCGCGTCATCGCGCTGGACCTGGGCTCTCTCGTGGCCGGCACCAAGTACCGCGGCCAGTTTGAGGAGCGCCTCAAGGTCGTCATGAAGGAGATCGTCCAGGCGGGCAACATCATCATCTTCATTGATGAGCTGCATACCCTGGTCGGGGCCGGGGCGGCGGAAGGGTCCATCGACGCGTCCAACATGCTGAAGCCCGCGCTCTCGCGCGGGGAGATCCAGTGCATCGGCGCGACCACCTTGGACGAGTACCGCAAGCACATCGAGAAGGACGGGGCGCTGAAGCGGCGCTTCCAGCCGATCTACGTGCAGCAACCCAGCGTGGAAGAGACCATCCGCATCATCCAAGGCCTGCGCGATCGCTACGAGAGCCACCATGGGGTGGAGATTACCGAAGAGGCCATCACCGAAGCCGTCAAGCTGGCGGACCGGTACATCACCGACCGCTTCTTCCCGGACAAGGCCATTGACGTAATCGACGAGACCGGATCCCGGGCCAAGCTGCAGGCTTACGCTCTGCCGGGCGATCTGCGGGCGATGGAACAGGAGTTGAAGAAGGTCTCGCGCGAGAAGGAAATGGCGATCGCACTGCAGAACTTCGAGGAGGCCGTCAAGTTCCGTGAAGAGGAAGAGCGGCTGCGGAAGCTGCTGGAGGACTCGAAGCGCGAGTGGAAGAAGAGCCAGGAGAAGAGCAGGCCAGTCATCGCGAAGGAGGACGTCTCCTACGTGGTCTCCAAGATGACCGGGATCCCGCTCTTTAAGCTCGAAGAGGAGGAGTCCCAGAAATTGCTGCGGATGGAAGAGGCGTTGCACAAGCGCGTGGTCGGCCAAGAGGAAGCCGTCTCCGCCGTCGCGCGGTCCATCCGGCGTTCGCGGGCCGGGCTCAAGGAGTCCAAGAAGCCGATCGGGTCCTTTATCTTTTTGGGGCCGACCGGTGTTGGGAAGACCGAGCTGGCGCGGGCACTGGCCGAGTTCCTGTTCAACACCGAGGATGCCCTGATCCGAATCGACATGTCCGAGTACCAGGAGAAGTTCAGCAGCTCCCGCTTGTTCGGGGCGCCTCCCGGGTACGTGGGTTACGAAGAAGGCGGACAACTCACGGAGAAAGTCCGCCGCCGCCCGTACTCGGTGGTGCTCTTTGACGAGATCGAGAAGGCGCACCCGGATCTCTTTAACGTGCTCTTACAGGTGTTGGACGACGGTGTTCTCACGGACAGCCTGGGACGGAAGGTGGACTTCAAGAACACGGTCATCATCATGACCTCCAACCTTGGTACCAGGCTGATCAAGGGGGCCTCGCTGGGCTTCCAACAGGGCACCGCAGAGGACGTCAATAGCCGCCACAAGGAGGCCATCCTGGGCGAGCTCAAGCATACCTTCAGCCCCGAGTTTCTGAACCGCATCGATGAAGTGGTGGTCTTCCACTCGCTCGAGAAGTCGCACCTGGTGACGATCGTGGACAACATCCTGGCGGAGCTGAACCAGCGCTTGGCTGAGCGCGGGATCGAACTCGAGGTGTCGGACGAGGTGAAGGCCTGGCTGATCCAGGAAGGCTACCAGCCCATCTACGGCGCCCGGCCGATGCGTCGGTGCATCCAGAAGAGCATCGGCGATCCGCTCTCCGAAGAGTTGATCAAGGGGCGGTTCCGGGACTTCCGAAAAGTCAAAGTGGTTCTCAAGGATGGAGTCCCGGCCTTCGTCGAAGAAGAGGCCATGGCCGGCGTATGACCGGCCGGCCCGGTGTCCCGGGGTTGTTCCCACCGTTGGCCGCTCCGCTCTGTTGATTCTGCGTGCGACCACACCTTCCAGTGAGCTTCGGTGTCGACTGTGCCGTTTCCCCCGCCCTGTCTGAGCCACGTCCGTGATTCTGGGCATCGAGACATCCTGTGACGAAACCGCCGCCGCCATCGCCCGCACGGATGGCGCCGTGCTCGGTGAGGTGGTGCGTTCGCAGGTGGAGACCCATGCCCGCTACGGGGGCGTGGTGCCCGAATTGGCCGGCCGCCGCCACATCGAGACCATCGACCAGGTCGTGCAGGAGGCCTTGACCCGCGCGGGGATCGGCCCGCGCGAGCTGAGCGCGGTCGCGGTGACCGGGGGGCCCGGACTCATCGGCGCGCTCCTGGTCGGCGTCGCCTATGGCAAGGCCTTGGCCTACGCGTTGCAGATCCCGTTGTTTCCCGTCAATCACCTGGAAGGCCATCTTTGCGCGGCCAGCCTGGGCGCTGGCGCTCTGGCTCCGCCCTTCGTGGCGCTGATCGCCTCGGGCGGCCACACGAATCTCTATCACGTCAAGACATGGGGCGAGCCGGAGCTACTGGGACGGACACTGGACGACGCGGCAGGGGAGGCCTTCGACAAGGCCGCCAAGATGCTCGGCTTGGGCTATCCCGGCGGTCCTGTGATAGACCGGCTGGCCGGGGAGGGCGACCCGGAGCGGGCGCCGTTCCCCCGACCGTACCCGACGTGCGAGGACCTCAACTTCAGCTTCAGCGGCATCAAGACCGCCTTACTGTATTACCTGCGGGATCGAGAGGCCGATGGGCGTTCCTGGCATGTGCCGGACGTGGCGGCCGGTTTTCAGCAGGCCATCGTGGACGTCTTGGTGGAGAAATCGCTGGCCGCCGCCAAGCGCTGTGGCGTGCGGGACATCATGGTGACGGGCGGCGTGGCCGCCAACTCGCAGCTCCGGGTACGGTTCGAGGCGCGCGGGCGCGACGAGGGGATCACCGCCCATATCCCCCCGGTTCGCTACTGCACCGACAACGGGGCTATGATCGCCGTCGCCGGCGCACGGCTGTTGCGCGAAGGACGTGTCGCGTCGCTGGATTTCGAACCTCGAGCGGACTGGGTCATCGGAGGCTGACGATCGCAAGGAGGGCGACCTATGCCTTCTCCTCACGGTAACCTGACCGGGCTCAAGCCCAGCCAACTGAGGCGGTTGGAGCATGTCTACCGCCGCCGAGTGCCCGAAGATGCCATCATCTCCTGGGAGCTGGCCCGGTTCTGCACGGGGCTCTCCCGCGAGCTCGGGCGCCAGATCGGCCTGCTGATCAATCGTCGGGGCACGATCGAGGATGTCATCGTCGGGAACGACCGCGAGGTCGTCTTGCCCGACCTCTCGGACTATCGCATCGGCCGGCAATCGCTCCGCGGCATTCGGCTGGTCCATACGCATCTGCGTGACGAACCGTTGAGCCAGGACGACCTGACCGACTTGGCGCTCCTGCGCTTGGACCTGATCGCGGCCCTCGGCGTGCGCACCGACGGCCAGCCGGGCCATCTGTACGCGGCGAACATCCTCCCGCCGAATCCCGCCGGCAAACCCTACGAGGTCTGGTCGCCGGTCGCCGCGCAGGACTGCCAGGTCCACCTGGGCGAATTTCTCGGCGCGCTCGAAGAGGAGCTCAGCCGGACCCGTACCGTGCATCTCGTGGACGACTTCCAAGAGCAGGCGATTCTGGTCAGTGTGTCGCGGCAGAGCCACGCCGATCAGGAAGAATCGCTGGCGGAGCTGGCCGATCTGGCCCGCTCGGCCGGCCTCATGGTGCTGGACACGGTCGTTCAGCGGCCCCAGACGCTGCATCCCAAGTACCTGCTGGGCAGCGGCAAGCTCAAGGAGGTCGTCATTAAGGCCTTGCAGCACGGGGCGGGCTACCTCGTCTTCGATCAGAACCTGTCGCCAGCGCAGGCCACGGCCATCGCCGCCGTGACCGACTTGAAGGTCATCGACCGGACCCAGTTGATTCTCGACATCTTCAGCCGGCGGGCGCACAGCCGGGAGGGCAAGCTGCAGGTGGAGCTCGCGCAGTTGCGGTACCTCCTGCCTCGTCTCACCGGACATGGCACGGCGATGTCGAGGTTGGCGGGGGGCATCGGCGGTCGCGGACCCGGCGAGACGAAACTGGAAGTGGATCGGCGCCGCGTACGGGACCGCATCAGCCATCTCGAGAAGCAGATGGAGGCGCTGGCGCGGACCCGCGCGCAGCAGCGGGCCCGGCGCCTGCGTCGGGCGGTGCCGATCATCTCGATCGTGGGCTACACCAACGCCGGTAAGTCCACGCTGCTGAACATCCTGACGCGCAGCCGGGTGACGGCGAACAACCGCCTCTTCGAGACGCTGGACACGGCGAGTCGCCGCCTGCGCTTTCCGGAGGAGCGGGAAGCGATCGTGACCGACACGGTCGGGTTCATCCGGAACCTGCCCGATGAACTGATGGGCGCGTTCCGCGCCACGCTCGAGGAACTGCATGACGCCGACCTGTTGCTCCATGTGGCGGACCTTAGCAGCCAGACCCTGGAGCGGCAGATGGCGGCCGTGGAGGATATTCTGCGGGAGTTGGGGCTTGATCGTCTGCCGCGCCTGCTGGTCCTGAACAAGGCTGATCTGGTGGACCCGGCACAGGCTGCCGTGGTGAGCGCGCGCCTGGGCGGGCTGGCGGTCTCGGCCGTGCGGCCCGACACGCTGATCCCTTTGCTGGACACGGTTGAAAAGCAGCTCTGGAGTTTGACCCAGGCCGGCCTTTCCTGCTAGCATAGGCCCACTTTTCCAAGGGTTTAGATCGGTCAGAATTGGATGATCTAGGCCGTGAGGACCACGGACCGGCTCCTAAAGCTGCTGGATGAAGAGTTCCCGAACGCCACGGTGGCTCTTCACTACCAGACGCCGCTCCAGTTGCTGGTGGCGACCATCCTGTCGGCCCAGTGCACGGATGAGCGGGTGAACCAGGTGACGAAGGGGCTCTTTGCCCGGTATAAGACGGCCCGGGATTACGCGAAGGCGGACCCAGCCAGACTGGAAGAGGAGATTCGACCGACCGGATTTTACAAGGCGAAGGCCCGGAGCCTCATCAAGACCGGCCAGACCCTGGTCAGCCGCTTCGATGGAGAAGTGCCCCGGTCCATGGAGGAGTTGGTTACCCTTCAGGGCGTCGGACGGAAGACAGCCAACGTCATCCTGGGCAATTGCTTCGGGGTCCCGTCGGTGGTGGTCGACACCCACGTCAAGCGTGTCACCCGGCGGCTGGGCCTGGCAGACACGGACGATCCGGAAAAGATCGAATTCGCGTTGCAGCGCCTGTTGCCGAAGGGCGGCTGGACCAGGGCTTCGCACCAGTTGCTGCTTCACGGACGGCATATCTGTCAGGCGCGCGCGCCCAAGTGCCATGAGTGCCGGCTGTACGATCTCTGCCCGTGGGAAGGAAAGCGGCCGGCATGATCCGGAGCATGACGGGGTACGGTCGCGCCGAGGGACGGCATAAGGGCACGCCCATTACCGTGGAAATCCGCTCGGTGAACCACCGGCACAGCGAGGTGATGGCCAAACTGCCACGCACCTTGCAGGCCCATGAGGACCGGATCCGCGACCTGGTCCAGGCCCGGGTGGCCCGTGGGCGGGTGGATGTCACGGTGAATTTCAGCGGCGAGCGGGACCCCGGGCGCGGGATCGTCCTGGACCGGGCGCTCGCGCGCCGCTATCACGCGTTGCTGAAGGAGTTGCAGCGAGAACTCGGGCTCAAAGGCTCGCCGGATGCGACCCTGCTCGCCAGCTTCCGGGACGTCATCAGTCCGGCGGAGTTGGCGGCCGAAGATCCGGGCGCGGTCCGCGCAGTGGAGCGCGTGCTGGGCCGGGCGCTGAACGCGCTCGACCAGATGCGCCGCCATGAGGGCCGCACGCTGGAGCGGGACCTCCTGGCGCGATTGCAGGAGGTGGAAGGGCGTCTGCGCACGATCCGCCAACGGCTCCCAGCCATCGTGGAGGAGCGCGCCGCGCGCCTGCAAGAACGGATCAAACGGCTCCTAGAGAGCGCGGGGGCGGGCAGGGACAGCGTGGATCAGAGCCGCTTGGCGCAGGAGGTAGCGCTCCTGGCCGATCGTAGCGACGTGAGTGAAGAGCTGACCCGCTTGGGCAGCCATCTGGACCAGTTCCGGGCGTTCCTCCGCAAGACCGAGCCGGTGGGGCGGAGCCTGGATTTCCTGTTGCAGGAGATGAACCGCGAGATCAACACCATTGGGTCGAAGGTTGGCGACACGGTGGTGACCCGGGAGGTCGTCGCCGTGAAGGCGGAGCTCGAGAAGGTCCGCGAGCAGGTGCAGAATGTCGAGTAAGGACGCCATCGTGAAGCGCCGTCAGGGCATCCTGTTCGTGGTGTCGGCTCCCTCCGGCGCCGGCAAGACGTCCCTATGTCAGGCGCTCGTCAGCCAGTTGCCGGATATGCACTACTCGGTCTCCTGCACCACCCGTAAGCCGCGTCCGGCGGAAATTGCGGACCGGCACTACCACTTCGTGGACGAAGCCGCGTTCCGGGACATGATCAAGGAAAGCGCCTTTCTGGAGTGGGCCGAGGTCTACGGTCATCTCTACGGGACCCCCCGAGCCCCCATCAAGGAATGGATCTCGCAGGGGAGCGACGTCCTTCTCGACATCGATACCCAGGGGGCCCTGCAGATCAGGCGGCTCGAACCGGACGCGGTGTCGATCTATATTTTGCCGCCGTCGCTGGAGGTGCTGCGCCGGCGCCTGGAGGACCGGAAAGGAGACGCGCCGGATGAGATAGCCAGGCGGGTGAAAAAGGCTCGTGATGAAGTGAAGCATTATCGAGACTATAGCTATGTAATCATCAATGATGACTTTAAGTTTTCCATGCGGCAGCTCGAAGCCATCGTGCTGGCCGAGCGCAGCCGGACGGCCTTGCTGGACCTATCCGCTGTGGAACAGGCATTGATGGAGAATCAGGAGGATCGTTAATGGACGCGTTATCGCTGTTGCCCGAGTATCAGGACTTACCGATCGAATCACGGAGCCGGCTGGTGATCATTTCGGCCCAGCGGGCCCGGCAGTTCATGCAGGGCGCCCGGCCGTTGATCGCGACCAAGCACACCAAGCCCACGACGATTGCGCTGGAAGAGATGCTGAAGGGCAAGGTGAAGTTCCTGGTCGGGAAGGAGGCTCGCCAAGCCATGAAGGAAGCGCGCAAGCAACGGGAGCGCGAGCTTGAACGGCTGACCCTGGCGCACGTGGCCGGCGAAGACGCGAGCGAGATCAAGAAGGACCTGAGCGTTATCGTGGACGACTCCAAGCCTGCGGAGGCGAGTGAAGACGATTAATCGCGTCCCCCCCGCGCCTGCTGCGCGCTTGACGGGGAAGACCATTGTGCTCGGGGTGACCGGCAGCATTGCCGCCTACAAGGCGGCCTTGCTGGCGCGCCGCCTGATGACCGAAGGAGCGACGGTGCGCGTGGTCATGACGCACACCGCGCAGCGCTTCGTCGGAGCGGTGACCTTTGAGGCCCTGACAGGCCGCCCCGTCAGCACCGATCTGTTTCCGTCGTCGGTCGCAGAGGTGGGTGTGGGAGGAGGAGGCGTCATGCCGCACCTCGCGCTCGTGGATGGAGCCGATCTGATCACGATCGCGCCGGCCTCGGCCCACTGCGTCGCCAAGCTGGCGCATGGCCTCGCCGACGATCTCCTCACCACGTTGGTGCTCGCGGCGGAGTGCCCGGTGGTGGTGGTTCCCGCCATGGACGGCGGCATGTGGACTCACCCGGCGGTCCGCGCCAACGTGCGGACGCTCCGTCAGCGCGGGGTGACCGTGCTGGAGCCAGAGGTCGGGCCGTTGGCGTCTCGCCGGGTCGGCAAGGGGCGCTTTCCCGACGAGGACGCCATCCTGGCGGCAATCTCCGGGGCGCTCTGCGCCAAGGACTTCCGAGGTCGGCGGACCCTCATCACTGCCGGGCCCACGCAGGAACCGCTCGATCCGGTGCGGTTCCTGTCGAACCGCTCGTCCGGGAAGATGGGCTGGGCCCTGGCGGAAGTGGCGCGGGATCGTGGCGCTGACGTCGTCCTGGTCGCGGGGCCGACCAGTCTCGCACCCGTCCCGAACGTCGCGTATGTCCCGGTGGTCACGTCCGAGGAGATGCGCAAAGAAGTCGTCACCAGGTTCCCAGGCACCGATGTGCTGATCATGGCGGCGGCGGTCGCCGATTTCCGGCCGGCGCGCCCGGCCAGGGGCAAGGTGCCGAAGGGCCGCGACGTGCGGATGCTGGCGCTGGAGCCCACCAAGGACATTTTGAAGGAACTGCCGCCGCGACGGGCCAGGCAGGTCGTGGTCGGTTTCGCGGCAGAGACGGGCGATCTGGTCGCACGCGCCAAGGGCAAGCTGCTCGACAAGGCGCTGGACCTGATCGTCGCCAACGACCTCACGGAGCCCGGAGCCGGGTTCGGCACCGACACGAACCGCGCGACCCTGCTGGACCGCGCGGGCCGTTGTGAGGTCTTGCCGCTCATGTCCAAGCATGAGCTGGCGCATCGAATTCTTGACGCGGTGCTCACACTTCCTTAGGCTGGTAGCCCCGCACAGACCACTCGGATGCGAACAGGAGGGAATCCCTGATGACAAGCGAACCGGCATCGCGAGCGTTTATGTCTGAAGCCAAGGAACTGGTCGATGCAGGCCAGTTCGGCAAGGCCATCGAAGTGCTCCAGGCAGGACTCAAGAAGTTCCCCAAAATGATCAGCGCCCGGTTCTTTCTGGGAGAAGTCTACTGGACCTCCGGGGACCACGCGTTGGCCCGCGTGGAGCTGGAGCAGGTCATTAAGGCCGCGCCGGACAATTTCGCCGCCTACCGGAGGCTCGCGCTGGTGTATCACGAGCTCGGGGACACGGCGTCGGCCGTCAAGGCGTGCGAGACCATTCTGCACGCCAACCCCAAGGACCGTGAGATGGGGGAGTTGCTGAAGGAGTTGCAGGGGGGCGGAGCCAAGGCGGCACAGGCCAAGCAGGCCAAACACGCGGAGACACACGAGGCTGCCAAAGTGGCGGATGAGAAGGTCAAAGCGGACCACGCCTCCGATGATGCTGCCGGAGAAGAGCTCTCGATGGACATGCAAGTCGCAGGGGACGTCACCGATAGCGTGACCCTGGCCGATCTCTACATCTCGCAGGGGCACCGTGAGAAAGGCCTGGAGGTCTATCGCCGCCTTGCCGCCAAGGAGCCCGACAATATCCGGTTGCGCGAAAAGATCAGGGCGCTTGCGGAAGAAGGAGCGGAAGCCAGTCAAGCTCCGGCGAAGACGTCGCAGGGAACCTCGGACCAGGCCGGGCGGAAGGCCCGCATCCGCCGGCTGGAAGGCTGGCTCGCCGTGATCCGGAGGCGTCGCCTGACGTGAAGATCCTGGTCCTCCATGGGCCGAACCTCAACATGCTGGGCTCCCGCGAGACCCACGTCTACGGGACGGTCACGCTGGACGGGATTAACCGCGACCTGGACGCGCTGGCGCAGGAACTGGGGGCCGGCCTCACGATCCATCAGTCCAATGACGAAGGCGATCTGGTGGCGCGGATTCAGAAAGCGGCGGGCCAGTACGATGCGCTGGTGATCAATCCCGGCGCGTACACCCACACGAGCATCGCTCTGCGCGACGCCATCGCGGCGGTCGGCATTCCGACCGTCGAGGTGCACCTCTCCAATCTCTATCGGCGCGAGGAGTTCCGGCAGCACTCCTACATCGCCGGCGTGGCGGTCGGGCAGATCTCGGGGTTCGGCCCGGACAGTTATGCGCTGGGGCTGCGGGCCGCCGTCGCGCACGTGCGGGCGCAACAGGCCACATCGAAGAAGTAGCAAGATGGATCTGGAGGAGTCAAGACAGACCCGTGATCTCAACGTCGGAATTTCGCAACGGGGCGAAGCTCGAGTTGGACGGGGAGCCCTACACGATCATCGAATTTCAGCATGTCAAGCCCGGGAAGGGCGGAGCCTTCGTCCGGACCAAGCTCAAGAGTCTCAGGACAGGGAACGTCATCGAACGGACCTACCGCTCGGGAGAAAAGCTGCCCACGCCCGATCTCGACGAACGGGAGATGACCTTTCTCTACCTGGAAGGCGACCAGTACATCTTCATGGACACGACGACCTACGAGCAGTTGACGTTTGACCGGGAGCATCTGGGAGACGGCTGGGACCTCCTCAAGGAGGACATGACCGTCACGCTGCTGCTCCATGAAGGGACGCCGATCGGGATGGAGCTGCCAGTCTTTGTAGAGCTCAAGATCGTGAAGACGGACCCGGGCGTGCGCGGTGACACGGCTTCCGGCGGCTCGAAGCCGGCGATCCTGGAGAGCGGGGCGACCATCAAGGTGCCGCTGTACATCGATGAAGGGGTGGTGGTCAAGGTGGACACCCGCACGCGCGAATACGTGGAACGGGCCTGATGAAGCGCCACCCAGGCAAATCCGCCAGGAAGCCCGCCGCGGTGCAGCCCAGGCCGCGTCCGGACGCCCTGGTGGACCCCAAGGTCCTGCAGGACCTGATCGCGGTGTTCCAGAAGGCGGGCGTCAGCGACCTCGAGGTCGAGCGCAATGGGCTCCGGATCCGGCTGCGGCGCGAAGGGGCAGCCGCGTCTGCCCCACCTGTCGAGGTGTCCGCGCCCGTTCCCGCTGCCGGGCTCACCGCCGCTCCGACGGACGCGTCGGCGGCCGAGCCGTCCACGGAAGGCCTGGCGACCGTGCGCTCGCCCATCGTGGGGACCTTCTACCGGTCGGCGTCTCCTTACTCCGAGGTGTACGTGGAGGAAGGCTCGTACGTGAAGAAAGGCCAGGTGCTGTGCATCGTCGAGGCCATGAAGCTGATGAACGAGATCGAGTCCGATTTCGATGGGCGCGTGGTCAAGATTCTCATGGAGAACGCCAAGCCGGTCGAGTACGGCGAACCGCTCTTCCTGATCGAGCCGGGCGCCCAACCGGAGGGCTGAGGGGTGTTCAAGAAAATCCTCGTGGCCAACCGCGGCGAGATCGCGGTGCGAGTCATCCGGGCCTGCAAGGAGCTGGGCGTCCGCAGCGTGGCCGTCCACTCGGAAGTGGACAAGGACTCCCTGCACGTGCGGCTCGCGGACGAGCACCTGTGCATCGGACCGGCCGATCCGGCGCTCAGCTACTGCAACATCCCGAACATCCTGAGCGCGACGGAGATCACCGCCTGCGACGCCATCCACCCAGGGTACGGCTTCCTGGCCGAGAACGCCCACTTCGCCGAGGTGTGCGAGTCCATCGGCGTCAAGTTCATCGGGCCGACCTCCGAGAACATTGGCACGATGGGGGACAAGGCGAAGGCGCGCGACATGATGAGCCGCCACGGCTTGCCGGTGCTGCCCGGCAGCGAAGGGGAGATCACGACCGAGCAGGAGGCCGCGGAGGTGGCGGCCAAGATCGGCTACCCGGTGATCATCAAGGCGTCGGCGGGGGGCGGGGGGCGCGGGATGCGGGTGGCGAACAAGGAGGATGAACTGACGCACGCCTTCCAGGCGGCCCGCGCGGAGGCCAACGCGGCGTTCGGCAACCAGAGCGTGTACGTGGAGCGGTACTTCCTCGAGCCGCGCCACATTGAAGTCCAGATCCTGGCGGACGAGCGCGGCCGGACGATCTATCTCGGGGAGCGGGACTGCTCCGTCCAGCGCCGCTACCAGAAGCTCCTTGAGGAGACGCCGTCGCCGGCGGTGGACGACCGCCTCCGGCGCGAACTGGGCCGTGTGGCGGTCGAAGCCGCCCAGGCGGTCCGGTACCGGAATGCCGGGACCGTGGAGTTCCTGCTGGACAAGGAGCGCCGGTTCTATTTCATGGAGATGAACACGCGGATACAGGTCGAGCATCCCATCACCGAAGAGGTCACCGGCATCGATCTCGTCAAGGAGCAGATCAGGATCGCCGCGGGCCAGCCGCTGTCCTGGAGGCAGCAGGACGTGAAGATGATCGGCCACAGCATCGAGTGCCGGATCAATGCCGAGTGTCCGGACACCTTCACGCCGTGCGCGGGGCTGATCACGCGCTGCCGTCCGCCGGGAGGTCCGGGGGTCCGGGTGGATACGGCGATCGAGTCGGGGTCCGTGATTACCTCTCACTACGACTCGCTGATCGCGAAACTGATCGTCCACGGCCTGACGCGCGAGGAGGCTCTGGCCCGGATGCGGCGCGCTTTGGATGAGTGCGTGGTGGAAGGGATCAAGACCACGATCCCGCTGCACCGCCGCATCCTTGACGATCCCGACTTCCAAAAGGGCCGCTTCTCCACCGCCTTCCTCGAGCGCTTCTCCTCTCCTCCACCGACCAGCTGAGTGTGGTGGGGCCAATGCGCCCATTGCACCCACCCGCCCCGGACGCGCCGAGACGCGTCCCTTTCCCGGGAGGGCTCTATCTGATCCTGGACCCGTCCGTCGCGGGCTCCCTGTCGTTGACCGATCTCGTCAAGCCCGCGCTCACGACCGGCGTGCGCCTTTTTCAACTGCGCATGAAAACCCCGCACGCAGGCGAGTTCTCTGACCTGGCGGTTCGGTTATGCGCGCTGGTCCGGGCCGGCGGGGGAACGTTTATCGTGAACGACCGGGTGGATGTCGCGCAGGCGGTCGGCGCGGATGGAGTGCATCTGGGCCAGGAGGACTTGCCGCTGGCCGATGCGCGGGCGATCCTGGGACCCGACAAGCTGATCGGGGTCTCGACGCATACGATGAAGCAGGCGCTCGAAGCGGAGGCCGGGGGAGCGGACTACATCGGCTTTGGGCCGATCTTTCCGACGTCCATGAAGGAGCACCCCGACCCGGTCGTCGGCATAGCCGGGCTGCGGGAGGTGCGGGCAAAGGTGCGGTTGCCGATCGCGGCGATCGGGGGAATCACGACCAAGAATGTACGTGAGGTCGTCGCCGCGGGCGCCGACTGCTGCGCGGTGATCTCCGCCGTGCTGTCCGCTCCCGACCCCCAAGCGGCGATGGCGGAGTTGGTGAAGGCAATCGAACGGTAAGGTTTAGCGGTGGCCGGTGATGATGGCGAAGAGGGTCAGCATCATGCCCGTGACGCGTCCCTTCTTCTTGTCGGTCTTCCCGTTTGTTGACGGCCCTTCGGGGTTCTTCGGCTCGCTTGTCGAGACCGTCTTGGTTTGGGGAGTAGCCGGCGGTGCTGGCACTTGCGCCTGCGGTTGAGGAGTAGCCGGCGGTGCCGGCACTTGCACCTGCGGTTGAGTTGCAGCTGGATTGGGCGTTGCGCTGGTGGTATGACAACCCAGGAATGACGCCGTGGCAAGCACGACGACGAACGAGGCGAGAAGCTGACTTATCTTGTTCGTAACCATGGCACACTCCTTCCATACCGAAGTTAAGCTCTATGTGCCTACCTCCTGGAGTGTGCAAACTACGGGCCTTTTGCAAAGGGCGCGTATCTCTATGAAATGAAATGACTTAGGGTGAAGAACCACCAGCCCATGACGGGCTACACGTGTGTCAGAAACCCCATTTGTGAGGGTTTTTGCGTTCAGGAATGGACATGACCGATCCCGCCCCTATTGTCCGCCCGTCTCGTCTTTCTTGGCGATGTGAGCTGCCAGATTGGGGACCTTTTGCGCGGCGGGCGAGCCGTCCAGCAGCGGCGCCTCGAACTCCAGCCCCGCTGCCTCTCCGCGCTGCCAGACTAGCGTCGCGGTCACGTCCTCGTTGATCTCCCGCCCACCCTCAGCTTGGGAACGGAACCGCAGCGTGACCTTGCTGCCCGGCTTCAGCGCTTGCCGGATGTACAGCGTGGCCCCGGTTCGGCTGATATTGGCGATCGCTCCCCACAGGGGATCGGCGCTGCCGGCCACCAACACATCCACACGAGAGACGAGATAGTACCGGGGCGACCGCCTTCGTTCTTGGCCGGCCATGGATCCTCCTTACTTTCCCTTGCGCGATTTGGCGTTGGGCTTTGCGGCCCGGGAAGTCTTCTGTTTCGGGTTGCGCCTGGCCATGGGTTTCGCCGCGGCCTTGGACTCCAAGGCTTTCAACCGATCTTCCAAATCGCGGACCTGCTGGCGGAGCTCGGGGAGCTTGGCCACGATGGCCATGGCCTTGAGCCACTCCATGCGCGGCAGGGCGGGGGTGCCGGCGATGACCTCCTTGGCGGGCACGTCGCGATTCAGGCCCGAGCGCGCGGCGATCATGGCGAAGTCGCCGACCGTCACGTGGTCGGCGATGCCGGCTTGCCCTCCGACCATCACGTGGTGGCCCGTCTTGCTGCTGCCCGCGATGCCCACCTGTGCCACCAGGATGTTGTGCTCGCCGACCTCGACGTTATGGGCGATCTGGACCAGGTTGTCCACTTTCGTGCCGCGGCGGACGATCGTCTTGCCGAAGGTGGCGCGGTCCACGGTCACGTTGGCGCCCAGCTCCACATCGTCCTCGATGACCACCGTGCCGACCTGGGGGATCTTGTGATGGCGTCCGCCTTCCTGGATGTAGCCGAACCCGTCGCTGCCGACGACCGTGCCCGAGTGGATGATCACCCGGTTGCCGATGGTCACCCGTTCGCGGATCGTCACGTTGGGATGGAGCACGCAGTCCTCGCCGATGACGCTGCCTTCGCCGACGAAGACGTTGGGATAGAGCGTCGTGCCGCGTCCGATGGACACCCGGTCGTCGAGGGTGACGAACGGCCAGAGCGACACGCCTTCGCCGAGGACGACGTCGTTGCCACGGCTGACGAGCTGGCTGACGCCGAGGGCAGGACGCGGGGGGACGAAGAACTTCTCCACGACCTGCGTCATGGCCAAGGCGGGGTTGGTCACGACGATCTGGGCGCACGCCAGTCCGTCGATGGGCCGGGGGACGAGCAGGGCGCCGGCCCGCGTGGACGTGGCCTCCTTGGATGCGGCCTCGCCGGTCACGAAGGAGAGATCGCCGGGACCGGCCTCGCTCAGCCCGGCCACGCCGGTGATGACGAGATCGGAACGTCCTAGCAGCGTTCCCTTTGCGAGAGCGGCAATCTGTTCGAGTGGGACGAAGGATGCCGGCATTGCGTGTTTCCCTCAAGTGGAATCCCAGCATAAACGGTTCGCTCGATCCATTCAAGACACCCGTGTTTGCAACGGTTCGCGGCCTCCTCTACAATCCTGCTCCTATGGTCAAGGTCAAAATCTGCGGGAACACCAACCTGGACGATGCGATGGCGGCGGTGCAGGCCGGCGCGGACGCCGTCGGGTTCGTGTTCTATGCGAAGAGTCCGCGGGCGGTGGCCTCGAAGACTGCCGCCGAGATCATCTCCCGCCTCCCGCCGTTCGTGGTGCCGGTCGGGGTGTTCGTGAACGAGGACCTGAGCGTCGTCCGCCGGATCATGGAAGCATGCAACATCCCCCTGGCCCAACTGCATGGCGAGGAGTCTCCTCAGTATTGCGCCGACCTCGGACGCCCGGTCCTCAAGGCCATCCGCGTCCGGGATAGCCGGGACCTCGAGCGCATGACCGCCTACCAGGTCAGCGGGTTCGTCCTGGACGCCTTCGTCGAGGGGAAGCCGGGCGGGACGGGCGTCACGATCGACTGGGACCTGGCCGCCGAGGCCCAAATGCTGGGCCCCATCATTCTGGCAGGCGGCCTCACCCCTGACAACGTGCTGGAGGCGGTCCGCCAGGTCCGGCCGTATGCCGTGGATGTCACCAGCGGAGTGGAGGCCTCACCGGGCAAAAAAGATCACGCCAAAGTCAGAGCCTTCATCACCAACGCCAAGAGTTGGACTTGGTAATATCCCCTCCCGCTATGATGGCAGGTTGATTGCTCGCGCCCCGTACCCTATACTCCACCCATGACGCAACTTCCCAATGCACACGGCCGCTTCGGCGCCTTCGGCGGGCGTTACGTCCCCGAGACCTTGATGCCCGCGCTCGACGAGCTCACCCGGGAGTATGAGAAGGCGCGCCGCGACCCGAAGTTCAAAGCCGAGCTGGACTACTACCTCCGGGAGTACGTGGGACGTCCGACGCCGCTCTACTATGCCGAGCGGCTGAGCAAGAAGCTCGGCGGGGCGACGATCTACCTCAAGCGCGAAGACCTCTGCCACACCGGCGCGCACAAGATCAATAACACGATCGGCCAGGCGCTTTTGACCCGCCGCATGGGCAAGAAGCGGGTGATCGCCGAGACCGGCGCGGGCCAGCACGGCGTGGCCGTGGCCACGGTGGCGGCGCTCTTCGGCCTGCAATGCGAAGTGTACATGGGCACGGAGGACATGGAGCGCCAGGCCTTGAATGTCTTCCGGATGCGTCTGCTCGGCACGACCGTCACGCCGGTCAACGCCGGCAGCCGCACGCTGAAGGACGCCATCAGCGAGGCCATGAGGGACTGGACCACCCACGTCCGCACCACGCACTACATCCTCGGCTCGGTCCTGGGCGCGCACCCGTATCCGATGATGATCCGTGACTTCCAGTCCGTGATCGGGCGCGAGACGCGTAAGCAGATCCTGAAGGCCGAGGGCAAGCTCCCGGATTACCTGGTCGCGTGCGTGGGCGGGGGGAGCAACTCGATCGGCTTGTTCACGGCGTTCCTCAAGGACAAGAAGGTGAAGATGGTCGGGGTCGAGGCGGGTGGGCTCGGCATCGAGAGCGGCAAGCACGCGGCGCGCTTCGCCACAGGCTCGGTCGGCGTCCTCCACGGGACCATGACGTATCTCCTCCAGGACGACGACGGGCAGATCCAACTGACCCACTCCGTCTCGGCGGGGCTGGACTACGCGGCGGTCGGTCCGGAGCATTCCTACTATAAGGAGCGGGACCGCATCGCTTACACCTACGCGACGGACGAGGAAGCCATGGCGGCGTTCGATCTGCTGTGCGAGACCGAGGGGCTCATGCCCGCGCTCGAGTCCGCCCACGCCGTCGCCCACGTGATGAAGCT
>JAXIOW010000067.1:0-16548 GCA_045403215.1 Nitrospirales bacterium | reverse complement strand
ACCTTCGAGTATTACACCCGTCACGTGGGGGGCGCGTCGTTCGGGACGAAGTTCGAGGGCTTGAAGATCAGCCAGCACCTGCCCAAGCAGCTCGGCGGGCTCTTTCACGCGGGTTCCGTCGGCATCATCATGTCCGGCTGGTTGGGCGCCATCAACTACGGGGTCATCGTGGCGAACGAGGTGGACAAGTACCTGCTGCAAGGGTCATCACCGCCAGCCGAAGACGCAACGGCCCCGGCCATGAGCTTAAGCCCGAGTCATCCATGAATACCTACTACGACAATCGATTCTCTTGCCCGGCGCGGCTTTTCTCGTTTGGCCTCCTTGACGTACTACTACGAGTACGCCTGCGTCGTCCTCACTTCCGAGAAGCCACGGCGGGCTTCGGCCTCGACCGTCTCGCTACGGAATCCATGAATGACCCGGGCTTGTCCCGTGTTTGACTTTCGCGACCAGTCCGTCGTCGTCACCGGGGGCACCCGCGGCATCGGGCGGGCCATCACCCGGCGGTTCCTCGAGGCCGGGGCGACGGTCGTGGCCACCTACGCGGCCAACGACGCGGCGAAGGATGAGTTCCAGGACTCCCTGGGACCGGCTGCCAGGAACCTCCACTTGTGCAAGTTCGATGTCGCCGATTACGCGCAGGTCGAGGCCTTCTACAGGGACGTCGACGCACAGCACAAGAATTTCTCCGTCCTTGTCAACAATTCCGGCATCCGCAAGGACGCCGTCCTGGCGATGATGAAGCCGGAGGACTGGCAGAAGGTGCTGGACGTCAACCTGACCGGCGCCTTCTACATGTCCAAGCTGGCCGTGCACCGGTTCATGGCGAACCGCTACGGCCGCATCATCACGATCACCTCGCCGGCCAGCCGCTTCGGGTTCGAGGGCCAGGCGAACTACGCCGCGTCCAAGGCCGGCCAGATCGCAATGTCCCGCTCGCTGTCGAAGGAGGTGGCCTCCCGCGGGATCACGGTGAACTGCGTGTCGCCGGGGTTCATTGACACGGAATTCCTGTCGGGCCTTTCGGAGAAGCTCCGCAGGGAGTACCTCGCCTCGATCCCGCTGAAACGGTTCGGAACGCCCGACGAGGTCGCGGCCTGCGTGCTGTTCCTGGCCTCCCGCGAGGCCGGCTACATCACAGGCTCGGTCCTCTCCGTGGACGGAGGGCTGTAGCGTGAGCCACCGCACGGAGGAGATTCTCACGCTGATCCCCCATCGCCCGCCGTTCCTCTTTCTGGACGAGATCCTCGAGCGAGACGACCGCCACATCAAGGCCGTCAAGACTCTGCACCCGGATGAGCCGTACCTGGCCGGGCACTACCCGGGCCGGCCCATCATGCCGGGCGTCCTGATCTGCGAATGCGTGTTCCAGGCGGGCGCGGCGCTGCTGTTCGGCCGCGGTAGGCTCGATCCGCGGAAGGTCCCGGTGCTCACCAAGATCCAGAGCGCGCGGTTCCGGCGGCCCGTCTTCCCGGGGGCCAGGCTGGTCATCGAGGCGGAGATCCGGGAGGAGATCGGGCCTGCCCTGATCATGAAGGGCTCGGTCAGCGTGGAGGGCCGAAGCGTGCTGCACACCGAATTCGTCGTCGCCATGGCGGACGTCGGCGACGGCCCGAATATGGGAGGCCCGGCGTGAGTTTTCTCGGGTTCGACGGCAAGACGATCGTCGTCTTCGGAGTGGCCAACAAGAAGAGCGTCGCCTACCAGATCGGCCAGGTGCTGGAAGCCGCAGGCGCCACCGTTGTCTATGTCGTCCGGTCGAAGGAGCGCAAGGACAGCGTCGGCAAGCTGCTGCCCCAAGCGGAGATCCACGTGTGCGACGTGGCGCGGGACGAGGAAATTCTCACCGTGGCCCGCGAGATCGCCAAGGTCCACCCGACGATCCACGGGCTCGTGCACTCTATCGCTTTTCTTGATTACGAAGGCGGCATCAAGCCCTTTCACGAGACGACGAGGAAGGCCTTCCTCCAGTCCGTGGATATCTCCTGCTACTCCCTCATCGCCATCGCGAACGCCTTCAAGAATAACCTCGCGCCTGATGCGTCAGTGGTCGCGGTCTCCATCTCCACCACCAAGATGGCGGCCGAGAACTACGGCATCATGGGGCCGGTGAAGGCCGCGCTGGACTCGACCATCTGCTTCCTGGCCAAATCCTTCAGCACGTTCTCCAATGTCCGTTTCAACTCGGTCAATCCAGGCCTGCTCAAGACCTCGGCCTCCGCCGGCATCCCCGGCTACGCGGATCACTATCTGTACGCGGAAAAGCTGACGCTGCGGAAGAAAGGCGTGACGACGCAGGAGGTCGCCAACGCGGCGGCGTTTCTCCTGAGCGCACGCTCCTCCGGCATCAACGCCCAGGGGCTCGTCCTCGACGCCGGCATGTCCGTGAACTACTTCGACAAGGACATCATAAGGCGCGCGCTCCGGCCCGATTGATCCCGGGGCGGATCCTGTCACGACCCACCCCCACTGCGGCTTCTTGTGAAGTTCTTTACGATTTCCGCCGCCGCATCCCGCCCACCCAGGCCAAAGGCAATTGCAAAGCCCAGTCCGATCGTACCCATGATGATTTGAACCGACGAGGCAATAATGGCGGTGCTGAGACCGACCTGTTCGAGCGCCATGATTGACGCAAACACCATCACCACCAACTTCGCTACCTTGGACAGGACCACGCCCCCCTGGATCTCGTTGGCCGTGGCGGCATTCTGCACGATCTCACTCATAAAGTGGCCGACGAGCAACCCGCCAGCCAGCACGAGCACCGCGCCAACAATCTTGGGGATGAACAATACAAATCGCTCCAGAAGCTGGGAAACCACGGTCAGTTGTACCGCATCCGCGGCAGAAACCAGGAACACCAGGATAAGCAACCAGTAGACCAAAAACCCTACGATATAAGCGGGGGACCGACCAAAGCCCAAATGGGACAGAAGCTCATTCAATTTGATTCGTTCCGTGTACTCATCAACATGGGCGAACTTGAAAAATTTCACAACGCTGGCTCTCGCACCACGAGCCACCACCATGCCTATCAACAGCAAAAGCATCGCAGCCAGCACACCCGGGAGCTTGCTCACGATCGCACCCCAGAGCTGTTGCAACGAGCCTATAAACACGTTCAGCCACTGTTGAAACATCGTGCACCTCCTGGAAAGAAGGTTGTCTCGGTAAACGTGGAAACCCCATGAAGGATACACCGAACGCATAGAAAAATCGACTTTTTCACCTATGCACAAAAGTATAGGCTCTGGGGGTGTGACTACATAATCAGTCTCGTGCTCCCCGCAACCCTGCACCCGTACCCGCTTTCATGATGGCATTTGACTTGTCCTAATTTTTCTCATCGCAACCGGCTGGTACGGCCCTTGCGTATCCCTAAGATATAGGTTCTAGGTTCAGAGGTGATCTATGTTGGACCTGCTGCTTACACTCTGGCTCATGTCAGCGTCAATGCCGGCAGGCTGTGACGTGACGGGCACGGTTTTTCATTCAACGGAGCAGACCTTCGCGCTGCTCCACAGCGACTGCCTCATCGATATCCAGCGACAGGATCGCTGGATCATCATGACGGCGCCGCGATGGACGGTCGCAGTGGAGATCCCGCCGACAATAGGGCAACGCCCGTTCACCTACACCTGGGGCTCGCCCTGGGCTCTGTTTGGAGCGGGACCGACGACCAGCGAGTGGGTCCCGGTGGCAGTGGGCCATCGCACAGGTGCGTAGTGCGCGCT
This sequence comes from Nitrospirales bacterium, assembly GCA_045403215.1. Lineage (GTDB taxonomy): Bacteria > Nitrospirota > Nitrospiria > Nitrospirales > NS-4 > NS-12. The sequence continues at coordinate 12,811 of JAXIOW010000067.1, read as the reverse complement.
CACACGGACTTGGCGGGGCCGGTGGTTTTGCGCAGGAGGATCTCGGAGGAACCGGGGATCAACAAATGCAGGATCGGCCCGATTTCCGTGTAGCCGTTCCGCTCATAAAACCGCCGGGCCTGGTGATTGAAGTCGGACACGCACACGAAGAGGTTCTTGGCCCGCCGGAAGACCACGCTCTCCAGATGGGCCAGGAGCGCTCGGCCATACCCTCGTCCGTGGGCTGACGCGGCGATGGCGAAGAGCTCCAGATAGTCGCCGAAGAGAAACCGCTGACGAAGGACCCCGACGCCGACGACACTCCCTCCGGTCTCGATGACGAACGCTTCCCGCCCCTGCAACGACGGCCCCAACAGGCGCTCCCAGTCAGAAGCGGAATAGTTCAGTCTCTTCAAGGGATCCAGATCGGCAAGCAGGCGGACCACGGCGGCAAAGTCATCCGGCTTGTACGGCCTAACGGTTGCTGGCGATGGGATCATGGTTCGCCGAAGCGTTGCACCGGCCGAGCAGTTCGCTGACGGTCACCGGCCGAAGGCCCTTTTTCAGCAGTTCTTGCGACAGCTCTTCCACCACGGCACGGGTGTGCCGGCCCTTGCCGTTGGCATGGAAGACGACGACGCTGCCGCCGCGCACTCTCGCGCGCAGTTCCTCAAGCATCCGGTCCGCAGAAAGGCGAGGATCGGGGTCCCCCGAGACGGCGCTCCAGAGAATGAACCGCAGCCCCAGCGCCCGCGCGACCTCCACGGTCGTGTCATCGTATTCCCCGTACGGCGGCCTGAACAGCGACCCGCGATAGCCAAACCGGTTCTGAAGCGTCAGGACCGGCCCGCTGATCTCGGCCCGCTGGCGATCCGCGTCCAGCGCCGGGAGGTGGGCGTGGACCTGCCCGTGCGTTCCGATCTCAAAGAAGGGGACGGTCAAGAGCGCCTTGACCTCGGCTTCGTGTTTTGTGATCCAACGGCCTGACAGAAAGAACGTGGCGGGGATGCGGTGCTCCGTGAGCATGTCAATCAGGGAAGCGTCATACCCGGCTCCCTCGCGCACCGGACACAGGTCAAAGGTCAAGGCCACGGCCTTGCAACTCGACGGGCCGGAGCGGACGACTTGAGCCGCGCCGTCGGTGGACGGCAGGACCGCGCTCCCAAGGAGCACGCACACGGCAAGCGCTCTCTTCAGCATCACGGCTGCTTGTCTGGTGCGGCCTTCGGCGGATGTTCCACCTTGAGGATGTTCACGTCGAACGTGAGATCTTTGCCGGCGAGCGGATGGTTGGTGTCGATCACCACCGAGTCGCCTTTGATCTCCAACACCTTAGCCTCCCGGCCGTCCTGCGAGCGCAGGCGCATGCCCGGCTTTGCCTCCGGCGGCACGTTCTTCTTCGGCACTGTCACTTTCTTCTTCTCATCGTAGAGGCCATACGCGTCTGCCGCCGGTATGGACACGCGCTTCTTGTCTCCAGCCTTCAGGCCGGTCAACGCCTTCTCCAGGCCGGGAATGATCTGTTGGGCGCCGTGCACGTAGGAGAACGGCGGCTGGCCCTTGGTGCTGTCCACAACAGTTTTGTCCGGCAGTGTCAGCGAATACTCCATGGTCACCTTCATCCCGTCCGAAATTTGCAACGCCTTCTCGGCTGTGGCCTGCCCGTCCAGCCAGGCGCCGCTCACGACCAACGCCGCCGTCGTCGCCGCAATCCGTACCCGCCTCATGATCCACTCCTTTCGTCTGTCATATGCGGCCAGCTTAGCACAGCCCCCTGCGGTGTGAGAGAAAAAACTCTCCACTCTCGGACAAAGAATCTGGTAAGATGCGCGCCGCCATGAAGCTGCATCCCGTCATCCTGCCGCTCACGACGGAGGAGCAACGCCTGCGCGGGCACGCGCGCGTACGGGCCCAGAGTCGGCGAGCACGCGAGGCGCTGGCCCGCAGCTGCGAGGCGAGCGGCGTCCGTCTCGGGCCGCTGGTGAAGGGCGACCGCAACACCCCCCTTCCCTTCCACGGCACCTTCTGGTCCCTCTCGCACAAGCCGCGGTTCGTGGTGGCCGTCGTGGGACCCGCGCCCATCGGCATCGACATCGAGGAGATCACGCCCCGGACCGAGGGGCTCCTTGATTACATCGCGAGCAAAGCTGAATGGGCGCTGGCGGAACGGAGTTGGGAGACGTTCTTCCGCTTCTGGACGGCAAAAGAGGCCGTGCTGAAAGCCGTCGGCGTGGGCCTCGCGCACCTTAAGAAGGCCCGCATCCACGCGATTCTCGACACGGACAATCTGATTGTGGACTATGCCTCTAAGCTTTGGGCCGTGCGCCACTTCCGCTTCCAGAACCACATCGTCTCGCTGACGCACGACGGCCACGAGATCGCCTGGGACCTCGCGCACGGGTAGTGGGCAGCCCTGCCCCTTTACGGAAGGGCAATCTTGATGTCCCCGCCTTCCACTTTGACTTCGTAGCAGGCCACCTTGAGATCGGGATTTGTCTGGCAGGCGCCGGTCTTCACGTTGTACTGCCAGCCGTGCCAGGGACAGGTGACGACGTCGCCATCCAGCTCGCCCTCGCCGAGCGGGCCTCCGCGGTGGAGGCAGGTGTTGTCGATGACCTGGAACGTGCCGTCAAGGTTGAAGACGGCGTATTCCTTTCCGCTCACGCTGGCCACGATCCCGGCGCCCGGCGCCACATCGGCCGTTCCCGCAACTCGCACAAAGTTAGCCATGACCCTTATCTCCTCTTGGCTCTCTTTTTCTTCGCTGCCTTCTTCTTTACGGCACGAGGCTTGGTCTTCGTGGCCTTCCTCGCCTTCTTCGCTTTCTTCGCTTTCTTCGCTGGACGCGCTGTCCGCATCGGCTTCGGCTTCCCGGCGTTCGAATCGAGCTCAGCCAAGCAGGCTTCCAGTACCTGCCTGCGCTGCTCAATCGCCTTCCGGGGAACGTCCTGGGCCGCGTCTTCCTGCGCCTGCTGAGGGATGTTCACGATGCTTTCGGCTTCCCCCATGATGGCCAGCCCGTAGGCTTCCAGGAGGTGCGTGTCTACCCCAAACGTCCTGAGAATGAGCTGGTCGGTTTCCGCATCGAATTCGTCCAACGCGGTAGAGTCGGCCAGCCCATGGCGAAAGGCCTCCAGCTTCTTGATCTGAGCGGCAAAGTCCAAGGCATCAGGCATAATAAGACCTCCGATCTTGTGCAAACTGGCCACCCTTTATACGATACCCTGGGGACAGGGTCAATGACTCTCTGGGCAGAGAGTATAGACCCCCTCTTGGGCAAGTTGACCCTTCAGGGAAGGCCGGGTATCCTGAACATGATGGCGCTCCCGCACAAACACTGTCTCGCACTGGTCATCGCCCCGTTTCTCCTGCTCGCCACGCCGGCATGGGCGCAGGGGCAGGCCAAGCCCGCGCCGACGCGATCGCCCGAGGCCGCGCTCGCGGTGGTCGCCAAACACCTCTCGGACCAATACGCTCTCTACCTTTACGAGTCGCTGACTGCACAAATTTTGTTTAACGAAAGCATCCTCGAACGTCCCAACTCCCCGCTTGCCCCGAAAGCCAAGGATTCCCTCTGGGCGCTGGGGATCATCTCTGATTCCATACTGGCCGAAGAAGAGGACGGGCAATACCTGAACATCGAGAAAGTGCCGGCGTTCTTCGAAGACATCGTCCACCGGTATCTGAACGCGTCACACTACTGGCCGGACCGGGAGATCACGAAAGAGACGCGCCGCGAGCATCTAGCGGCCTGGTACTCGATATACCTCATGTTGCTGGTCGGAAACGCGACGCAGGATGAAATTGCGAAAAAGCTGCGTAACGGTGCCTTCAATCTCGACCCCGGGATGCTGAAAACCGGAGGGCCGCCCCTCGTGGACCGTCTCAAGAAGGACGGGGCGTTGACCAACGCGGCGTATCAGCTCGTCCACATCTCACGCAAGGGCAAGCCGGGCAGAGAGACTCTAACTTTCCCCGTTTACATGGACCGTTGGAAGGCGAAACTCGACAAGGCCTACGACGTCCAGTAGGGGCACGGCGCGCCGTGCCCCTACGGCGTTATCATATACCGGTCCTGCTCATCCCACCGGGGCGTGGTCACCACGAAAAAGACGGCTGGCGCCGGGCCCGTATTGGTGAACGTATGCACCGTGCCTGCCGGAATCCGCACCACCGCGCCGGTCTTGATCGGAATGCGGTCGGCGCCCACCTGCAGCAGCCCCTCCCCGTGCAGCATATAGATCACTTCCTGTGTAAGCTTGTGAAAATGCGGCGGCAGTGATCCCCGCACCTGCACCAGCAGTCCGCTCATCTCATGGCTCTCCACCAGCTTGGTGATGCGCAGCTCCTCGCCGGGGCCGATGGGATTGCGCTCCAGTTGCGCCTGCAGATCGGTTAGATCAGGGAGGGAAGAATCGGCGGACGCCGGAGCAGTCCCCAGCAGCCAGGCAAGACAGAGCAGGAGAAATGGGGTCAGAGTCGATTTCCAGGTCCTAATTCTCATCAAAGCAATCTCTCGGAAAATCGACTCTGACCCCATTTCTCAAGGTGGCCTGTTCGGATCGTCGGCGATGTCGGGAGGCGCCGGATAGAGTTTCTGCAGCCGCTCGACCAGCGGCAGCGCTTCCGGTGTTGTTTGCATCGTTGGCTCGCTGGATGGATGCTCCCACGTCAATTGCGTGATGCCGTGCGCCGACAGCGTGCCGCGGATCATCTCCACCATGGCTTCGAGCGTGACCTCGGTCCACTCGCGTAGATCGAGCACGCGGTCCTCCCTGCGCTCAGGCGGAGGCGTGTCATGGAGCAGCGCCCAGCAGTGGTCGAAGACCGTTCGGCGAACGGGCTCCGGCACGTTGAGCGTAGGCAGGTCGGACGTGCACAGGGCCAGGACCATCAGGACGAACTGCAGGTCCGGCAAACCAGAATTCTCGACGTCCAACTTCTGCATAGAGCCATTATAGTGAGACTGGTAAAAAAGCTCCAGATGCGAGATGGACTTTTGCAGCAGTCTCAGACTCGGGCCGGCAGGGTCTCGGGGAGGTGCTCCTCCTTGCGGGGGAAGCGCTCCTCCAGGATCGTATAGAGGGTCGGCACGAGGAAGAGCGTCAGCGTGGTGGACACCAGGAGCCCGCCGATGACGGCCCGGGCCAGCGGCGCGTTGGTTTCGCCGCCGGTGCCGAGCCCCAACGCCATGGGCAGCAGGCCGAAGACCGTGGCCAGTGAGGTCATGAGGATCGGCCGCAGCCTCGTCCTGGCCCCCTTGACGACCGCCTCGTGCAATTCGACCCCCCGGCGACGGAGCACGTTCGTGTAGTCCACCAGGAGCACGCCGTTCGAGACCACGATTCCCAGCAACATGATGATGCCCATAAAAGACGTGATCGACAGAGTGGTGCCGGTCAGGAACAGCATCACGATCACGCCCGGGAGCCCCATCGGGATCGAGAACATGATGATGAAAGGATCAACAAGGGATTTGAATTGGGCGGCCATGACCATGTAGACGAGAATGAGTGCCAGGGGCAAGGCGACGTAGAGCAAGTTCTCAAAGGCCTCCCGTTGCTGCTGGATCTGCCCGGCCAGGCGGATGCTGAAGCCTTCGGGTAGCCGCAGACTGGCGAACTTCTCGCCCAATTCCTCCGCGATGGATCCGAGGTCACGGTCCACCGGGTTGGCTGTGATGTGCACCACCCGCTGGAAGTACTTGCGGTCGATTTTCACCGGACCCGAATTGAGCTTGAGTTCCGCGACGTTCTTCAGCAGGACCGGGATCCCGGTCGGCGTCGTGAGGAGGATCCGCTCCAGGTCGCTCAAGTTACTGCGGTACTGTTCCGCCAGCCACGCGCTGATGTAGTACTCGTTCCCGTTTTTCGGGTCGGTAAAGATGATCGGATCGACCTGGCCGTTGCCGTTGAGCGAATACAGCACGGCATTGGCGACATCCGTTTCGCTGATGCCGAGCAGCGCGGCCTTCTCCCGGTCCACCACGACGTTGACCTCCGGATAGTTCTCCTCCCGGCTGACCTGGATGTCCGCCAGGCCTTTGACCCTGTGCATGATGTCGTCCACCTGGCGAACGGCCTGACGGGCCTTTTCCATGTCATACCCGTAGATCTCCACATCCACCGCGGCCTGCGAGCCGAAGCTGGTAACCCGCTTGACGATCCCGCCGGGGTCGAAGATCGTCAGCACGCCGGGGAAGAGCTTGACCACCTTGGGGCGCACCTCGTTCATGATCTGGATCTGATTGCGCGTCCGCTTGCCCGGCGACACCAGATAGACTTGTATGATGGCCGTATGCGGGCCCGTATTGGGATTGAAGAGAGACGACCGCCCCTGCTGCAGAACTCCGACGCTGGAGACGACCGTCTCCAATTCCGTGGGCGAGGCCGTCTCGCGGATGACCCGCTCGATCTCGGCTACCTGCTGCTCGGTCTTCTCCACCCGCTGGCCGACCGGCGCGCGCACGATGATGCGGAACTGGCTCTCGTCGGTGATCGGGATGAACTCGCTCCCGATGAAGGGCACCAAAGCCAGCGATCCGACGAAGACCAGGACGACCGTCCCGATCAGAGTCCTGCGATGGGACAGCGACCAGGTCAGCAGCTTCTGGTAGCCGGCGTCCATCGTTTCGTACTTCTCGCGGCTCCACTCAAGGAACCGGGCCAGCCAGGACGGCAGGGAGCGCTGCGCCTCGCGTTCCGGCTTCACGAACTTGTAGCAGAGCGCCGGGGTCACCGTCCGGGACACGAAAAAGGACGTGAACAGGGCGATCGTGATCGTGAAGACCAGCGGGATGAACAGGAGCTTGGCGATGCCCACCAAGAAGAAGATCGGCAAAAACACCACGACTGTGGTCACGGTCGAGGCAAAGATCGGCATCGCCACCTCGCGGGCCGCCTCTAGGACAGCCTCCCACCTGGACTGCCCGATGTTCAGGTGCCGTTGGATGTTTTCCAGCTCGACGATCGAGTCGTCCACCAGCCGCCCGATGCCCAGCGCCAATCCACCCATCGTCATGATGTTCAAGGTCTGGCCGGTGAAGTACAGCGTGATGAAGGTCACCAGCACAGACAATGGGATGGCCACCACGATGATCAGCGTGCTGGTGACGTTGCGCAGGAATATCAGAATTACGGCGGCCGCCAGCACCGACCCTTCGATGGCCTGATCGATGAGGTTCTTGATGGACTGCCGGATGTACACCGACTGATCGAAGGAGACCCCCAGCTTCACGCCCGGCGGGATGCCGATCATCCTCGGCAGCGCCTTGCGGAGCGCGTCCACCACTTCGACCGTGTTGGCGATCGGCTGCTTGTTCACCCGCAGATAGACTGACCGTTGACCGTCCGTGCGCACGATGTTCGTCTGGATGTCCGAGGAGTCGGTCACGGTGCCCAGGTCCTTCACCCGCACCGGCGTGCCCTCCGGCGTCGCCTTCACGATCACGTCGTTGATGGGTTCGACCGTCTTGAACTGATTGTTCGTGAAGACGTTGTAGTCGAGGTTCCCGGCCTTGAGATCGCCGGACGGGAGGATCAGGTTCGACGCCTTGACCGCCTTGACGACGTCCAGGATCGAGAGCCCCCGCCCCTGCAGCAGGGCGGGATCCAGATTGATGTTGATCTGGCGGACCTTGCCGCCTTCGACCGTCGCCGCGGCGACGTTGGGCAGTTGCTCGATCTGGGGCGCGATCGTATTGAAGGCCACGTCATAGAGCCCCCGCTCATCCAGGTTGCCGCCGGAGACAGTCACGAACGCGGCCGGGATGTTCGAGACGTCGAACTTGACGATGAAGGGCTGGAGAATGCCGGACGGCAGTTGGTTCAGGATCTGGGTGACGCGCTGCATCACCTCCATCTGGCCCACATTGATGTCGGCGCCCCAATTGAACCACACCTGAACCGCGCCGATGCCCTGCTTGGAGAACGACTCGACGTGCTCCACGTTCGACGCGGAGCTGACTGCTTTCTCGATGGGGTAGACGACGCTCTGCTCGATGTCGATGGGCGGCGCGCCCTTGTAAATGACTCCCACGAAGGCGACCGGCACCTGGATGTTGGGGAAGAGGTCCCGCGGCAGGCGGTTCAGGGACGTGGCGCCCAGCACGACCATCGCGAGCGACAGCATCAGGATGCCGATGCGGTTACGGAGCGCGAGAAGGGTCAGCCACATACAATTAGAACGCCTCTCGCCCAAGAGCTCGAGGCTACGGAAGCCGCAGGCGCCTGCGTCCTGGAATCCTTCATTCTTTCGGCGCGGGTTTCGCCACGTCCATCGGCGTGGGGGTAACCTTGACGCCGTCCGTGACCAGGTCCTTGCCGGAGACGATGACCGAGTCGGTACCCGTCAGCCCCTTGACGATCTCGATCAGCCCGTTGCTCTGGATGCCCAACACGACCGGCGCTTTCCGGGCCTTGCCGTCCTGCACGGTGTACACGTATTGGTCGGTCTCCAAGCGCGTGACTGCATCAATCGGGATCTGCAGCGCATTCTCGTGCCGGCCGACGAGTAGCTCCACTCGCGCGAACATGCCGCCCTTGAGGGCGCGATCCGGGTTCGGGATGTCCACTTCCACCGTCATGGTCCGCGTGCTCGGGTTCAAAGCCTGGACGACGCGCGTCACTTTGCCTGTAAAGACCCGGCCCGGATACGCATCCGCACGGAGCTCGGCGGGCTGGCCGATCTTGACAAGCGACACGTCTTTCTCGACCACATCCACCAGGACACGCACGGTCGTGATGTCCTGCATGATGAGAATCCCGCGTGATAACGTGGAGGTGCTACCGGTCGAGCCAGAGACGAAGGCGCCGGCGTCCAGATTCCGCACAGAGATAGAGCCCGCAAACGGCGCCCGGATGTAGGAATATGTAAGGTTCGTCTCGGCTTGCTGGAGCGCCACCTCCATCTGGTGGACCTGGGCCCGCAAGGACTCGATCTGCGCTACTGCCACGTCATAGGCCGCCTGGGCGTTGTCCACATCCTGTTGCGAGACGTACTGGTCCTTGATGAGCGTCCGCATGCGGTCCAGGTTCAGCTTTGCGTTCCGGATGGTCGCCTCCTGGCTCACCACGTTGGCGCGCGCGGCCTCCAGGTTGGCTTTGGCCCGGTTCACGGCATGCACGTAATCGGTGTGGTCCACCTCGACGAGCAACTGGTCCGCCTTGACGAAATCTCCCTTGTCCACATAGATCTTGGCGATGTAGCCGTCCACCCGCGAGAAGATGTTGACTTGTTGGTACGGCTGGATGTCGGCCGTGTACACCAGGTGCACGTCGAGATCCTTCCGGACCGGCATGATCGTGCCCACCGAGATCACCCGCTCTTTACGCGGATCCTTCTTGGCGCCGCTGCTGACGAGGCGGAAGGCCACGAGCGCGACCAGCGTCAAGACAAGGATGCCGACGAACGTGAGGAAAGGATGGCGCTTGAAGCGGCTCATTTCCGCAGACCCTCGAGGAAGACGTCCACATAGCCGGCGACGGCCTCTTCCGGAGCGCAGTGCGGCGGAACCTTGAAGATCTCGTGCAGCAGGCGGTGATAGACGATCATCCCGATGAAAGACTGAGCGGCGAGTAGCGGGTCCACTTTCCTGAACACGCCCTCCCGGGTGCGCTTGGCGATGTACCCCGCCAGGAATTCATAAAACACCCGGTGTCGGTTCCTGAAGAACATGTCCGACAGCTCGTGCCCTTCGAGCGCGCTGAAGAGCAACAGGCGGAGCAACGACGGATCCGCGCCCCGGTGAATGCGGAAGCCGGCGATCAACGTGAAGACCCGCACATCGTCCCGCTTCTCGGCCGCTTCCTCGACCGACGCCAGAAGCTGGGAGAGCTGGCTCCTCGCGGCAATGATCGCGGCGTACAGCGCCCGCTTGGTCGGGAAGTATTTGAACAGGAGCGCCTCGCTGATGCCGGCGGTCTTCGCGATCTCGCGCGTCGTCGTGCCGTTGAAGCCCTTCTGGGCGAACAGGGACGCCGCGGCGGCGATGATGCTAGCCTGCCGTTCCCGCCCGGAAGACCTGTGGTTCCTCGGCGTCCGGCTCGATTTCATCAAAGTGCTCGGCATGTGAGTAAGTGCTCACTCACATAATAGCAGGGGGCGCCATCCGCTGTCCAGCCGTTGTCATTGAACGGTCAGATCCATCATCATCCCGCGCGCGAAATGGGGGGCACGGGTGATCATGTCCGGCAAGAAGCAAATCAAACCATAGCGGCCTGGCGCAAAATCGGCCAGGAAGAAACCATCGCGTCCTCGTTCAAGGCCGGTAATGCCTCCAATCGGTTTCCCGGCCGGCAAGACAGGAACGCCCGGCACGAAACTGTCAATAAAGTCCGTGACCGAAGCGCCCGGCACCAGTTGGACCACGACGACCTCATGAGCCTGGGACCCTTGATTGCGCACATGGATCGTGCGTTTGCCTGGCTTGATCGGCTGGGACAGTTCGAACCCGAAATCAACTTGCGTCAGAGTCAGGTCGGAGTGAGGTGGCGGGTTCGGCTGCGAGACAGACGCCTCTACTCGGATGGGGTTCACCATACCGAGCAAAACATGTGGTCTGCCATGTTTGTCCGGGATGCCGCACATGACCACGTACGCGCCAGGCTCCAGATTGATGATGGCGCTGGTCTGCTCCCCCGGAATCACGCTATTGGGGCCACCCCGGCGTAGTACCCAACTCGGCAAGCGGGAAGGATCGGCAGTGATCTCTGCGATGAAGTCCGCCGCCGTCTTGTTGGCCGGTAACTTGATGAACTGGATCTGATGAAGGTCTTGCCCCCGATTGATGAGCTGTACGGCGGTCATGCCTCCTGGGATGCGATCGGGACCGCTGAACCCGTGGTCGTGCGCAACGAACGTGACCAGACCGGTCTTGGCGGTTGGAGCATCCCCTGGGGACAACACCACTCCAACCACGCTGAGGGCAAGTGCCAAGCTCAAAATGGACGAGCGCGTAATGGATAGATTGCTCCGGGATGTGTTCATGGCATACCTTATAATCTCGCTCAGTTGACTAACACAGAACCTGGTCAAGGGTATCTATGGCCACGGACAAAGTCCAGGTGCGCTGCTGCATCGCGGGCGGCGGTCCAGCCGGAGTCATGCTGGGACTGCTGTTGGCCCGCGCGGGCGTCGAGGTGCTCGTGCTGGAGAAGCACGCCGATTTCCTACGGGACTTCCGCGGCGACACGATCCACCCCTCCACGCTCGAAGTGATGCACGAGCTGGGACTCCTGGAAGATCTCTTAAAGCTGCCGCACCAGAAAGCGCCGCGGCTCAATGCAAAAGTCGGCGGCCTGGTGCTGACGGTCGCCGACTTCACCCATCTGCCGACGCATTGCCGGTTCATCGCGTTCATGCCGCAGTGGGACTTCCTGAACTTCCTCGCCGAACGTGGCGCTCGCTATCCGACATTTAAATTGCGGATGCGGGCCGAAGTGACCGGGCTGATCGAGGAGGCGGGACGCGTCGTCGGGCTCCAGGCGACGACTCCGAACGGCCCGTTGGAGGTTCGCGCAAGCCTCGTCGTCGCCGCCGACGGCCGGCACTCGGTCGTCCGGGCACGGGCCGGCTTGCAGGTGGACGAGTTCGGCGCGCCCATGGACGTGCTGTGGTTCAGGCTGTCTCGGCAGCCCGGCGATCCGGAAGACCCCGTGGCCCGCTTCGAGACGGGACGGATCTTCATCATGCTGAACCGCGGTGAGCACTGGCAGTGCGGCTTCGTGATCCCCAAAGGCTCGCTCGAACAGCTCCGGGAGAGAGGGCTGCCGGCGTTCCGCGACAGCGTGGCGCAGCTCGCGCCGTTCGCCGCAGACCGCGTCGGCGAGCTATCTGATTGGAACGCCATCAAGCTGCTCACCGTCCAGGTCGATCGGTTGCCTCGGTGGTATCGCCCTGGGCTCCTCTGCATCGGCGACGCGGCGCACGCGATGTCCCCGGTCGGCGGCGTGGGCATCAACCTCGCGATCCAGGACGCGGTCGCCGCCGCCAATCTGCTGGCCGCGCCGCTGCGCGAAGGCCGGCTGGCCGCCGAGGACCTGCGCCGGGTGCAGCGTCGGCGCGAACTCCCGACCCGCGTCACCCAGCGGTTGCAGATCTTCATGCAGAATCGGGTCATCAGGCGCGTCCTGGGAAGCACGGACAAGCTCGCCCCGCCACTCGCCGTCCGGTTCCTCGCGCGTTTCCCGTTCCTGCGCCGAATCCCCGCCCGGCTGATCGGGATCGGGGTCCGCCCCGAGCATGTGCATAGGGTTTGATCAGCTCCGGGGAGCGGCGCGCTTGCGGAGCAGGAGTTCCGCAGCCCGTTCGCTAGTCTCTTTCACATGAATGCCCATCTTGGGATGTGAAGGCTCAAAATCCACTGGCAGTCCGTGGCGACGCAAGCACTCGGCCACGATGGGTCCCACTGCCGAGACGATGGTCTTGCCCAGGGCCTGCCGCAAACTGTCCATGCCACCCAGGTCCTCGGCAACCTTCAGGACATGATCCACCTGAGCTGCGTTCGTGAACAAGACGACGTCCACGTCGCCGCGCATGATCGCGCGGATCGCATTGATGAGTGGGACAGTATCTTCCGGAAGCGCCCACCGGTACACCGGCACGCGCAGGACAAGCGCTCCTCGCTCCTGCAATGCCTCTAGTAAGAGCACGTTCGAGACCCCGTACTCCTGAACCGCTATGTTCATCCCCTTCAGTGACTGTCTCATGTCATCGAGCGCCTTGACCAGATCCCTCCAGGTATTCGGCTCCGGTACAGCGATAGTGGGCTGCATCCCCTGCTCGCGGAGCACTGCGATCGGCTTCGGCCCGCGCGCGACCAGGATGGTTTTCC
>JAXIOW010000058.1:0-2143 GCA_045403215.1 Nitrospirales bacterium | reverse complement strand
TGTAGTCGGGGCCCTGATATTCGGTCAGGGCCTCTCCTGCGACAAGGGAGCAGCAGATGAAGGTCACAGCTGCCAACCAGCGTCTCATGTCTCTTTCGTCCTTTTCACGCCGCCCCGATGACGGCAGGACAGGGCAGGCCGTGCACCCTAGCAACGGGCGATAAAAAAATTCGCCTGTGCCACCTTTACCACTTGAAATTATTGAGGACCTCGATGAAATGACTCGCGCTTTTGACGGACGCTAAGAGTGGCGGTCGGCGCCACCAACGATCCCTCGAAAGCCCGGAGGGGACGCATATCCCATGAAGTTGCTTCAGGTCGAGGCCGAAGAGCCACCCAGTCGCCCGCAGGCGACATCTCAACTTCTCACCACACCACATTCTCCAATCAAATCCATCTCGCCCGCGAAGACCTCGTCCGGGCCGCAGCTCGACGTCGTGGTGCGCCTGGAGCGCTTCCCGGTCGGGCCACTCGCCCGCGCCTTCCGCAAGCGCTACTACCCCGAGGTGGATGCCGCCCAGTGGAACGACTGGCGCTGGCAGGCGCGCTCGCGCATCCGAACGCTGGTCGAGCTCGAGCGCATCTTCGCCCTGTCGGAGGACGAGCGCGATGCTGTGACCCGCCATCAGGGGTCCCTGCCGCTCGGCATCACCCCTTATTATGCGAGCCTCATGTCCCGCGAGGATGCGGCCGAGCCGCTCCGCCGCACCCATATCCCGGTCGGCACCGAATATCTCAAGACGCCCGGAGAGGCCGACGACCCGCTCGGCGAGGATGGCCATAGCGTGGTGCCGGGGCTGGTGCACCGCTACCCCGATCGCGTGCTGTTCCTCGCCACGGGCTTCTGCTCGACCTATTGCCGCTATTGCACCCGCTCGCGCATGGTGGGCGAGCCCGGCGGCGACTATTCCTTCAGCCGGCCGCAATGGGAGGAGGCGCTCGATTACATCGCCGCTCATCCCGAAATCCGCGACGTTCTGATCTCGGGCGGGGATCCGCTGACGCTCTCCGACGAGCGGCTCGATTATCTGCTCGGGCGGCTCAGGGCCATCAAGCATGTCGAGTTCGTGCGGCTCGGCACCAAGGTGCCGGTGGTGCTGCCGATGCGGGTAACGCGCGCGCTGATCCGCGTGCTCAAGAAGCACCACCCCTTATGGATGAGCCTCCACTTCACCCATCCCACGGAACTGACGCCCGAAGTCACCGAGGCGACGGCCCGTTTGGCCGACGCCGGCATCCCGCTCGGCAGCCAAACGGTGCTGCTCAAGGATATCAACGACGAGGTGGAAACGCTCAAAAGCCTCTTCCACGGGCTGCTGATGCGGCGCGTCAGGCCCTACTATCTCTATCAATGCGACCCGATCTCGGGCTCGTCCCACTTCCGCACGAGCGTCGACAAGGGGCTCGAGATCATGCAAGGCCTGCGCGGCCATACCACCGGTTATGCCGTGCCGACCTATGTGATCGATGCGCCGGGCGGCGGCGGCAAAATCCCGCTCATTCCCGACTATGTCGTGGGCCGGGAAGGCGACGACCTCATTCTCAGGAATTTCGAGGGCAAGACCTACCGCTATGCCGACCCGGACGGGACGGTCGGCGCGGACCGGCCGCTTGATTCCGGGCCGCTCTGATGCGCGTCGCTCTCGTTTACGATCTCCGCGACGACTATCGCGCGCTAGGGCTCTCCGAGGAAGAGATCGCCGAGTTCGATTCGGTGGAGACCATCAACCAACTCGCTGCCGCGCTTGAGGCACTGGGCTGCGAGGCGATCAGGGTGGGCCGCGGCCAGGCACTGGCGGCGCGGCTGGTCGCAGGGACCCGCTACGATCTCGTGTTCTCCATCGCCGAAGGGGTGAAGGGGCGTTCGCGCGAGGCGCAAGTGCCGGCTCTGTGCGAGCTGTTCGACCAGCCTTATCTCTTCTCAGACCCGCTCACACTGGCCGCTTGTCTCGATAAGGCGGTGGCCAAGCGCCTCGTGCGCGACGCCGGGGTGCCGACGCCGTCCTTCGCGGTGGCAGAGCGAAATGCGAACGAGCTTCTCGACTGGGCGGACTTCCCGGCATTCGTCAAGCCGCTCGCCGAGGGCACCGGCAAAGGCTGCGAAGCCGCCTCGCTGGTACATTCTCAAGCCGAGCTGCAAGAA
>JAXIOW010000177.1:0-6944 GCA_045403215.1 Nitrospirales bacterium | reverse complement strand
CTCATCGTCTGCCCGCTGACCGCGCTCTACGCCTCAGCCAAGGCCATGCAGGACATGTTCAGCCTGATCAAGACCACGGGCACCACCCGCGAAGCCTTGGACCGCCTGCTTCCCTTCCAGCAGTTCCACGACATCATCGGGCTCGACGACTACTACAAACTCGACGAGAAATACCGGAGCAGCGAGGGCGGATAAAGAGCGGGTCCTGTCGGCGAGTCACCCGGACGTGCTCGCGCTCCGCGAAACGAAGCAAGTCGCGCTGCGCTCCGCCCGGGTCCCGCTCGCCACCACCCGCAAGAGGCTTCGGTCCGATGTCGCCGGAGGCGGAGGGGTGACGCCGTAAGGGGGCCCCCCGCCACAGCGAGCCCGAGTCATCGGGGCTGCGACGGGCCGCATGCCTGCGGGGGATGCAGGCGGCAGGACCCCGACGCCGCAGGTGACAGGACCCGTTCAGCTCAGACTGAGCCGAACCATTTGTAGCGGTAGCGGGCGACGAGGCGGTAGGCAAGATAGGCGAGCGGCCGGATCAGCGGCACGCGCAGAAGGGCGTGCAGGACGCGCCCGCCGGGGAGCCCCGGCACGAGCGGGAGGAAGGCGTCCAAGCCGCGGCTGATCGTGCCGTCCGGCTCCACGAGAAACGCCACATCGGGACGGCCCGGCTTGTAGTCGCTCCCCAGCCGACGCGCGGCCTCTTCACTCTGGTACGGGACGAACCGCAGCTCCGAGTGTTGCGGGTCCGGTCCCAGCCGCTCCAGCCCTTCCTTTGCGGTCACGCAGAGCCGGCACTGCCCATCATAGATCAGCGTCCGCATCATCCGAAGAGCTTCGCAACCTGATCAGGAGACAACGGCGCGAGCCGCGCGAGCGCCATGTTGTCCTTCACGTGGTCCGCCTGCTTCA
Source organism: Nitrospirales bacterium (assembly GCA_045403215.1). Taxonomy (GTDB): domain Bacteria; phylum Nitrospirota; class Nitrospiria; order Nitrospirales; family NS-4; genus NS-12. The sequence continues at coordinate 6,044 of JAXIOW010000177.1, read as the reverse complement.
TCCCGACCAGCGCCGTTCCGATGCCCGGCGTCGAGCGGACGAACTGCAAGGCCCGCTGGGCATCGGTGCCCTCGCCCAGCGCCTGGTGCATCTCGGCCGGCAGCCCGCGCGCGAGCCTTCCCTGCAGGATCGGCGCGCTGATCATCACGTAGACGTCGAGCGCCTTGGCGGCCACCAGGAGAGGCACCGTCGAGCCTTTGAACGACTGCGTCTTCTCAACAAGCGCCTCAGGCATGCCGATGTTGTACGGCAACTGGATCACCTTGAAGTGGTGGTCCTTCCCGCCCGCCTCTTCCGCCAGACGCACCATCGCCTCCAGCGGGAGATGGCCGCGGGCCTTGGGCGACACCCGATAGCCCTCCCAGGTCGCCGTCCCGTACACGCGCAGCTTGCCCTGCGCGACCGCCGCTTCGAGCGTCTCGAAGGCCGCGCGCATGCGCTTCATGAACTCGTCACGCGTCACCTGTTCGAGCTGGGTCTCCGGATTGTGCAGGTAGTACACGTCCAGGCAGGCGAGCCCGAAGTTGGCCAGGCTGGTGTCTATCTGGTGGCGCAGGTACGCCGGGGTCATGCAATGGCAGTCCGCCACGACGTCGGATGAGCGGAAGATGCCGGGCATCACAAACGTCTTCTGGACGTAGGCATAGCCGTCGCGCGGGGGCGCGCCGTCGTACGGGATGAAACCGCCCTTCGTCGCGATCAGCACTTCGTCGCGACGGCAGGTTCCATCCTTGATCAGATCGGCCAACGCCTGGCCGATCGTTCGCTCGCTGCGCTGGCAGCGGTAGTTGATCGCGCTGTCAATGACGTTGCACCCGGCCTTGACGGCCTGCTTGATCGCGGCGCGATAGAGCGAATCCGTCGTGTCGTCGTGCTTCCCGAGATACGTGCCGAGCCCGATCGTGGACAGCGTCATGCCGCCCAGCCCTTCGCGGAAGTGCCGTTCATGGGCCGCACCCGCCTCGACCAGCCGATCGCGGTACCGCCGCGTGCCTTCCGCCGTCGCGTAGCCGGTGAGCTTCATAAGCCGAACTGCTGCCGGCACCACTTCACTATCCGCTCGACTTCATCCGGCTTGTGGTAGTCCACAGCCTTGGAGAAGGTAGTGGCTACGTACTCCTCGGTCATCTCGGTCGTCTCCTCGAATCCGGCCTCTCGAAGCACGGACCGGAATTTGGCGACGGCCGGTTGCAGGTAGTACTTGGCCTGCTTGGCGACCTCGTCGGTGCCCAGGTCCTCCGGCGTCCCTTCGGACATCAGGCACTTGATGTCATCGATCGCCATGCCCATCTGGCAGAGCACGCGGCCGTCCGGGGTCAGTTCCAGCAGCCAGCCATCGCTTCCCAGGTCCATCAGCAGGGCGCCGCCTGCCTCCGATTCATAGAAGGTCGGATGAGCCCGCCGGAGCTGCGAGCGGACAGCCTCCCATAATTCTTCGCTCATGACCGCTCATCCCTCCTGAGAGGGATAACGCCGAGGATCCGGTCCTCACGCAATCGATCAATGCCGTCCCGGCAGTAGCCGAGCGGAAGCCACCGGCACGACCCGCAGATGCCAGGCAGGTCAGAGCCCTTCACCGATGCGCGGATCCGCTCTAGGACCTCGCGCCACCGCACCCTGGTCCCCGGCTGGAGTCCCAGCAGCTCCAACACGTGCCGGTCCTGCGCCTGCATACCTTCTTCCGAGCGCGCGCCGTTCAGTGAACAGCCGGCCTGCGCCAGGTGCGGGCAGGCGGCGCAGAACGCGTCCGTCGCCTCCACGACCTCGACCCACCGATCCGGGTTCTCGTTCAGGTCCCGGTGGAGCGCGGCCATGTTCTCAATGAAGCCAGCGCTATATCCCTCGCCGCGAAAGCCTTGCAGGCACAAGAGCGTATGGCCCCTGATCCGGACCGCTCCGTGGGCACCCGCGGGTATCTGACGACTGCTCATGATTCCCTCGATCGAGCGCTATTATAGCCCCCTTGCAGGCCGGCCGCACTTCTCTTGACCATTGCCGACCATCCTCATAGAATGCCGCCATGTTTGGAGTCTGGAAGCGCAAACCCGCCACACCCGATGTGGTGATCTACACCAAGCCCGACTGCCCGCTGTGCGACCAGGCCAAGGCCCTTCTCGAAGAGCTGAGCAAGGAGTTCCCCCTCAATCTCATCGAAAAGGACGTCCACAGCGAGGAGAAGGCCAGGAAGTATTACGCCGATCGCGTTCCGGTGATCCTGGTCAACGGCCGCGAGGTCGCCGGCTATCCGCCGGAGGAGAAGTGGGTGAAGATCGCGCTGAAGAACGCCCACCGCCTGGACATGCGGCCGATCTAGTGATGTCACGCCTGCTAGCTTACACCGCGCTGGTGATTCTGCTGTTTGTCGGCTACCAGTTGTGGAGCAGGCAGCAGCAGGCGCCGCCGCCGGTAGCAACGCCTGCTTCCCAGACCACACCCAACTCTGAGCTTTCCGCGACCCTGTCCGACCCCGCCGCCCAGCCGATCGTCCGACAAAGCGGGACGCCGCTACTGATTCCCGTCAAGGTGTCCGGCTCGGCGCATGCGGCCGCGCTGAACGAGATTAACGCGCTGATCCAGCAGGGGAAGGACGCGGAAGCGGAAGCCAAGCTCCAGGCACTGCCTTCGGACGCCCTGAACGACCCGGCCGTGCGCGCGTCCGCGTCCACGCTCTGGAACAACCTCGGGGTCATGCGGGTGAAGGCGGGCGGAGCGGCCTCCGGCGTGCCGGCGTACAAATCGGCCCTCGCCATCAACCCGTACAATTCGGTCGCCCATCACAACCTGGTCTATGCGTACTGGGAACTCAAGGACCCAGCCCTGACCCCGGAGCCGCTGGAAGAGTCGATCCGGTTGAACCCGGACAACCCTTTGCCGCACCTCGCGCTCGCCGAACTGCTCCTGAACAAGGACGCCCTGGCGGGCGCCCGCATGCACCTCGAGCAGGCCAAGGACCACGTCGCGGAGGCGCCCAATCTCCAGGCCTACCTCGGGCAACTCATCGCGCGCGTCGAGCAGACCCAGAAGGCCGAGCAGAAGTTCCTGGCCCGCGAAAGCTCCCACTTTCTGGTGAAATTTGACGGAGACGCCGATCACGCCGTGTGGACCCGCGTCCTGGAGATCCTGGAAGACGCGTACCGGGAGATCGGCCAGCAGCTCGGCCACTTCCCCTCAAAGCCGATCCTAGTGGCGCTGCACACGCGCGAGACCTTTCAGGGAGCCAGCGGCGGACCGGCATGGTCCGATGGGCTTTACGATCCGGTGATGGGGCGCATCAAGGTGCCGACGCAAGGGGCGCTGACCGACAAGGCCTGGCTGACCCGCGTGCTGCGTCACGAGTACGTACATGCATTGTTGCACGATCGGATGAGGGGGCGCGACGCGGTCCCGCAATGGTTGAACGAGGGACTGGCCATGCAACTGGCTGGCGACCCGCCGCCCGACCTTTCCGAACTCGTCCGAGGGCAGGTCACGCTGATCAACCTGACGTTCCTCGAAGGCAGTTGGACAGTCCTCAATCCGCGACAGGCGACCGTCGCTTACCTGGAAGGGAACTCGGCCACCAAGTACTTCATCGATCGGTTCGGGATGGAGAAGATGCGCGAGGTACTCAGCCAGCTGGCGACGGGGCAACCATTCCCCGATGCGTTCAAGGACCGGCTGTTCATCACCTACGAGGACTTCCAGCACCGCTGGATCGACGACCTGAACCAGAAGATCAAGGCGGGGCGAATGTAAGGAGACACACCATGATTCCGTATCCAAGACTCCTATTGAGCATTATAGTAAGCGTCGTCGCCTGGACCGGTCAGGCGACCGCGGGGTGGGTCATTGATCAGGCCGGAAAGGGCGGCGGTGAAGGGAGCAAGCACCAGGTCATGCTCCAGGCGAACCAGATGAAGTGGGTCGTGCTCAGTCCTGACGGGAAGCCCGAGTCGGCCTCCATCATGGACCTGAATGCCGAGACTCTCACCCACGTGAATTACCGGGAGCAGACTTACTTGGCCGCCACGGTGCAGGAGTACGTGCAGATGTCCCAGGACGCCATGAAGAAAGCGAGCGGCGCGATGGAAGAGGCGATGAAGAATATGCCGCCGGAGCAGCGCAAGAAGATGGAGGAGATGATGAGCTCGCGCATGCCGAAGGGAGGAGCCGGTTCTGAAGCCTGTCCCGAGCCGAAAAAAGTTGAATTTCGAAAGACAGGTCAGCAGGCCACGATTGCCGGGTACAAGGCTGTCAGCTACGAAATGGTGGTCGATGGGAAACACCGATCGGAATTCTGGATCGCGAAGGACATCCCTGCCTGGAAGGAGCTGGACCCGAAAAAGCTTGAGCGTTTCATGACCGACCTGACGAAGGCCATTACCCGCTGCGGACCCGGCCAGAGGGACCAATCAGCAATCGGAAGGGATCAGGCATGGAAGCTGGCCGGCGAGGGCTATCCGGTCAGGACGGTGGACCGAGAAGGCCAGACCACGTTGGAAGTCGTCAAGGCCGAGAGCCGCTCCATCCCGGCTTCGGAATTCCAGCCGCCGGCGAATTTCACCCGGAAGACCCTGAACGAGATGATGAAACATGATCGTTAAATCCCTCCTGCACGTGGGATGGCTGGGGGACAGGCAACTTTTCTGAAGTCAGGAGAAAAGTAGCCAGTCCCCTCTTCTCTGCCTTGTGCGGCTATTTCTCGGTCCCTCGGGTCATCGGCACGAAGCGCACGTCGAGAAGCTCCTCGCGCTCGTATCCGGCGCTGGTCCGCCGGTACAGCACCAGGCTCTGGAAGGATTTGCCCTCGGGAAGGATCAGACGCCCTCCGAAAGCGAGCTGCTCGAGGAGCGGCCGCGGGACGTGGTCGGTCGCGGCAGTGACGATGATGGCGTCGAAGGGCGCTTCTTCCGGCCAGCCTCGGTAGCCGTCGCCAGCGCGCACTCGCACGTTTTTATAGCCGCTGGTCGCCAGCGTGTCCGCCGCCTGCTTGGCCAGGGACTCGATGACTTCGATGGTGAAGACCCTGGGGACGATCTCAGCCAGCACCGCAGCCTGGTAGCCCGAGCCGGTACCGATCTCGAGCACTTTTTCATCGCCTTTCAACGCAACCGCCTCGGTCATGAAGGCGACGACAACGGGCTGGGAGATCGTCTGGCCGTGGCCGATCGGCACGGGCCCGTCGGTGTAGGCCATTCCCGAGACGAAGTCGGGAACAAACAGATGACGCGGGACCCGGCGCATCGCGGCGATCACGGCCGGGTGCACGATGCCGCGCGCAACGATCTGGCGATCAACCATCCGGTCCCGCTCGGCCTGACGACCGGGATCGACCGCGGACTGGTCAGCCTTGGAACCTTCGCCGCATCCTAAAAACAGAAGCAGGGCTTGAAGCAGAGCGGCGATCAGGCGTGCACGGCGTGCCATGAGGAAAAGAGAGGAAAAAGTGGAAATAAGTGCGTGGGGGAGCCGGGCTGTAAGCCGGATTCTGTGCCGCCTTGCGGCGGTGATGGTCATTTCTCTGGGGCTCGGATTGCTCCGGGCCTCGTGCGGCCTACCCGAGGGCCACGGTCGGGCCGACCGTTGAGGAGCAGCACCGGTGTCCCGCTCCTCACGCCCTCCTATTTGGCCTTGCTCCAGGTGACGCTTGCCGGCCAGCCGTGTCGCCACGACCGCGGTGGGCTCTTACCCCGCCTTTTCACCCTTGCCTGATCCCTTGCGGGCCATCGGCGGTGTGCTTTCTGTTGCGCCGGTGTCGGATCGCTCCGCCTGGGCGTTACCCAGCACCCTGCCCTAGGAGTCCGGACTTTCCTCCGGCCTCTTGCGAGACCGGCGACCACCCGTCCGACTCCCACACGCGTCCTCATTATAGCAGAACGCCCGACGATATCCGAAATCTTGCGGGTGGCGGCGAGCGGGACCTTGGCGGAGCGCGGCACACCGGAGTCATCGGGGCCGCGACCGGGTTTCGACCCGTTGCAATCGAGCGGGTGACACCGCATGGGCGCCCAGGTGCAGCGCGGGGCGTACAGCCGGGTCTGCGGGGCCTCGACGGCGAAACGCCC
>JAXIOW010000026.1:0-11135 GCA_045403215.1 Nitrospirales bacterium | reverse complement strand
CGTAGAAGCCGAAAAACTCCGCCTCGCGTCCTTGCGGGATGAGCGTGGCCATGAAGGCGCGGCTGGCGGCCTGGATGGCGCCGAGGCCCGTACCGGCCAGGATTGCGACGAGCCAGAAGTGCCATTGGACTTCCACGAAGTAGGCGAGCACGGTGATCGTGGTCCACTGGACGAGCATCGCGGAGACGACGAACTTGGGCCCCCGGGTGTCCGTCGGGCGCGCCCAGGCAGCCGATCCGATCAAGGCCGTCGTCTGGACGAGGAGAAACAGGGCGATGATCTCGGTGGCGGCGAAGCCGAGCGTCTTGGCGGCGAACACCGACGCGAATGCAATGACGGTGTTGACGCCGTCCTCGAAAAACAAGTACGCGAGCAGGAAGCGCCGCATCGCTGTGCGCTCCGGCTGGATGAGAATCTCGCGGAGGGTGGCAAGCGCGTCGCGGAGCCCATGCGAGGCGGCGGTGCTCAGGGGGACGAGATGCCGGGTGTCGGCTGGCAGGATGGCGAAGGCGGGGATCGAAAACACCCCGAACAGAAAGGCGGCAGAGAGGAAACAGCCCCAGTAGGCCTCTTGGGCGGCGAAGGGCCAGGCGGCCAGAAACGCCACCACCGAGCCTGCATACCCGACCGCGAAGCCGGCCGCTGAAATCCGACCGAGTTTGTCGGGCGGCACAATGCGGGGAAGGTAGGAGTTGTAGTAGACAAACGCCGCTTCGAAGCCGACGAAACCGATGACGGCGAGCGCGAACCCCCAGTGCACCATCCCCGGCTGTACCGTGGCGAGCAATGCGGTGGCGGTGACAGAGAGGAGGGTAAACCCGATGAAGAAGGGTTTACGGGCGCCGGCGTGGTCGGCGATGCCTCCGAGGAGAGGAGAAGTGAGAGCGACGATCGCCATGGCAACGGACACCACGAGTCCCCACAAAAGATCCCCTCGACCCGCTGCGTTGCCCACGACCACGTTGGCGAAATAGATGGGGAAGATGGTGGCGTGGATGATCGCCGAGAAGGCGGAGTTGGCGAAGTCGTAGAGCGTCCACGCAACGATCGTGCGGCGCGGTGATCCCGTCACGGCGCGCAGGATAGCACAGGGTCCGGTGATTGGCCATCGCAGACACCAACATAGGGCTTGACACCTTGGAGCCCTTCTGTTAGGAAGGCGGCGCCATCCTTAGCGGGCAGGTCACGGACCTGCAAGTTGAAGGCGCAATCGGTCCTTTCCGGCAGAGAGTAGGGCAAGCCGGTTGCGCTTTTTTCATGTCTCGGGAACGGCGGCAGAATAGACAGCCCACACACCACCAGGAGGGAGTACTATGGCAAAAGCGATGACCAAATCACAGGTTACCGGACATCTCGCCGACAAAGTCGGCATCACCAAGAGGGCAGCGACCGACCTGCTCGAGAAGCTGGCCTCCCTTGCCTATAAGGAAGCCAAGAACACCTTCACCTTGCCCGGCCTGGGCAAGCTGGTCTTGGTGAACCGGAAGGCGCGGATGGGCCGCAATCCGCAAACCGGCGAGCCCCTCAAGATTCCGGCCAAGCGGGTCGTGAAGTTCCGGGTGGCGAAAGCCTGCAAGGTCGCAGTGCTCGGGAAATAGGCACTGGCTTGCGTCGAGCGCGTCGGGCGATGGGGGAGTCCGGATGAGCTGAACGGGTCGGACCAGCTAAGGGGAAACGTGGTGCGAAGTGTTCTTTTGCCTTTTGTAGGATCGACGGTTATGGTATCGTTGCTTCCGCCACGGTTCTCCTGCCGGCGGCCTTGTCGAACACCGGGGGACGCATGCCCGACAGCAGACAATCCAAGACCATCCGCTTTCTCTACACCTTCCAGTTCCCGGACGGGTTGGTCAAGCAGTTTGAAGTCCAGCTGGACGCCAAGACACTGGAGTTGGTCACCAGGAAAGACCTGCCCAAGCCCGCCTGGACGAAGCTGAAATACAAACAGTGCGAACACTGCCCGCTCGGCGACGAGCACGAGTATTGCCCGGTGGCGGTGAACCTCTCGGCGCTGGTGGAGTCCTTCAAAGACTCCGTCTCCTATGAGAGCACGAACGTCCGCGTCCAGACGGACGAGCGGATTTACGAAAAGGCGACGACCTTGCAGAAGGGTCTCAGTTCGATCATCGGGATCTATATGGTGACGAGCGCCTGCCCGGTGATGGACAAGCTGCGCCCGATGGTGCGGTTCCACCTGCCGTTCGGCTCGATGGAAGAGACCGTGTATCGGGCCGTGTCGATGTATTTGACGGCGCAATACCTCCTGATGCGGAAAGGGAAAGCGCCGGATTGGGACTTGAAGAAGCTGGTCGAGATTTACAAAGCCGTCACGCATGTGAACCGAGGCATCTCCAAGCGGCTGTCCAGCGCCTCGGAAGAGGATGCCAACACGAATGCGGTGGTGATCCTCTCCGCGTACGCCGAGATGATTCCGTTTTCGATCGAGCACAAGCTTGCGGAACTCGAGTACATCTTCAGCGAGTACACCAAGTTCGAGTAGCGCGTCTGCGCCTCGCGGTGGTCGAGGAGGAGGCCATCCATGCAGACGGATCTAAGCCGCCGTTCCTATGGACGCCTGCCCATCCTGATTCTCCTGATGACCCTGGTGATCCTGATCATCGGGGCCGTCGCCCTCCACTATGTCGAGAACCGCTTGGTGGCCACCACGGGCGAGAGCCTGGCGCTGGCCGCCGCCGACATTGCAGAGATGCTCGACCGGTTGCTGTTCGAACGATACAGTGACATCCCGATGATGACGCGCGCGCGGGTGTTCCAGGGGCGCGACACCGCCGCCATGACGGACTACCTCAACTGGGTGCTGAGGAACTACCGGGTCTATCGTTGGCTGGGGGTGCTCGATGCGTCCGGCCGGATCATTGCCGCGACAAGCCCGGCCAGTGTCGGGAAGGATTTGAGCCGGACCCACTTGTTCCAAACCGTGCGCGATCATGGCGGGATCCAGGTGCGGGATGTGGAGGTATCCGAGGAAGCCGGGGGGATCCCGGTCGTCTCCTTCGCCGGCCCGATTGTCGGGCCTCGGGGCGAGTTCCTGGGCGCCCTCATGACCCACACGGGCCTCTCGATCCTGGAAGATGTCTCGACGGCGACGGTGCACACCTTTCAGGTGCTGCGTGGGTCGGCGGGGAAGATCGAATACCAGTTCATGACCCGTGACGGTGACCTGCTCGTGGATTCCCTTCTCCGGCAGGAGATGCAGGTGAACCTCAAGCTGATGGCCGAACCATCGGCGTTGCTCAGCGCGTCGGCCCTGCCGGGCTACATTGAGGAGGTCCACTTGCGCCGGAAAATCCCGGTCGTCACCGGCTATGCCCAGAGCGATGGCTCTGGCTTGGGTGAATTCGTCGGGCTGCACTGGGGAGTCCTCGTCCGAATGGCCCGAAGCGATATCTTGGCTCCGATCCGGACCGTCCTGGTGAATCTGGCCATCGCCGGTGTCGTTATCGTCCTGCCGCTCTTGGGATTCCTCCTCTGGACCTCCGGGCGTCTTCAAGAGGAATGGTCACGCGCGCGGGAGGAGAACGCCCGCGCGTCGGCGGCGGAGGCGAGCGTGCGATTGCGCGACCGCGCCATCGCCGAAACCAGCAACGGCATCCTGATCACCGACCCGCACCAACCCGACAACCCCATCATCTACGCCAACCCGGCGTTCGAGCGTATCACGGGTTATTGCATGGACGAGGTGCTCGGGCGCAACTGCCGGTTTCTTCAAGGGTCCGACACCGATCCGGCGACAGTGGCGATCATACGGCAGGCCATCGCGGAACAACGGGATTGCCAGGTCATCATTCGGAATTACCGTAAAGACGGCGCATCGTTTTGGAACGAGTTGACGATCTCCCCCGTCCATGACGAAAGGGGACGCGTCTCTCACTTTATAGGAGTGCTGGTGAACATCACCGAAAGCAAGCAGGCGGATGAGCGGCGCATACAGGTTGAAAAGTTGGCTGCGCTGGGCCAGGTGGCCGCCGGCGTGGCGCACGAAATCAACAACCCGTTGGCGGGCATCAAGAACGCCTTCCTCCTGCTGAAAGACACGATTGCCCCCGGCCATCCGTATTCCCAGTACGTGAGCATGATCGATCGGGAGATCCAGCGGATCAGCGACATCGTGGGTCAAATGTACCAACTGTATCGGCCCGATCCGGCGGAACCCCGTCCCATCGATCTCGACGCGGTCCTTCGGGATGTCTCACAGATCATGGCAGGCTTGTTGCGACAGCACCGGTTGACTCTGAGAACAGAGGTGGCTCCTGATCTGCCCCCGGTTCGACTGCCGCAACGCGATCTGATCCAAGTCCTGTGCAACCTCCTCCGGAACGCCATCGAGACGTCCCCGCCGGCCAGTGAAATCCGTCTCTCGGTCACGCATGACGAGGACAGCTTGTCGATCACAGTTGCGGATCGCGGCCACGGCATTCCGGCTGAGGTGCTGCCGCACATCTTCGAGCCGTTCTTCACCACCAAGATGGGGGGTACCCAGGGAGGCATGGGCCTTGGCCTGTCGGTTTCGCGAAGCCTTGTCGAGGCGATGGGGGGGCGGATCGAGGTGCAGACCGCCGTCGGCCGCGGCGCGACCTTCATGGTGGTGCTGCCTTGCATGGCGGCTGCGGCCTCTACGAGCGTCCGAGCTGAAAGGGAGCAGTCTCATCATGTCTGAGGTGGCGCGGATCCTGATCGCGGATGATGAAGAGACGTTCCTGCACTCCATGGGCGCCCTCCTGCGCCGGGAAGGGTATGCCTGTGATTGCGTGCGGGATGCCCGGGAGGCGGCCGCCGCCCTGGAGCAGGCCGCGTACGATCTCCTGATCACCGATATCTACATGCCGGGGAATGCGGAGCTGGAATTTCTCCGCGACCTGCAGAGCCGCGGTGCCACGATTCCCGTGATCGTGGTGACCGGCTACCCGTCCGTGCCCACCGCCGTGGAGTCGCTGCGTCTGTCTGTCGTGGATTACCTCATCAAGCCGGTGGATTTCCCCGTGGTCCTGAATTGCGTCAGCCGAGCCATCGATAAAGGGCGGGTGCTCCGCTCGCTGCACAGGACCCAGGAGCAGATGCGCGAGTGGGTCAAAACCATGGAGGATCTGGAGCGGTCGCTGAACGTGTCTGGCACCAAAGGGGGAGAGACCAAACTTGCCTGGGCCATCGATAACTATCTGGATCAGATGGTGGGGCACATCACGCAGATCGCGGCGAGCCTCAAGATGACGATCGATACCGTGCGGAAGGATTATGCCGGTCAGACGATGGATGTCTGCGCTCTCGTCCGGTGCCCGCGGTTAGAGGCGTACGGAACAGCTCTGCGCGGGACGATCGAGATCCTGAGGAAGACCAAGAACGCGTTCAAGTCAAAGGAGCTGGCCGCGCTGCGGGAAAGGCTGGAGGAGCTCCTGAAGAACGACCACCGCTAGCATAATCGGGCCCGTGATCAGCGCCCACGGCGTGGGTGGCGATGGGCGCCTACGGGTAGTGGGATTCGCGGGCCCCTATGGGTATCGGGCTTCGATGGCGCTCCGCAGGCCCCCGCGGGCGGTGAACTCGCCGATGACCCGGGCGTGGACTGGCCGACAGGCGGCCACGAGGTCTCTCAGGATCCGGTTCACGGCGTTCTCGTAGAAGATGCCGAGGTTGCGGTAGGCGTGGATGTACAGTTTCAGGGATTTCAACTCCACGCAGAGCTTGTCCGGCATGTAGATGATGCGGATCGTGCCGAAGTCGGGGAGCCCGGTCTTGGGGCAGATGGCCGTGTATTCCGGCACCTCGATGGTGATCTCATACCCCTTGAACTGGTTCGGCCAGGTTTCGATGGCCGGCAGCTTGGCAGCGAGCCCGCCACGGGCATGCGTCTCTGTGTAGCCGTCCCTCTTCTTTTTCATACATTGGTCATCCACTCGGTGTGGCCCAGTTTCTCCAGCTCGAAGTACATGACCACCCAGGGACACATCATCTCGGGAAAGACCTCGCAGTAGCCCCCCTTGCGCACGCCGCCGCACGGGCCATGGCTCATGAACTTGGGACATTCGGCCTTCTCGCCCGCGCCTGGGATCGGCGGGCGGTTGTGGATGCCTCCCGGAGCGCCGACGGGCGGCGGACCCGGCTGGATCAGGTGAATGGGCTTGTTGGGGTCATCCGCCATCAGTGCGCGTCCGTGTAGCCGGCGATCTCGGTGAGCCGGAACCTGGCCACGGCGATCTCGGGCGCGTACACCACCTCGTCCGCTGCCCAGATGATCGTCCCCCGGCTCTTGCTGGTGATGCCCACGATGTTCCGCAAGACCTGGTGAATGTTGTCGTTGATGCGAACGACGTTGGCCTTGAGGGGCGCCGCCAGTTTGCCTTCCTTAATCAGGTAGGAATCGCCCACGACCGTCGCGGTGAAATCGCCAGTGCGCAGGCCGTTAATGGGATAGGTATACCATATCCGGCCGATGTACACACCGTTCTGCACGTGGCGGAGGAGGTCCTCGCGGGTTCTCTTTTCCTGCCCTACGATGAAGACATTGGTGGGCGCGACCGAGGGCGCCATGTCGAACCGGCGTCCTCCGCCGCCCGCGAAGCGGAAGCCGTTGCGCGGCACGAGGGCGCCGGGACAGTCCTCCGGGGGGACGCCGAGCTTCTCCTTCGCGGCGTGGTCGCGCAACATCCGCTCCGTCTCGTAGAAACTCGACAGGAGCCCGACGAGCTTCCCGTCTTTGATGAGGTCGGTCCGCCCGGTCGGGAGGCCTTCGCAGGTGATGCCTTTGCTGCCCATATGACCCGGGAGCGCCCCGTGGTCGTATATCGTGAGGTCGTCAGGGGCGACCTGCCGGCCGAACTGTCCGTGGAAGGCCGAGCTGCAGTCGTAGAAGCTGGTGACCGTGAGACTCGGCAGGATCAGGTTGCTCATCAGCTCCGTCACCGGCTGGGGACCCAGGATGACCGCATACTCCCCGTCCTTGATGCGGACCCCGCCGACGGCGGACAGGGCATTGCGCGCGGCTTCGGCGCCGGCGTCTCCCCGCATTGCGCTCAGGCGGGTGTGGCACCCGTACCCGGTCCCTTTTGCGCCTTCGCGTTCGACCATGGCGGTGAGGAACGAGGCTATCAGGGTCGACTCGTCGGTTTGCACTTTGGGAAGATGAGTCGAGCCGATCGCCATCCGTTCCAGCAGGACGGTGACGTCGCCTCCAACGATGAATCCCAGCTCGCGTAGCTTGGGCCCGGCTTTGGCCAGCGCCCCAAGCGAACCGGCCTTGGCGAATTCGTCCAGCGCGCGGGTGAGGACCCGCCATCCGGTTTGCACCAGATCGGCGTCCTTCAAGCCCATGGCGCTCGGGTCGTGGTATTTGGTCAGCGTCCGACGTTCAGTGGACGGACGTGGCAGGGTCGTGAAGTCGGAGTCATGGACCGCGCTCCGTCTGGCCTTTTCCAGGGCCTCCTTCACGCCGTTGAGCGAGAGGTCTCCGGCTTCGCTGCCGAGCCCAATGCGCGGGCCCTTGGGATCCTGGAAGACGGCCCGCACGCCAAGTCCGTAGGAGGAGGTGGACTTCGGTTCCTCGACGCCGTTACACGGAATGTGCGAGGTGTAGTTGACGCGCGCAGTCAAGCCGGCATTGCTGGCCACGAACACCTCCGCTTCCTGGATGTCCTTCTGGCGGCGCAGGTAGCGCAGCCCTTCTTCGGCGGTGCGCTTCAGTGTGGCCAAGTTGACCATGTGCGGTGAGCTACGCGGGCCCGGTCAGGTGCGCGCGGCTGCGGAGTGTCGGCCCGCCGTTCCCGAGCCGCCGGCCCTGCATGGGCTGGCCTTTTCCACAATTGGGGATGGGGAAGAGGCGGAAGTCCCGGCCCACCGCGTCCACCTTCATCAGGAAGGTCTTGGTGTCCGCCATGATGCCGCCGCCCCGGTACAGTTGTCCGATCTGGCCGTTACGGATCTCGTAGACCTTCTGGGCGGAGATCCGGAAATTTTCCCGTGATTCCGCGATGGAGGGAATCCGGTGCCCCACGACATAGTACCCTTTGTCGACCTCGCGGATGATGTCCTCGGGCGCGCGTGTGCCGGCTGCGAACACGGTGGTGGACATGCGGACGAGCGGCACGAGATGGGCTTCCGTGGCCATGCAGGACCCGTTCGGGGGCACGTTGAGGATGGCTGCGGTCTGGCGGTTGTTCATGAAGTCTTTGAAGATTCCCTTCTCTATGTGCACGACCTTCCGGCCTGGCGTCCCCTCGTGGTCGTATTTGTAGTGGCCAAAGCCCGGCAGCGACGGGTCTGAATAGGCGGTGACGAGAGGGGATGCCACCGTCTTGCCGACCATGGTGTCGTTGAGCGAGCGCAGCAACCAGCTTCGGCCCGCGTAAGCGGTCTCCATCTTCAGCGCGCGATCCAGTTCGGTGGGATGGCCGATGATCTCGTGAGCGAGGAGGGCGTTGAAGTGGGGATCGGTGACCACCACGACGTCTTTGTCCGAACTGCGGAGTGGCGGCGCATGGGCCAGCTTGACGGCGTCGCGTGCCAGGCTGGTGGAGAAGGTGAGCAGATCGAGGTTGCGGATGTGCTCCTCGACGACGCCTTCGGTGACGACCTCCCACCCGCGCTGATGGCCGATGGCGTCGGACAGTTCCTGGTCACCGGTCTCGCTCACGGCGACGACGTAGGCCGTGCCCTCGGTCAACGCGAACGACTGATCGATGCAGGCGCCCTCGGAGCTGGCGAAGAGTTCCCGCGTGACCAGCGTCACGGCGCTGACGGCATTGTATTTGATCTGCTCGTCCACGTCCTGGACTGCGCGCGAGACCTCGGTGACGGAGCGGACCATGTCGTCGAGGCAGACCCGCCGGGGGTCGATGGCGTATTCGGCCTTGACCGTGTCGCGGTGCACCTCGACCGAAGCCAAGCGGGTGTCGGACAGGGCTTCACCGAGATCCTTGTATTTGTCGCGGATCCGGGCTTTTTCACGGGCATTGCAGACGGCGCGCTCGTAGGCATGCTTCAGGCCGCTCGCCAGGGTTTTGGCTAATCGAGGCAGGTCGGCCTTGCCCAGCACCTGACCGAAATACCCCGGGGCGATGGTGCCATCTCCGGCCAGCACCCGGATACCGCAGGCGAATTGGCTGTCTTCGCTGGCGTACTTGGACGTCCCGTTCTCCGATCCCGCGTGCTTCTCTTCGGTCACCTCGAACCGCAGGTCCGCATAACGGCACAGCTTGTACGTACCTGGTGCCGCGGCGGTCAACTCGGCGGCGGTGTTCTTGATGGCTTCCACCAGGTCGGTGGTGATGACTTTCGGGATGGTCGGCATCAGACGCAAAGACTCGTCGTTGGTACGGCCTGTTCCATTTGATTAGGGTGTATCACTGAGTTTATTGAGCATGAATTATAGAGAACCCGCCTAAGCTGTCGCAAGAGAAACAGGGGGTTTTCTGCGTTCTTGGTAAAAGAAATGTGTGTTAGCAAGATTTCTTCCATATTTTCTTGTACTTGCATCAATAGGACCAAAGGCCTACCGCTGGGGCAAGGATTAGGCCTTTGTAAGGGAGAGGCTAGGTCTTCTTTGGGGTTGCAACGACGCCACCGTTGTCATATTGTCGGAGGCGGCGGAGGGGGCCAAGCCAACGCGTGGCGGCGGATTTTCGCATTGACATCAACCATAGGGGTTTGCTACGCTGCCGACATTCGCCTTGTCCCTGGTCGGTGAGGGTAATGCCTCGTAAGTTAAGGAGAAATCCACTTATCACAGACGGTTAGCCGGGTTCGCGTTCGGGTCGAACGGAGGAGGGTGGTCGCATGAGTCTCGATTACGTCAAGTTTTCCCCTGGGTTTGACAAGTTCATGCCCAAGGAATATCGCGATATGGTGGAGCACGGTCCCTTCGGCAAGAAGGTGACCGTTTCGCAGATGGGTACCTTTAAGGAGATCCTTGAAGAGCATCCTATGTGTGCGGGATGCGCCATGACCTTGTTTATTCGACTGGCGATGATCTCTTTCCCCAATCCGGAGGATACGATCACGGTGGGGACGGCCGGCTGCGGGCGGCTGGCCATTTCTCAGGCCGCCATTCCCTTCGTGTACGGGAACTACGGGGACCAGAGTGCCGTTGCCAGCGGGCTCAGTCGGGGATTGCGATTGCGGTTCGGTGATAAGCCCAAAGACGTGGTGGTGATGGCCGGCGACGGCGGCATGGCCGATATCGGCTTCAGCATGACCCTCCATTCCTGGTTCCGCAAGGAGCGGTTCACGACGATCATGCTGGACAATGAAGTGTACGGGAACACCGGCGGCCAGGAGAGCGGCATGACCAACAAGGGGCAGGTCCTCAAGATGGCGCCGCTGGGCAAGAAGTTCGAGAAAATGGACATGGTGGGGATGGCCAAGCTGGCGGGTTGCGCGTACGTGGCCACGGTCGTTCCGAACAATCCACGGCGCGTCGAGAGCGTGATCAAGAAGGCCGTCCTGATCGCGCGCGAGGTCGGCCCGACTTACATCCAGGCCTACACGTCCTGCAACATCGAGTACTCCATCCCGACTGATAAGGTGATGGAAGACGCGAAGAACGTTGAGGACGACCGGTACCAGTTCTCCGAGCACATCACCGAGGAAGCCAAGCACTACCTGGCGACGCGCTACGGGTACAAGGAGTATCTGCCGAAGCCGGCAACGGCGGCGGCCCTTCCGAAGGCCTAATTGCAAGTCCCTTCTTGTGGGGGGAGAGATTAGGGAGGAAGACAGATGGCAAAGCGCTTTAACATTCGCATGGCGGGCGTCGGCGGCCAGGGGGTTGTGACCGGCTCGCACATCCTGAGTACGGCGGTGATCAGAGCCGGCGGGGAGAGCACGATCGTTCCGTTCTACGGATCTGAAAAGCGGATGGCGCCGGTCGAGAGCTACGTGCGGGTCTCGGATGAGCCGATCTATGAAATCGGCGAGATCACCTTTCCGCACATCTGCATCATCTTTCACCCGCAGGTCATCACGCACGGCAAGTCGTACACGATGCCCTTCTATTTCGGGCTCAAGCAGAACGGCGTGCTGTTGATCAACCACGACGGGCCGATGAAGCTGCCCCCGCAGGAGACGAATGAGCTCAAGGAGCGGAACGCCAAGCTCTATTACATTCCCGCCACGCAGCTCTCGCTCAA
>JAXIOW010000180.1:0-5821 GCA_045403215.1 Nitrospirales bacterium | reverse complement strand
GGCCGACGCGCGCTGGGAGCACAACACCCGCAATCCCGGCGAGGACAACGCGCACAGCCACTTGCGGGGGCACCTGCAAGGCCCGTCGGTGACCATCCCCTTCACCGACGGCGCGCTGCTGCTCGGCACGTGGCAGCAGATCGTCGTGGTGGATTTCGACACGCGGCCTCGAAAGCGCGACCTCGTGGTCCAGGTGGTCGGCGAGTAGCGCTCATTCTTCGTTCATCCTGCATCGTCATCGCACTGGCATTCTTGCTGAACATCTTCTCAGCCGCGGACGCGCGCGCCTGCGATGTCCGCGTGGACGATCCGGAGGTGGTCTTTCCACTCGACAAGATGGACCACCCGGCGCTCTGCCGGATGGCGCCGATCATCAACGACTATACGACCCACCGCCACATTCCACCTTTCCAGACGCCCATCCCGAAGCCGGTCTATGACTTCATGCTGGACCACATGGTGCTCTCATCCGTGCTCGCCCGCAATCTGGGGCTGGCCGAATACCGCATCACGCGCGTCGGGCCTGCCGCGTTCCATGGCGACGACAATCAGGGATCCGAAGGCGTGATCACGCAGCTGTACCGGGACACCACGCGCCGGGTCTATCACATGAAGGGCAGCCATCACGGCAAGATAATCCCGCAGATCGCCGGCGAAGCGGTCATCCTGCTGAGCTACCATGTCAAGGCCGGCGCCGACGGGCGGGAGCACGTCGAGACCCGGATCGCGACCTATTCGAAGATCGACAATCCCGTCATCGCGACCCTGGTCAAAATATTCCAGCCGTTCCTCCGGAGCGTGGTGAACGACAAGCTGACTCAGGGGTTTCTCGCCGTCCACAGTCTCGGGGAACTGATGGCGGCTGATCCGGAGCAGGTCTACCGGCAGGCCGAAACTATTTCCGAACTCGACACGGCCGAGCGCGACGCCCTTCGCGCCCTGCTCTTGCCGTCCCTCACGCCACCACCCCCTTGACGATCGTGCCGCGCGCTCACCCCTTCAGCGCGGCCTGGACCGCTTCGACGTGGCCGTCCACTTTCACCTTGCGGAAGATCGCCTTGAGCTTGCCGGTCTCGTCGATGATGAACGTGCTGCGCTCGATGCCCCAGTAGGTCTTCCCGTACATGTTCTTCTTCTTGTAGACCCCGTAAGCCTTCGAGACCTTGCCGTCCTCATCGCACAGCAGCGTGAAGGGCAGGCTGTATTTCTTGATGAACTTTTGGTGGGACCCGGCGTCGTCCATGCTGACGCCCAGCACGACGGTGTTGGCCTTCTCGATCGCTCTCAAGGAGTCCCGAAAGCCGCACGCTTCCTTGGTGCACCCCGGCGTGTCGTCCTTGGGGTAAAAGTAGAGCACCACCTGTTTGCCTTTCAGGCTTTTCAGGCTGACCATCTTGCCATCCTGGTCGGGCAGTGAGAAGTCGGGAGCGTGATCGCCTATCTTCAACTCATCGGCCATAGAATCCCTCGCCTGAGTGAATCAACCGAGACCAGGTTGCTGTGGCGTAGGCCTGCGTTGACCGACGATCTGTTCGAGTGCGGACAGCAGCGTCATCACGTGCTCATGACGCGAGGATTCGCCCATCAATCCGATGCGCCACACCTGGCCTGCGAGCGGGCCGAGCCCACCGCCGATCTCGATGCCGAATTCGGCCAGCAGCCTCTTGCGCACCGCCGCCTCGTCCACGCCGGCGGGCACGCGCACGCAGTTCAACATGGGCAGCCGGTGTCCGGCCTGTGCCTGGGGCTCGCTCCCCAGCGTCGCCAGCCCGGCCATGAGCGTGGCGCTGTTGCGGTAGTGACGGTCAAACCGGGCCTCCAGCCCTTCCTCCACCACGAGGCGCAGTGCTTCGCGCAGCGCATAGATCATGCTGATGGGCGCCGTGTGGTGGTAGGCGCGTTTTCCTTCAGCCCAGTAGTCCGCGATCATCGACAGGTCGAGGTACCAGCTCTGCACCTTCGTCTTGCGCCCCTTGACTACCTCTAGGGCGCGCGGGCTCAAGGTCAGTGGGGCGAGTCCCGGGGGGCAGCTCAGGCATTTTTGCGTCCCGCTGTAGCAGACATCGATCCCCCACGCGTCCACCCGCACAGGCACGCCCCCGAGGGACGTGACGGCGTCCACGACGAGGAGCGCCCCGTACTGCCGGCAGAGCGGGCCTATCTCCTCCATCGGCTGATGGGCGCCGGTGGAGGTCTCCGCATGGACCAGGGCGACCGCCTTGACGGAGCCCGCTTGCTTCAGCGCGTCCTCCAGTCGGGGCGGGTCAATGATCTGGCCCCACGGGACCTCGATCTTGACCGCCTTGCCGCCCGCGCGTCCCACGATGTCGGCCATGCGAGCGCCGAACACCCCGTTCACGCCTACGATTACGGTGTCGCCCGGCTCGATCAGGTTCACCAGCGCTGCTTCCATGCCGGCCGAGCCGGTTCCTGACACGGCGATGGTGAAGGGGTTGTCCGTCTGGAAGACCGTGCGAAGCAAGGCCTGCACCTCGTTCATGATCGTGAGGAATTCGGGGTCAAGATGACCGAGCAGCGGCGTGCTCATGGCGCGAAGCACGCGGGGATGGACGAGGCTGGGACCAGGACCGAGCAGGAGCCTGGAAGAAGGAGCCAGTTCGGACATGGGAAGGGGCGCGTCCTTCGGGGCAGAAGCCTGTCCCGGCAGGCTTGGGGTGGGCGGGTGCGACGACGCCTGGGGCGGGCGGGTGTAATCGAGCGACATGGGCGCATTATACCGATTGATCCGGAAATGTAAAACGCCCGTCGGGAAGGGGCGCGTCGTTCCGGAGTCAATTTGGTGCTATACTCCCGCCCCATGCCTGACGCTGACCAGCCATCCACGAGCCCCCCCTCCATCCTCTCCCCCTGGGCGACCGCCGCCTACGGACTCTTCGTCGGCGTGTATCTCGGGCTTGCCGTCGTCCCGTCTTCCTCGTCGGGGCTGGACCAGTTGGATCATCCGGAAGAATCGCTGGAGCGGCTCGTGTCCCGCGACCTGGACCTGCGAGACGCGCTCCACCGGGCTGCCGACTGGAAGCGGGCACTGTATGTGGCCTTCGCCGGTTCCGAGGACACGCTGGGCGACGCGATCGCCTGGTACGACGAGCTCGGCGGCGCGGGTCCTGCCCCACTCACCCAGCTCTATCGGGTCATCCTGCTGGGGGAGGACGGCCAACTGAACCGCGTGGGCGCCGCGCTGCTTCCCTGGGAGTTTCAGGGCGAGTCGGCCGCTCGCATGGCGCAGTGGGTCCGGGCGGCTTACCTGACGCCCGTGCTCGATCGGGAGACGGGGCGGTCGCTGGTGGCAGAGATTCGCTCGGAGCTGACTCCGGGCTGGTTTGCTGATGTGCTGGTCGCGCGCGTGGCCGCCGCGATGGGCGATCAGGCCGTCCAGGCCGGGGCGGAAGCAGCCATTGTCGCGCGCGGGGAAGCGTTGCTCGATCGCTGGATCAGCTTGATTCTGGGACAGCTAGTCCTGTTGACGCTGGGCACGGTGGTCTTGGGCAGGGTTCTGACGAGGCGCCTGCCGTTAGTGGTCGGGGACGCGTCCTTGCCGCCCATCTGGTCGCAACGGGATGGCCTCGGACTTTTCGTGCGGGGGGTGTTCGGTTTTCTGCTCATCGGCCTGGCATTCAACCTCTTGCTGCCGAAGGAGTCGCTGTTCATCGGCATCATGACGCTGGTGGCGGGTCTGCCAATGGTCTGGTGGACCCTTCGGTACTTCTCGCTGCGTGGCTTGTCGTTGCCGCTGGCCTTCGGGTTGATACTGCAGCCGGGGGGAGTGGCGCGGATCGTCGGGGCGACCCTGGTTATCAGCACCCTGTCGGTGCTCGGAGAGGTGTTGATCGCCGTTGGCAGCGAAGCGCTCCATATCAAGGCCCATTGGGCGGACGGGCTTTTGGAAAATCTGTTATGGGGACCGCCGTGGCTCGTCGCCGGCGAGCTCCTCGACAGCATTGTCTGGGCGCCGCTGATCGAGGAACTGGCGTTCCGCGGCCTGCTCTATGCCACCCTCCGGACGGCGATCGGGGTGTGGCCGGCAATAGGGGTGAGCGCGGCCTTCTTCGCGCTGGTCCACGGCTACGGGGTGATCGGGTTCGCGTCGGTCTTCTGGAGCGGGGTCCTCTGGGCACTGGCCTACGAGCGGACCCGCAGCCTCCTGCCGGCGATCCTCGGCCACGCGATCAACAACCTGTTCGTGTCGGTGGAGTTTATCTGGCTGCTGCGGGTGTAGAATCGGAAGTGCCGAGCGGTGGCACGCGAGACTCTCGGGAGGAAGGAGGCACTTCATGAAGACTTGGCTGATCGTTCTCACCCTTTTGGTTGGGATTGCGTTCGGGGTTGCCGGGACGATCTTCGCGCCGGATGTGGCAGGTCCCTATCTGCCTGAAGCGTTTCGGGTTAAAAAAGCTGCAACCGTCGACGGAGAGGTGGTGCGGAAACTGCGAGAGGAAGAGCGTCTTCTCCTGACGGTCGAGACTACTCAGGGAGCGATCCTCGTAACTTTCAAGAAAAAGGTGGCAGAGATTGACCTCCTGGTGCAGCAGGGGGATACGATAACACTGGGCCTTAGCCGGTACGAGCCGTTTGTAGACGAACCAGCGATCGAGCGGGTAAGAAAGCAGGAGCCAACAACTCGGCCTAAGGCCAATGCACCGTCGTCTTTCCCAGGAGTAGAGGCCCCGTGACTCCATGGCGTAGAAGGATTATCGCTGGGTACTTTGCAGCCGTGTTTCTTGCTGTTCTCTACGTCCCCTGGAAGGAAGAGAGCGTCTATTACAATATCTACAAGTACTTATGGCTCTTCAATCCACCTCGATACAAAGCTGAAATCGTGTATGGAATCGTGGTCCTTGAGGTCATCGCGATCAGTATTGTGGGTGCCGCACTCATGATGTTCCAAGATATCATCGAACCACGGTGGCTCAGCCTTGCGCAGTTCTTTCTTTCCCTGAGAAATAGGTTCTGGTCTAAGCGACCGTAGTTGCTAGCTGTTGACCTGATAAGGTGGGGAGGGCCCGTTCAGGTGATCGGCGACCCAGTTGCTGAGCAGGGTCGTCATGAGCTGAAAATCTTCCGGCTTGGAGAAGTGGTGGTCGGCATCCGGCAGCCACGCCACAGAGTTGGGGCCTCCCAGCGACTCCGACAACTTCAGGATCTGGCGAGGCGGCACGTGCTCATCGTGAGCGCCCTGGACGATAAGGGTGGGCGCCGTGACGACCTTCGCCGCGTCGTAGCCGCTGTAGCACAGGCTGTCCTCGTAGAACGCGTATGCCAGCTTGATCCGCCCGCTTCCACCGGGGACTACATTCGGAATCGTATCAGTGGCCTTCCATTGAGCCATCCCGTCTTCGCCGAACTCCAGGTTGAGCATCTCCGGAAAGTCCGGCACGGGGCACTTGAGCGCCACGCATGAGAGCTTGGGCCATTTGGCGGCGGCGAGAAGCGCCACCAGTCCCCCGAAGCTCGATCCCACGAGCGCCAGCTTTCGGTAACCCTTCGAGTGCATTAGGTCTAAAGCGGCCAAGGCTTGACTGACAGCCAGCGAGACGGTGATTTCCTCAAATGGGCCCTCGCTCTCGCCTTGTCCAAAGAAGTCGAATCGGAACGTGGCAATGTTCTGAGGAAGCAGCAGTTCGGTCAGAGTTTTGTTGGTGTGGCTGTTCTTGTTGGAGAGGAACCCGTGGCAGAGGACCGCCAGGCGGTCCGAGCCATGAGGAGGGGAGGCCAGGATTCCTGAGACCGCATGGCCTGTAGGGTCCTTCAAGGTGAGCGCCTGCTCAACGCCGGCCATGCCGGCATTGTAGCAGACTTTGGT
>JAXIOW010000172.1:0-6027 GCA_045403215.1 Nitrospirales bacterium | reverse complement strand
CGTCAGCCCCTGGAACTGGTACGACGAGCCGATCCCTTCGCCGTACACCTTGTCGGGCCGCTCCTGCATCCGCTCGAAGACGACCCGGAAGAACGTCTGGCCGTCGTGGATCAGGAACGGCACGTCGTGCGGCCGCACCTCCAGGACGATGGGCGTGCCGCGCACGTCGCCGGCGCCGTAGCCGAAGCCGGGATCAAAGACCCCGGCATAGTGCGTGCGCAGCTCCCCGAGGGCTGCCTCGTAGGCCACCATCTCGGCGGCGTAGTCCGGCGGCACCCGGATGCGTTCCTTCGACATGAGGATGTAAAAATCCTCCGGCTCGAGCAGGAGCGTCCCGTTGCGGTGCTGGGGCAGCGGCTCCCAGAAGTCGGTCGGATCGTAGTAGTCAATGCGCGAGAGGTCGATCACCTGGCTGTTCTTCTTGGCGCGGAACCCCACGACCTGGTCCTCGCCCGCCAGTTGGATCCGGAGGAAGAGTCCGTTCTCGGCGCGCACGTCGCGGGCGGGCAGTGGCGAGTCGTCCAGGTACAGGAGGCCCTCGCTCTTATGCTGGCGTTCGAGCTCGGCGTCGCCGACCGTCGGCGAGCCGCCGAACAGGCGGAGCTGGTTGAGGCACATGCCCGCGGCGACGCGGACGGAGAAGGAGCGCGGGACCACTTCGAGATACAGCTTGCCCCGGTAGCCGGGCCGCACCTCGTCGAAACGGGCATGGAAGTCGGTGATCGCGCGGGTGAAGACGTCGAGCCGCCCCGTCGTGCTCTTGGAGTTCGTCTTGCCGGCCAGCGTGCGCGGCAGCGCCAGCTCTTCCATCAACGGGATGAGATAGACATGGCCCTTTTCGAGGACCGCGCCCTTGCGGAGATCGACCTCGTACATGACGAGGTCGGCCTGGTAGAGGTCCTGGACCGTGAGCCGCTGGGCGATGGCCGACCGCTCCGGCAGGAAGCTGCTGAGCATGCGGTAGGCGGTGTCGCCCAATCGTAAATCGAGGCTGGCCGGCTGGTACTGACGTTCCTCGACCGGAGCCTTGGCGGCGATCACGCCGTCGTGGACCAGCTTGCGGAGGTGCTGCGAGGCCAGGACTCCTCGATCACGCTTGCGCGCCCGGCGCTTGGGAGCCGGCTTGCTCATTCGAGCATCGCGTCCGCCATGCCGCAGCCGGTGGCGGAGGAGGAGGGCACCGCCACCATCGGCAGCTCGCGGCGCTTGCCGTTGCCGTTCCCATTGGCCTGGGGCGGTTGCGGATAGGTGTAAGTCTTCCCCTCGTAGTTCGTGAGGGTGGCCTGCTCCGGCGTGAGGCTCACGAGATAATCGGACGGCAGCAGCGGAACCTTCCCGCCGCCGCCCGGTGCGTCAATGACGAAGTGCGGCACGCCCAGGCCGCTCGTGTGGCCCTGCAAAGCCTTGATGATCTCCAGGCCGGTCTCGACCGTGGTGCGGAGGTGGTTGGTCCCGCGGGTCAGGTCGGCCTGGTAGAGGTAGTAAGGCTTCACCCGCGCCAGCAGCAATTGGTGGACGAGGCGTAGCATCACGGCCGGATCGTCGTTGACGCCCTTGAGCAACACCGTCTGCGCGCCCAGCGGCACGCCCGCGTCCGCGAGCCGGCCGCAGGCCGCCTTGACCTCCGGCGTCAGCTCGTCCGGGTGGTTGAAGTGGAGGTTCATGTAGAGCGGGTGGTACTGCTTGATCATCGCGCAGAGCTCCGGCGTGATCCGCTCGGGCAGGCTCCCCGGTACGCGCGAGCCGATCCGGATGATCTCGAGGTGCGGCACGGTCCGCAACGCCTTGAGGATGCGCTCCAGGAGATGGTCGGGCAGGAGCAGCGGGTCGCCGCCGGAGAGGATGATGTCCCGCACTTCCGTGTGCGCCCGGAGGTACTCGATCACGCGCTCCAGCTCGCCCTGCTTGAGGAAGCCGGGCTTCCCCACCAGCCGCTTGCGCGTGCAGAACCGGCAGTAGATCGGGCACTGGTTGGTGACCATGAACAGGACGCGGTCGGGATAGCGGTGCACGAGGTGGGGCACCGGGCTGTCCATCTCCTCGTGCAGCGGATCGTCAGACGGGCTGTCGTCGGTCAGCTCGTCCGGCTCGGGGACCACCTGACGCCAGAACGCGTCGCCCCGCTCCTGGATGAGCTGCATCCACATCGGGGTGATGCGCATCGGGTACTCCGCCACCACGTCGGCGATGGCGTCCGGGTCCACGTCCCAATGCTTGGCCAGCTCCTCGGGTTTGGTGATGCTCTTCGCCAAGACCTGTCGCCAGGTTTCCATAAGGGGTCTACCTCTCAGGTTGTCGTTATGAACGCGCGGCCTGCCGCCCGTACGTGGTCTCCAAGTAGGACAGGATGTCGCGCGTCTCGCTCAGCACCGTGTCGCCGTCCTTGAGCACCGGCACGTAGTACTGGCCCGACACGTCATAGACCTGCGTCCGGTGCGGGTGCAGGTCGGGCACGATGACGCTCTCGTACGGGACGCCCAGCTCGTCCAGCTTCATACGGACGATCTGGCATTCGGGGCACCAGGTCACGTGATAGAACGTCAGCGCCATCGGTCAGCCCCCGGCGTGCGTCGTTGGAGCGGCGGCGAGGGCGCAGGGCGCCATGACCGCCTCGGTCATGCCGTGGATCAGCTTTTTGTCCAAGGGACATACGGTTGCCAGGATGCCGCCCAGCTCCACGTTGTCTCCGGCGATGAAGTAGTACGGCGAGAGACGGACCCGCCCGGGCATGGGCACCATCTCGTCCTTGACGGGGTCGTGATAGCTCACGGCGACGCGCCGCCCCTTGCGGAATTCCTGGAGGATGCGCGGCACCCGATGGAAGGACGCCAGGGCCGCCTCCAACGCGGCGGCCCATGCGGTCTGCGGCAGGTCATGGCCCACGGACACGCCGCGCGAGCCCCATGCCAGTTCGGAGAAGCCCGAGGGCTTGATGACGAAGCGGCGGCCCTTCTGTCCGAGGCCGGCCAAAGTCTTCCAGTCGGAGACGCTGTGCCCATCCACCGTCAGGCCGGGAATGACGGCATGAGGCGGGACCGGCCGCGGGTCGAGGATCCAGGTTTTCGGCATCAAGCGGTGGAGCAGTTCGAAGGTGTCCGCGCCGAGTTCGTGAGTCCAGAAGGGCTCGAGCGCGGGGTGGTGCACCAACGCAAAGGCCATCTTCTCTTCGAGCCATGGCTTTATGGGGGGCGTCAGCGCGAGGCGTCCCTCCTTGACGGCGTCCATGTTCGACTCGCTCTTCGGAATATTGTTCAGGTCGAAGAGCTCGAAGAACCGGTAGAGGGTGGTGAGGTGGTCGGTGACGATCACGTCCTCGGGCGACACGGTCTGCGCCTGCAGGCCGGCCTCCCGCAGACGGGCCGCGAGCCAGAGCATCTCCGGACGGTAGTCCTTGGCCTCTTCCGAGACTACGATAGCAAGATTAATTACCAATCCCTCCCGACTATGATCGAGGCTGCGGATCATGTGGGCGAAGCCCGCGATCATGCCGTCACGGCCGCCGATGATCGGCCAGCCGAGGTCGGCGTAGGCCTGGCCCATGCACCCGGTGAGTCCAATGCCGCCCGGGACGGAGTCCAGCTCGCTGATCATGAACCCGTCTTCCGTGAGGATCAGGTCCGGGCGGATGACGCCAGGCAGCGCGGCTCGGAACCGGTCCATGCGCGCGTAGGCGATCAGGTCGGACGGCTTGCCCTGATCGAGGTACTCGGCCACCCACGCGGGCTGTGCGCCGCGGACGCTCTCGTAGTAGAGGCGGTTCAGCGCGTGCGTAAATCGAAGGAGGTGCCGTCCCAGCGACTGGATCGCGGACAGGTCGGCCGGGGTGAGAAGGAACGGCGTCGGGGAGATGCGCCACGTGGCGCCGTCGTGCAGGCCCGCCTCCATGAGGCGAGCCCGCACGCGGCGACTGTGCTCGCGGGAGGTTTCGGGGAGCAGCTCGGTCGGCGGGGAACCAGGCAGTGTGGTTGCGCGCTCCATCACACCCACGACGGATGGTTAGACCGCCACGACTCGCGTGATTTCGGGGACACTGGCTTTCAGCCGGCGCTCGATGCCCATGGTCACGGTCATGCTGGAGGCCGGGCAGCCCGTGCACGCGCCCTTGAGAAGGACCGTGGCGGTGCCGTCAGGCGAGATCTCGAGTAGTTCGCAGTCGCCGCCGTCCATCTGCAGCGCGGGGCGGATTCCGCTGAGGGCATCCTGGACCCGGCGTATCAGCGACGCTCCGGGGTACTGTGTCGCGTCCACTCCCACCTTCCTTGGATCGGATGCGTTCATCCTACCATGCCGGGGTATGGGGAACAAGGGGCGCAGGCTCTGCTGGTGGGGCCCGGCACCATGATGTACAATGATCCGCCGATGGATATTCGTGTTGTCGAGCAGATCGTGCCCAGCCGGGTCTGCTTCACCTGCGACGTCTGCTGCCGGTTTCCCGCGCGCGACAGTCCGCTGCGCCCCTACTTCACGCGGGAGGAAATTCGGGCGGCCATCGCGCGCGGGGTCCCGCCGGACGCCTTTCCCGATCACACCGGCTCGAAGGTCGCCGTCGTGCCCCACGGCGAGGGATTCCAGTGCCCGGCCTTTCAGCCGGAGACCGGCCAGTGCGGCATCCACGAGGACCGTCCCCTGGATTGCCGGCTCTACCCGGTCGCGGTGATGTGGGACCGTGACCATACCGACGTGATGATGGGCTGGGACAGCAAATGCCCGTTCATCCGCGACAACCTGGAATCCGCCGAGTCGCGGGCCTACGTGGAGCGGACCGCCGCGCTGCTGGAATCCGAGGACATCGTCCGCATCTTTCTCGCGAACCCCCAGTTGATCGGTGCGTATCAGGACGACGTGATCGTGCTGAGACGGCTCGGCCGACTGACCCGCGGTCTTCGCCCGGCGTCTCGGCCACCCGCACGGTAGCGGTCGTGCCGGAGCCGTCCCTCCGCCCGCTCGCCCTGGCAGATCGTCCTCGAGTTGAAGCCGCGTTAGCCGCGCATGCCGTGCCCGGTGATCCGCTGGCCGCCTATTCCTTTCCCTTTCATTTCATCTGGCAGGGCCTTCTTCGGTACGAGTGGACGGAGCTGGAGGAGCACCTGTGCCTTGTCGCCGGCAATCAGGACGGCAGTTTCCTGGCGCTGCCGCCCATCGGACCCGACCCCTGCGGTCGGGCCATGGCCAAAGCGTTCGAGTTCCTGTCCAAACGGAATCGGACGCCAGCCCTCACCCGCATCGAGAATGCGCCGGAGAGCCTGGCCGCTCGGTGCCGTGAAAAAGGCTACCGCGTGGCACCCAAAGGACCGGACTATGTCTATCGGCGGGCCGACCTGGTCGCGTTGCGGGGCGGTCGCTACAAGAGTCAGCGCGTGGCCTACAACCATTGCGTCACGCACGCGCGTCCGGCGGTTCGGGTCTTTCGATCGGAAGATGCGGATGCCTGCCTGGCCTTGTTTCAGCAGTGGCGGCAGGGAGTGAAACGCGATGGCGCGTCCGATCTCGCGGTGCATCTGGCCGCCGATGCCGCGCACGCCCACCGTCAAGGCATCACCCATGCCGAAGCGATTGGGCTCATCGGGCGGGTGGTTGAGGTCGAAGGACGGGTCGCGGCCTACACGTTCGGCTATCCCCTCACCCCAACCCTCTCCCCTGGAGGGAGAGGGCAGAATGATGGGGCCACATTCTGCGTGTTGTTTGAGATCGCCGATCACAACGTCAAGGGACTCGGGGCGTACATCTTCCGCGAGTTCTGCCGCGAGCTGGAGTCCTACGAGCTGATCAACACGATGGACGATTCAGGATTGGAAGGATTGCGCCGCGCCAAGCTCGCGTATCACCCACTGAAACTGGTGCCGTCCTCCATCATCAGCCCGCCATAAGTGGACTGGCTACCGATGATCAGTTTCTCCCCACCGCCCGCAGAGCCGCCTTGCGGATAAGGGTCGCAGGGATTTCTTCATAGATTTTGCCTTCGCTCACAATAGTTCGACAGTTCACCTCCTTTCCGCACAGATCACCGCATCCGCAGAGATCAGCACA
>JAXIOW010000048.1:0-12972 GCA_045403215.1 Nitrospirales bacterium | reverse complement strand
GTCGCTTCCATCTCGGATTTCACCAATTGCTTCGCCTTGTCCACATCCTTCTCCGGTGTCTCGAAGATCAGCTCGTCATGGACCTGGAGGATCATCTTCGCCGAGGCGCCCTCCGCCGCCAGTCGGCGCCAGACGGCCAGCATGGCAAGCTTGATCACGTCCGCCGCCGTGCCCTGGATCGGCGTGTTCATCGCCATTCGTTCACCCACGCTGCGCTGGGTTGGATCGCCGCTCTGCAACTCCATGATCGGACGGCGGCGCCCTAACAAGGTCGTGACGTATCCTTTCTCTTTCGCCTCGGCGATGGTCCTGTCCAGAAAGGCCTTCACGCCCTGAAACCTCGTGAAGTAGGCCTCGATGTGCTTCTTCGCTTCCTGCTGCGAAATGCCCAACTGGGAGGAGAGCCCGTACGGGCTGATGCCGTAGATGATGCCGAAGTTCACCGTCTTGGCCACCCGGCGCATGTCCTTGGTGATCTGCGCCGCCGGCAGATTGAAGATTTCCACCGCCGTCGCCGTATGGATATCGTCCCCACGGGCGAAGGCCCCGATGAGGACGGGGTCTTGCGAGAGGTGCGCGAGGATGCGCGGCTCGATCTGGTTGTAGTCGGCCGACAGGAGGAGCGCGCCGGGCTCCACCACGAAGGCCTCGCGGATGCGCATCCCCCATTCCCCTTTGACCGGGATGTTCTGGAGGTTCGGCTCGGAGGAGGAGAGACGGCCCGTCGCCGTGATCGTCTGGTTCAGGGACGTATGCAGACGTCCGGTCTCGGGACGCACGAGCACAGGCAAGGCGTCCACATAGGTGGACTTTAGCTTGCTGAGACTGCGGTAGTTCAGGATATCGGCCGGCAGGTCGTGCTGCAGGGCCAGTTGGGTGAGGACCTCCTCGTCCGTGGAATAGCCGGTCTTGGTTTTCTTGATCGGCGGGAGCTTGAGTTTCTCGAACAGGACCTCGCTGAGCTGTTTGGGCGAATTGACGTTGAACTCCGTGCCGGCCTTCCGGTAGATCTCGTAGAGGATCCGGTCAAGCTGGCTCTCAAGCTCCTTCGACAATCGGCCCAGGACGCCGGTGTCCACCCGGAACCCGGTCGCCTCCATCTCGCCCAGCAGCACGGTGAGAGGGAGCTCCACCCGCTCGAACAGATCGCGCATGCCCGCGGCCGCCAGCTTCTCGGCCAGGATCGGCCGCAGGCGGGCGATCGCCGAGGCCGCGCTGGCGGCCCTTGCCGCGGTTTCTCCGGGATCTGGCTGCTCGAAGAGATCCCCTCTCTTCGGCTTCTTCCCAGATGGTGCGTAGCCCAACGACTCGGCGAGATACTCCTGGGCGAGCGTTTCCAAGGCGGGACTCCGGCGGGTGGGGTTCAGCAGATAGCCGGCCACCATCGTATCGAAGCGCGGGGTCAATCGGATGCCGGTCCGCCGCAGCGCCAGCCAGGCGGCCTTGGCGTCGTGGACATAGACGTGCACGGCCGGATCCTCCAGTGCCGGGCGAAGATCCGCCAGGCCGTTCTCCCCCGGAAAATACGAAGCCTGGCCCGGGCATGCGCACACACCGATGCCCCGCACGGCGGCCCCGAACGGATCGTCCCCAACAAGGTCGCAGTGGATCGCCACCTCCGCCTCGGCCTCGATGGTTTGCACCATACGCGCACGGGCGGCAGGGTCGTCGAGCACGGACACCCGTTCTTCGCTTCGGGTCTCTCCACCCGTCTGCTTGTGCAGCGTGTGGAGCAGGCCCCAGAATTCGAGCTCGCGATAGAGCGCGATGAGCTCGTCGGTCCGGCTCTCGCCGAGGCGGAACCGCTCGCGATCGAAGGTCACCGGACAATCCGTGACGATGGTCGCCAGTTTCCGGCTCTGCCGCGCCTCGTCGGCGTGGGCTTCCAAGAGGCCGCGGAGCTTGTCCCCCTTCACCTCGGACAGATTCGTGAGGAGGCTCTCGATGGTGCCGAACTCGGCGATGAGCTTCTTCGCCGTCTTCTCGCCGATGCCCTTGACGCCGGGAATGTTGTCGGTGGCGTCTCCCATGAGGCCCATGACCTCGACCACCCGCGCCGGCTCGACGCCGAACCGGTCCAGGCAGTCCTCCTCCGTCAGGAACTTGTCCTTGACAGGATCATAGATGCGGACCGCCGGCGACAGCAGCTGGAACATGTCCTTGTCACCGGTCACGATGACCACCTCCAGTCCCTGCGACGCGGCCTGTGCCGCCAGGGCGCCGATGAGGTCGTCGGCCTCGTAACCGGCCAGCTTGAGGACCGGGATCGCGAACGCCTCGACTACTCGATGAATGTAGGGGATCTGCCTCGACAGCAAGTCCGGCATCGGTGGCCGGTGCGCCTTGTACTCCTTGAACTCCACGTGCCGGAGGGTGGGCCCCTTCTCGTCGAACGCCACGGCGAGGTACTCGGGGCGGCGCTCGCGGATGATCTTCTGCAGCATCGTGGTGAACCCGTAGACGGCATTCGTCGGAAGCCCCGTCGAGGTGGAGAGATCGGGAAGAGCGAAGAAGGCGCGGTAGAGGTAGGCGCTGCCGTCAATGAGGTAGAGGACCGGGCATGCCGTCATCAGGCCCATCGTAGCACCGCGTGTTGGTGGGGACAAGCTGGTTTACTGGCCCACACGAGGGCTGTATAATACCGAACAAGATGCCACCCGCTGCACGGACGCACGCACCCGCAGGCGCCTTCCTCATTCTGGCGATGACGGCCGCGATGGCATGGGCCTTCGCCGGC
This sequence comes from Nitrospirales bacterium, assembly GCA_045403215.1. Taxonomy (GTDB): domain Bacteria; phylum Nitrospirota; class Nitrospiria; order Nitrospirales; family NS-4; genus NS-12. Next base: position 10,235 of record JAXIOW010000048.1, on the reverse strand, counting down.
GTGGGCGCGGCGCAGACCGCAGGGCCGGCGGCCGCCTCGCCGCAAGTCGAGATCAAGAAACACTCGACCGGCAAGGAAGCCACGATCACGCTCGGCAACCGGGAGTGGTTCATTCACATCGACGTCGATCAGGACCGGACTATGATCATCCGGACCGAAACCGATAACGGGAAAGAGATCAACAACCAAGCCGAAATCGTCGAGCGCCCGATGTCGAACACCGAGGTGGACCGCATCATCAACGACTGGATCAGCGGCGTGAAATCCACCCTCAAGCCTTGACCGACCCGAGCCCTCCGGTGAAGAAACCCAAGTTCGTCATCTTCGCGCACGGCGGCACCTACGACAAGCTCTACCAGGCAGCCACGATCGGCATGACGGCCGCGGCGATGGGCAAGGAGGTCTATGTGTTCCTCATGTTCTGGGCGATCAAGAAGCTGGCGATGGGCGAGCTGGACAAGATCGATTTTTCGCCGGCCTATGAAGACCACGCCGAGGAAGTGGCCCGCGCGATGATCGAGAAGAAGGTGCCGAAGATCACCGAGATGTTCGCGGAAGCCAAGCAGGTGGGGAGCTTCAAGATCATCGCCTGCAGCGCCGGCCTGGAATACATGGGCGTGAAGTACGAGGACCTGGCTCCCAAGGTGGATGACGTCCTGGGGCTTCCGCTCATCCTGAACCTGGCCGCCGACGCCGAGACCACCCTGTTCATCTGAGGAACGTTAAACGATATTCGATATACGTTAAACGGCCTATCCCATTCCCTCTTCCCGTTCACCACGTATAACGTTTAACGATTAACGTCTTCTTACCTTGACTTCGTCACGCCCACCCGCTCGCAGTAGCGCGCCAGCTTGCATTGGCTGCACCGCGGCGAGACCGGCGTGCAGAGGTTCTGGCCGAAAGGCACCAGCAGATCGTTGTAGATCATCCAGTAGCGGCGCGGCAGCTTGCGCCGCAGCACCTGCTCGCTCTGCTCGGGAGTCTTCGTCCGGATGTAGCCCCAGCGGTTGCTGATGCGATGGACATGGACGTCCACGCAGATCCCCGGTTTCCGAAACCCGAGGGTCACCACCAGATTGGCGGTCTTGCGGCCCACCCCTTTCAGCGTCAGCAACTCCTCGATGGTATCGGGGACCCGCCCCCCGAAGCGCCGCAGGAGGGCGCGGCAGATGTCGTGAATGTGCCGCGCCTTGGTCCGATAGAACCCGACGGGATAGATGGCCCGCTCGATCGTCCGGCGCGGAACCGCCAGCATGGCGTCCGGAGTTGTGGCGAGCCGGAACAGTCGGACCGCCGCCTCGGCCGTCGTTTGGTCTTTGGTTCGGAGGCTCAGGACGGTGGACAGCAGGATTGGAAAGGGATCGCGACGCGACGCCTTGGCGACGACGCCCACAACCGGTTCCTGCCAGCGACGGATCTCGCGCTTGAGTATCCGGATGCAGGCGTCGATGTTGTGGTCCTTCACAACGGGTGAGCGGCGAGACGCGGTGAGAGAGCGTTCAGATTCGGGAGGGACGTTTACTCGGATTTGTGCTTGGCCAGCCACTTCTGGCGCCGGCGCTGGGCTTCACGCTCCTTGTTCTTTCTCTTCAGGCTCGGCTTTTCGTAGAACCGGCGGCGCTTGAGCTCCCGGAACAACCCTTCGCCAGCCAGCTTTTTCTTGGCGATCTTCAGGGCTTTTTCGACGTTGTTGTTGAAGACCTTGATTTCCATCCAGCGATCCCGTGCCCTCCCTCCTTGATGAAGCGGAACACAACCTAGCACAGAGGTACGAGGAAGAGCAATGGTTTCGCTTGCGCTCGTATCGAGAGCCGAACTGCAGCTATCAGCCGCGGGTCTGCGCCATCGCCGTGACCTGGCACCCCTTCACCGGACAGGCGCCTTCCGCGCCCATCGGAGCATTCGGGTGCTCCGGGTTGTCCGTCGGGTGGTACCGGTGGTACCAGGTACACTCCAGGCCGTGCCCCTCGGCCGCGCTCGGTGTGTACTCGAACCAGAAATACCGGTACTTCCCTTCGGCGGCCTCCCGATGGAGATCGTCCGCGAGGTTGCGATCGGCACGGCCCACACGATCGGCCATCCGCCCGTTCCGCGACAGGATATACGCGCCGGGCGAACTCTCCGTCACGAAGAGGTGGATGTACTTCAGGTTATAGGGCCCCGACATCTCTTCCTCCTTTCACTTGAAGATCCCTTGGCCGTTACCAGCAGCGCGAGTAGCCGCAGCCGTAACACTTCTCGCAATTCTCTGTGTGCACCAGCGGACTCTTGCAGTCCGGGCAGGGCAAGCCTTCCGGGCGAGCCGCCATCGCCCCCACGGTGGATTCCTGACACTGCTCCGGCGGATGATAGCTCGCCAGCGCCTTGGCGATGGCGTCCCAGAGCGAGAGGACCCGATTCGCCCCGACGCCGTAGGGGTTGCCGTCCTGAATGCCGATCAACTGCCGCGTGATCTCGTGCATCGGAATCCGGTAGCGGAGCGCGAGACTGATGAGCCGGCACGCGCACTCCAGATCGGCCTGGATCATCCCGCCGGCCTTGGCCACGGTCGCGAACGTCTCGAACGGCTGCCTGTTCAAGGAATTGATGGTCAGGTACATCTTCCCGTAGCTGGTATTGATCGCGATCGTCTCCCCTTGCACCCGGGTCGGCCGCTCCAGCTTGGCTGGCTGCGGCTTCTGCGCAGGAGTTGCTCCAAGTTGCTCCCAGGCCTTGTCGGCGGTCGTCTGGGAGGAGCTCACCTCCGACGGCGCGTGGCCATTGCCGCCAGCCGGTGTGGCCGCACCGGTCATGGGCGCGGCCTTTTCCTTCGTTGAGACGCCGACATTCATCACTTGTTCCTCACGGCTCCCGTCGCGGTACACCGTGATGCCCTTACAGTCGAGCTCGTACGCCATCAGGTAGGCGGCCATCACGTCGTCCGCCGTGGCAGTGTCCGGCATGTTGATGGTCTTGGAGACCCCGCTGTCCGTGTGCTTCTGGAAGGCCGCCTGCATGCGGACGTGCCACTCCGGCGCGATGTCGTGGGCCGTGGCGAAGACATTCTGCCACCGCTCGGGGATCTCCGGGATGCCCCGGGCCGAGCCGTGATTGGCCAGGATCTTGTCCAGCAGCCTCTCTTGCCAGAACCCTTCCTGTTTGGCCGTCTCGATGAAGAGGTCGAGGACGTACGGCAGGTGCTCGCCGTCCATGACGTTCTTGAACCAGATGAGACTAAACTCCGGCTCGCAGCCGCCCGACGTGTCCGCGATCATGCTGATCGTGCCGGTCGGGGCCACGGTGGTCACGTAGGAATTCCGCACCCGCTGGTCGCGCGCCTCGTGGAGGGAGCCCTTCCAGGAGGGGTACACACCGCGCTTCTCGGCCCTAAGCCGGGACTCGTCGTAGCCGATCTCGGAGATGAATTTCATGACTTGCTCGCCCATCTGGACGCCGGCCTCTGAGTCGTACCGGACGCCCAGCTTGAAGAGCATGCGGGCGAACCCCATCACGCCCAGGCCGATCTTCCGGTTGTCTTTGGTGCATTTCTCGATCTCGGGGATCGGGTACTTGTTCATGTCGATGACGTTGTCCAGGAAATGCACGGAGGTCCGGATGGACCGCTCCAGGTGCGCCCAGTCGATCTCGTACCGGCCGTCCTCGGTGCGGGTGAGATGGTTCTCCAGGTTGATGCTCCCGAGGTTGCACGACTCGTAGGGCAGCAGCGGCTGCTCGCCGCACGGGTTGGTGGCCTCGATCATCGCGTAGTGCGGCGTGGGATTCGTCCGGTTGGCCTGATCGATGAAGAAGAGCCCCGGCTCGCCGTTCCGCCAGGCGCACTCCGCAATTTTGTGCAGCACCTCGCGCGCGTTGAGCTGCCTGACGACTTTCCCGGATCGCGGGTTCACGAGGTCGTATATCTCGCCGTTCAGGGCCGCCTTCATGAACGCATCCGTGACCGCGACGCTGATGTTGAAGTTGGTGATCTCCTTGGCGTCGGTCTTGCAGGTGATGAACTCCAGAATGTCGGGATGGTCCACCCGCAGGATGCCCATGTTGGCGCCCCGCCGGGTGCCGCCTTGCTTGATGTGCTCGGTGGACTGGTTGTACACCTTCATGAACGACACCGGGCCGGACGCCACGCCCCCGGTGCTCCGCACCACGTCGTCTTTGGGCCGCAACCGGGAGAACGAAAACCCCGTGCCCCCCCCGGTCTGGTGGATGAGCGCCTGGTGTTTCAACGTATCGTAGATCCCCGTGATCGAATCCTCGACCGGCAGGACGAAACAGGCGGCCAGTTGTTGCAGGGGCCGGCCGGCGTTCATCAGGGTCGGAGAGTTCGGCAGAAAGTCCAGGCGGGCCGTCACGGCGTAGAACTCTTCCTCGGTCAACCGCACTTCCTCCGGTGGCGCGTCGAAGCGGGCATCCGCCTGCGCCAGGTTGTGCGCGACCCGGCGAAACATCCCTTCCGGCGTTTCGATCACTTTGCCGTTCTCGTCCTTCGCCAGGTACCGCTTCGTGAGAACACGCAACGCGTTCGGCGAGATGCGAAGGGTCGCTTCTCCCTTCACTCCAGATTCAACCTCAGGCGCGCTTGCGTGTCCAGTAGCCTCCATCAACGTTCCTCCTCATGCATAATGACAAATTGAACCGGGGCTGCGGCCCCACACAACAAAAACGGACGGGCGTTCCTGCCTGGCCCGTCCGGACGAATTAGCCCAGTATCGGCGCCGCCTCGGCGACCCGTCTGCGACGATGGACAAACGGTGGCCGATAGCGAGCGATCCACTGCCGTGCCTTCTCCCGTGCGCTGCGGGGGCCATTGGTCTGGTACCACTCGAAATACCGGACGCCCGGCACATCGTTAACCTGCAGATGTCCGATCAGTCGGTCGCGCAGATGGCTGGACCCGACACTACCGATGAACAGGATATTCTGGTACTGATCGCGTAAGACGTAGACGCCGTTGACAGGAGGAACATCGTGCAGGTTGCCGGAGTTCCATCCCTTCGGCTGCTCGATCCTGGTGATCATGTCCCCCGGCTGTAGCCGCCTAGCGCTTGTGGAGAACGGAAACCATCCCACACGATCTTGATGCTACCTCGTTTGCAGCGACGGGCTGTCTATTACCATGTGGTCGGACACCAGTCAAGCAAAAAATACAATATCTGGGAGATGGTAAAATTTTCATGTCTACATATTGTGGAAAGGTCTGTGGTTAGAATTGCGCGGTGGTTGTGGATTGAGAGGGGAAAACCATCGGAATCCGGGTGAGGTTGAACCTGATGCCGGTTCTGTAAGGGATTGATTGTGAAAGGGGAAAATGCCTGGGCCCGAAGGAAACACCCGGAAGGTTATTTCGTTTTCCGCACGTACGCCTTGTAATGAGTGGTATTCCCGTTAACCTCTTCGTCCAGACCAAGGTACTCATGCCCTGTAGTTTCGCACCAGGCCGGCATGTCTTTCTTGATCCCTTCATCATCCGAGACCACCTGCAGGATTTGGCCGACCGCCAGTTCCTTGATCTTCTTGGAGGTCTTGATGATCGGCATCGGACAGAAGAGCCCGAGGGTATCGAGGTGGACATCCCACTGCATCGCCATAGGATTACGTTCGCAGGGACGTGGCGCGAGATCTAGATGAAGAGGTTGACTTGCGCGTCTTTCGCTTCGGCAAGATAGGTCGAGACTCCGGCAAACTGATCGATCCCGTCAATCAGGGTGTCCTTGGTGATGCCCATGAGCCCGAGCGTCGTCGTGCACGCGATGAACTGCACGCCAAGGTCCTTGGCCATGTCCATCAGTTCAGGGACGCCCGGCATGCGGTTGCGGCGCATCACCAGCTTCATCATACGTGTCCCCACACCCCAGAAGTGGAAACGGGACAAGGGCAACGTGTCCGCGCCCCCTCTATTGAGGAATCCGAACGCACGTCGCAGCCAATCCGTGGCCTTGCTGGACGACCCGCGCTTTCGGATGGCATTCAGCCCCCAGAAGGTGAAAAACATCGTGACCTGCATTCCCATCGACGCCGCCCCGGTCGCGATGATGAACGCAGCCATGACCCGATCCATATTGCCGCTCAAGACGACGATCGTGACCCGATCGGGCTTGCGCTCTTGCAATTCCGCTAAAGCGACTTGAGGATCAAGCTTTGCCGTGGTCGACATATCGCCAGCTCTTAAAATGCCTCGGGGAGGCAGGAGTTGCAGAACCTCCACATCCTCCCCGAATCCCCTCTAGCATCGCGTGCAGGTACTATAATATGCGCTTCTAGGGCTTGTCAAGGCGCGGCTGATCTTCATTAATCTGTTGATTGTATTGATAAAATTGGCGCCCCTGGCAATCGTCAGCCCCCAGCTTTAACGCCTTTCCCACGTTCTGTACGTGTGATAGAGTAACAAACCTTTTGCCTCCATGCGCTCATACCGCCCATTGATACTCCAGTTCCTGACGGTCCTGTTCCTCCTTGTCGTCTGCGGAGGAACAGTTGAAGCTGCCGAGCAGCGGGTGTTTATCTCCATCCCAGTTCTGGGAGTGAGTAACCAGGGCGGCAAGCTGGTGGGAGCCGTCCACTACTTGGCCGTGCAAATCGACCGGCTGCCCGACCTCTCCGGACCCCAGGTGCAATTCAACGAAGGCTCGCGCGCATTCGGAACACTCAAAGGCGCGGCATTGAGTCCAGACTGGAAAGACGCCGCGCGGTTGGCGGTCGACGCCGCTGCACGCGCGATAGGCCAGGATCCCCGGAGCTTGCTCGTCACCGTCAAGAACGTCAGCGGCGCGTATATGACCGACGGGCCCAGCGCCAGCGCCGTGTTGGCGGTCGGGATCGTCGCCGCCCTGCGCGGCGACACGTTCCCCTCGAACGTCGCCATGACCGGCAAGGTCGAGCCCGATGGACGCATCTCGGCTGTGGGGGACATCCCGGAAAAACTCCAGGGGGCGGCCAGAAGCGGCCTCTCGGTTATCCTGATCCCCAAGGGACAGCTCCGGACCCGAGACTGGGATGTGCGTCCACTGGCGGAAAGCCTCCGGTTGACCGTTTGGGAAGTTGGGACCATCCGCGAAGCCTATGAAAAGATCACCGGACGGGGCTTCTAATCGTCAACGTAGAGGTCGTCGGTTTCCTTCGCGACGATTTCCTTCAGGCCGGGCTGTCCTTTGCGGAAGAGCGCATAGCCCTCACGCCGGATGCGTTCCGCCTTTTCGGCGATCACCCGCGCGGGCATGCGGTAGTGCTGCAACACCAAGCTGAAGATTTCAATCGAGGTTTCAAACTCCTCCGGCACGACCTGGTCGGCGCCCGTCGCGCGCAGGTCTTCGATCTCGCGTAGATAGCGGGTTCGCGCAACGATGTGGATGGCCGGACTGAGTTGGCGCGCCACCGTGACCGCCCGACGGGTGGCAATGGGGTCGGAAATCGCCAGTACCAAGGCGCGCGCGTCCTGGATGCCAAGTCGGCGAAGCACCTGTGGATGCGTGATATCCCCGAACACGATCGGGATCCCCTTCTTTTGTTCTTGGCGGACGGTCTCCCCGTCCACATCGACCACCACGAACGGAATTTCAGTCTCCCGCAGGACCTGGGCCAGGTTTCGCCCGTTTACTCCGTAGCCCCCGACGATAGTGTGGTCCCGAAGGTGGCGGGACGGGATTCCGTGGGTGTCAGGGTGGCGTTCCGGCAGCCAGTGTCGCAGCCGCTGGAGCGCTTCCGCGCGCCTTGCCAGCCGCGGGGAGGCCTGCAGCAGGAACGGGGTGAGGAGCAGCGTCAGGACCGACACGGTCAGAAACACCTGGAACGACTCGCCGGGCAGGAGCCCGACGCTCCTGCCGACCTTGGCGAGGATGAAGGAAAACTCTCCGACCTGAGCCAGGGCGATGCCGGTGAGCACCGCCGCCCGCCAAGAGTAGCCCGTGACCACCGCCGCTCCTGCGGTCGTCACCACCTTCCCGCCCACGATCGCGACGACCAGGCCCATCACCAGAACGGGATGGGCCAGCAGGACCCGCAAATCGAGCAGCATCCCGATCGAGCTGAAGAACAGGCTGTTGAAACTGTCCCGGAAGGGCAAAATCTCTGCCATCGCCTGGTGGCTGTATTCCGATTCGGAGATGATCAGCCCCGCAATGAACGCGCCCAGCGCGAGGGACAGGCCAGCCAGCGAGCTGAGCCAGGCGATGCCTAGACACACCAGGATGATCGTGATCACGAACAGCTCACGACTCCGGCTGCGGACGACTTCCACCAGCAGGCGAGGGACCAGGTACCGCGCCGCCACGAGAATCAGCAGCACCGCCAGGACTGCCTTGAGGACCGACCACAGGACCGCCAGAAGTCCTGCCTCCCCGAGCCCACCCAACACCGGCGTCACGACCATCATCGGCACCACCGCCAGGTCCTGCACGATCAGCATCCCGACGATCAGACGGCCGTGCGGGGAGTTGGTTTCGCCCCGCTCCGTCACCATCTTGAGCACGACGGCCGTGCTGCTCATCGCCGCGAGGAAGCCCCAGAACACGCCCTGGTTGAGTGGCAAGCCGAAGGCGATAGCCGTCAGAGCAGACAGGCCGATCGCGGAGCCGATCTGGAGGAGCCCGGCGCCAACGACCGTGCGGAGCGACCGGAGCTGGCCCAGGGAAAACTCCACCCCGATGGTGAACAGCAACAGCACGACGCCCACCTCGGCGAAGACCTCCACGCGGGCCACGTCATCCACAACGTCCAGCCCGTAGGGGCCCAGCAGCGCGCCCGCGACGAGGAAGCCGACGACGGCCGGGAGCCGGAGCCTGTTGAATCCGTACACGACCATGATCGAAGCGCCGAAGAGCACGACCAGGTCGCGGAGGAAATCCAGTTCAGCCATGAAGGGCGCTCCTGAAAGAGATGGTGCCTCCTACATACACGGATGGACACGAGCGAGCAAGAAGATTGCCGGGCGGGGTAGAGGAGGCAGGAGAAACGGGCAGGCGCTCAGACGCGCATCGCGCGCGCGCCTATCGGACGGTCAACCCCCACCGGCTTCCGGCTCCGCCTCCGCAGGCCTGACGGAAGGAGCCAAGCCTGGCTGCACCTTGCGAGCCACCGTGAGGAACCCGCTGTGCGCCACCATGCGTAGGTCCGGCCGCACACTGCGCCCCTCGATGTTCCAGGTCCGCAGCAGGGTCTCGAACGTCTGGATCATCGCGAAGACCTGCGCCCGGTGCAGCGCCTCCACGGTCTGCATCACCTGGGGGATCGTCGGGACGTAGCTCACGTAGACCCCGCCCGACCGCAAGGCCGTCGCGGCGTGGGGGACCACCTGCCAGGGCTCGGGGAGATCCAAGACCACCCGATCCAGATCCGTCTCCTCGATGCCTTCATACGCGTTGCGTTGCCGGAGCGTGAGGTTGTGGACGGGACCGAGATACCGTTCGATGTTCTTCATCGCGGTCCGGGCAAAATCCTCGCGGGACTCGTAACTGATGACGTGCCCGCGATCCCCGACGGCCCGGAGCAGCGCCATGGTCAGTGCGCCCGATCCCGTCCCGGCCTCGAAGGCCCGTGCGCCGGGATAGATATCGGCCCACTGGAGGATCACCCCGAGGTCCTTGGGATAGAGGACCTGGGCGCCGCGGGGCATCTTCAGCACATACTCCGAGAGGGTGGGGCGGAGGGCCAGCATGCGGCGCCCGCGGGACAGGGTGACCAGGGTGCCGTCGGGCTTGCCGATCAGATCGTCGTGGGCGAGCGTCTCTCCGCTGAATTGGAAGGTGTCGCCGGCCTTCAGCGTCAACGCGTACTGCCGGCCTTTCCGGTCCACCAAGTGGACGCGGTCGCCATCGGACAGGACAGTCATAGCGCCATCTTAGGGAGTGCCGGGAGAGGCGTCAAGCCGGCTTGATGGGACCGGCGGCATTCGAGCCGAGCTCCACCAGCCTGCGACGCACGAGCGACTGGCAATGCGGGCACCGGAAACGGATGGTGTTCTCGTCCACCCATTCGATAGACTCGTCTTTCACCCACATCAGCTTGCCGCAATCGGGACAGGGCTTCACCGGGATCGGCATCTTAGACGTCGCGCACAGAGCCTTTGGCCTTCTCGATCAGATCGGGCGGCAGCTGCGGCATCTGGTGGGCGATCATCGCATGCATCTTGAGCTTGGTCAGGACGTCATCCACGGAGTTACCCTGCACCTCGAAGGTGCATCCCTCTTTCAAGCACTTCAACGCTTTCGCCATGGCGAGCCCTCCTTGTTCATCCGCTGCCTTCC